>JAAYDR010000094.1 GCA_012729115.1 Clostridiales bacterium | reverse complement strand
CCTCCTTTGCTTTGTTGCGGTTGCCAGACCAGCATCATTATAGCAAAGGAGGTTTCCTGTATCTTAAGTTCTTTATCCTCACCAGCTCTGCTGGTGGTTATTTCTTGCTAAAGCATACAAATGAAAAGCCCGCCGCAATCGTTACTGCGGCGGGCTTTTGGCGGAGAAGGAGGGATTTGAACCCTCGCTGCACTTTCGCACACTACTCCCTTAGCAGGGGAGCCCCTTCGGCCACTTGGGTACTTCTCCATATGGACGGTTGATCATTCCTGTTCCCTTACATCCCGGTTTATCCTGTCATGCGGGAAGGATTACCGGGTATGCTGGCGGAGAGAGAGGGATTCGAACCCCCGGTACCTTTCGGTATCACTGGTTTTCAAGACCAGCGCCATCAACCGCTCGGCCATCTCTCCATCGTTTACGAACCAGCGAAAGTGATTATAACAGAGTTCTGCGGCAAAGTCAACGACCAAGTTCGGTTTTTTCGCGTTTTGCACCATGCCCCGCAAACCGCGCCCGCAAACCGAATCTTTAACCGTTCGGCATATGCCGGGCAAGCACATGTCGAACGGTGTTCAACTTGAAGGGGATGCTCCCATCAGGTTTATAGGATAAACCTCTTGAAGTCCATTGGTACATCGTCCTTGCCCAGGTGTTCCATCACATAATCCCCGTTGATGTTGAGATAGACGTTTGGCATTTCTTCGCCACCGGCATTGAAAGAAATATCCTCAAGCAACTTCTCAAACACAGCGTGAAGGCGACGGGCCCCAATGTCCTCTTTCGTCTCGTTGATCATATAGGCCGCGTTGGCAATGGCATCGATGGCTGAATCCTCAAAGGACAAAAATACCTTGTCCACTGCCAGCAAAGCCTCGTACTGGCGGGTCAGCGCATTCTCCGGCTGGGTCAAAATCGCCTTGAAATCCTCCCGTGACAGGCTTTTCAGGTGAACGTGCACAGGGAAGCGGCCTTGGAGCTCCGGGATCACATCCGTGACCTTTGCCACATGGAAAGCTCCCGCTGCGATGAACAGGATAAAATCTGTACGCACGGCCCCGTATTTGGTGTTGACGGTGCAGCCTTCCACAATGGGCAGAATGTCCCGCTGTACCCCTTCCCGGCTTACATCCGGCCCATGGCCACCTGCGGAACGCCCGGCGATCTTATCGATCTCGTCAATGAAGACAATCCCATGCTGCTCCGCCCGGCGCACAGCCTCCTCCCGAACCGCATCTTCATCGATGAGTTTCTCCGACTCCTCCTGCAGCAGAATCTTCCTGGCATCCTTCACCTTAACCCGACGGATTTTGGTCCGTTTGGGCATGATGCCGCCCATCATATCTCCGATGTTGATGGCGCTGCCGCCCACCTCCAACTGGGGTGCGGCTTCCTCCACCTCAATTTCGATTTCCCTGTCCTCCAGTGCTCCGCTTTTTAGCTGCTCCAACACCTCGCCCCGGCGTGTAGCGAGCTTCTCCTGTTCCTCCTGAGGGACATCCGGTTCTTTTCGACCGCCCATCAAAAATTCAAAAGGATTGCTGCTGCTCTTCTTGGGCGGATGCACCAGCAGGCTCACCAGGCGGTCCTCCGCCAGCACCATAGCCCGAGCCTCTACCTTTTTTGCATACTCATCCCGCACCATCCGAATGGAATTCTCCATCAAGTCTCTGATGATACTATCCACATCTCGGCCCACATAGCCAACCTCGGTAAACTTGGTTGCCTCCACCTTGATAAAAGGTGCGTTAACCAACTTGGCCAGTCTGCGTGCAATTTCGGTCTTGCCTACGCCGGTGGGTCCAATCATGAGAATGTTCTTTGGGTTGATTTCGTTGCGAAGCTCCTCGTCCAGCTGTGAGCGGCGGTAACGATTGCGAAGAGCCACCGCCACAGCACGTTTGGCCTCGTCCTGACCGATGATATACCGGTCGAGCTCGCGCATGATCTCCCGGGGGGTATACTCCTTCATGACGCGCCTCCTATAACCTCCACAGAGATATGGTCGTTGGTAAATACGCAAATGGAAGCAGCTACCTCCAGCGCTTTTACAGCGATCTCCTGGGCAGACAAGCCGGTATTCTGCACCAGAGCCCTGGCGGCAGCCAAGGCGTAATTGCCGCCGGACCCGATGGCAGCTACGCCATCGTCCGGATCGATAACCTCTCCGTTGCCACTGAGAACCAGCATGTTGCCGGCGTCCGCAACGATGAGCATGCTTTCCAGCTTGCGCATCACGCTATCTCCCCGCCAGTCCTGGGCCAGGTTGACAGCTGCCCTTTCCAGGTTGCCCCCGCACTGGGTAAGCTTTTCCTCAAAGCGCTCACAGAGGGTAAATGCGTCTGCCACCGAACCCGCGAAGCCCGCTATGACCTGACCGCGATAGAGCCGTCTCACCTTCCTGGCGGAAGATTTAAATACTGTATTCTCTCCCATGGTCACCTGGCCATCCCCAGCGATGGCTACCTGATTTCCGCGCTTCACAGCACAGATGGTTGTTCCATGAAATGTCATTCTACGTTCCTCATTCCGTTTCTTCTACTTCCCAAAGGCCCTTCAGCCATGCCGTCATGTCTCTGGCGGCAGCGGAATCCAGCTTCATGGGAATGTCGTATTCCTCGTTGGTTTCCTTGCCACCGTTTCCACCTCCGGCGCTTTTCATCAGATAGTGGTTCAGTCCCCGATAGACTGTATAATCCACAAATCTGGCTTTATCGCCCAGTGCGTCTTCATAGGCTTCCACGCCACTTTCAACCGCGACACGGCCATCCCGGCTCCCCTGCACGATATATGTGGGTATTTTCAGTTCACGAATTTGACGAATTTGATTGATCTCACGCAGGGCTGGCTGATCATCAGAAGCGAGGGGCCTGCCTGCGATCATCACCATGGCGCAGAACAACCCATCCCCATCTGTGGCGATCTTTGGCGCCAGCATGGCTCCCAGACCATGGCCTACCAATACAATCCGATCCGAGCGGATGGCTTCATGATTCCTTAGCAGCGTCCCGGCGGAAAGGGCATCCTGAACTGTTTCTCTCTCCAGGGAAATCGCCGACAATTGATTCTGGGGTTCCACAGAGCGATAGGTGTAGGTGCGCTTGTCATAACGCAGGGTAGCGATGCCCTTTTTTGCAAACTCACCCGCAATATCCGCAAACAATTTCGTTTGCCCAAGGGACTCATCCATATCCTGGGGGCCAAAATCATGGACCAGAACACAGGCAGGAACCGGGTGATCCTTGTCCGCACCTTGGGGTAAAGTCAGAATACCCTTAAGCTCATAGGGAGCTGTGCCCACCACTACCTGGATCTCAGCGTAGGCGGGCTTGCTTTTCACTGGGGCGTTTCCGGTTTCCTGCTGCCCATCCGATACCAACATGTCCCGCCCGTCACTGACGAGTTGCTTTGCCGCAGGTACGAATTCGATGGCCATGACTTCCCAGTCATCGGGCTTGTCCTTATGGACAAAGTACATATCCAGGTCCTGCTTTTCCATGCAAAGGTGAAGCACATGGGTCTTGGTCATGTGCTCTGGCTCCACATAGGAGCTGTAAGTGCCAAACTCGATAAACTCTCCGGTCATCCACTCAATTTCGCTAAGCATGGTTTCGTAAGTGGCCATGGGCATATAGCGACGAACCTGCAGGTCATAATAACCAAGCAACGTCTCAAGGTTTTCGCCTGCCATATAGTCCCGGGCATATTCCTTCACCGTCTGTTCGTTCCAGACCGGTACCCCATCCCGCATTTGCCTGGCGGCAGCCAAGGAGGTCACCGGGACTGTCCACAACATCACGCAAAGAGTCAAGATCAAGGCCACATGACGTTTCATCATCGCAAAATCTCCTTCGTCCGCTTTGAAATCAGTATAGCATATATTTGCCAGAAAGGGAGGTGGGACTCGTGGACGGGGCATGTAAAATCTCATCGATTTCTGCCAATGCCCTTTGAGAGATAGCTTCATAGCGCTGTTGTTTATTTCGGATTTTCCGTTGTCCTGGCACGACCTCCAGAGGGTCTATCAGGCCAAAGGCGCAGTTCATGGGCTGAAAATGCCGATTGGGCGTGCTGACATACCGGGCCATGGCTCCCAAAGCCGTCCTGCCGGAAAACCGGGGTGGTGCCTGGTCATGAAGGCAAGCTGCCAGTGCAATGCCCGCCAGGAGGCCGCTTCCCGCGCTCTCCACATAGCCCTCCACCCCGGTGATCTGCCCGGCAAAATAGATGCCGGGCTTACCCACCACCTGATAGGTATCATCCAGAAAACCAGGACTGTTCAAAAATGTATTGCGATGCATGACACCGTAGCGAGCAAATTCCGCCTGTGAAAGCCCCGGGATCATGGAAAAAACCCGCCGCTGCTCCGGAAAGGTAAGCCTGGTCTGAAAGCCCACCAAATTGTACAGAGACCCTTCCCTGTTGTCCCTGCGGAGCTGCACCACAGCAAAGGGCTCCCGTCCGGTGCGAGGGTCTGTAAGCCCCACAGGCTTCAACGGACCAAAAGCCATGGCCATCTCTCCCCGTTTCGCCATGCTCTCGATGGGCATACAGCCCTCAAAAACGGCCTTTTCCTCAAAGCCATGAACCGGTACAGTCTGTGCGGCGCATAAAGCCTCCCAGAATGCATAATACTCCTCCCGGTCCATAGGGCAGTTGAGGTAGTCCTCCCCTCTCTCATACCGGGACATGGGGAATACCTTGTCCATATCCAGGGAGTCCGCCGTGACGATGGGAGCTGCCGCATCATAGAAATGAAGCAAAGACAAACCCTCCATCCTGGCAATGGAATGGGATAGCGCGTCGCTGGTAAGCGGCCCTGTAGCAATGATCACCGGGTCCTCACGGGGAATCTCCGTGACTTCCTTTTCATGGACCGTTATCTGTTGATGGGAACGGATAGCCCCGTCCACCCCCGCAGAAAAGAGTTCCCTGTCTACGGCCAGGGCCCCTCCGGCAGGCACGGCAGTCTCATCTGCTACCCGCATGATGAGGGAATCCAGTTTTCGCATCTCCGCTTTGAGCAACCCCACAGCATTGGACAGACGGTCGGAGCGCAAACTGTTGCTGCACACCAGCTCTGCCATGGTAGAAAGCGCTTGGGCCGGTGTTTTCCTGCTTGGCTTCATTTCATACAAATCCACCCGGACTCCCTGCCGGGCCAACTGCCATGCTGCTTCACAGCCGGCCAGCCCTCCACCAATCACCGTCGCCCTCATGCTTCGTCATCCTCTTGTGGCTTTACCGTTACCTTGTGGCGGCAGGTCTCATTGGCGCACAGGTGGATCCTCTCGCCCTTCTTGCCCTGCTTTTCCACCATATAACTGCCGCATTGTGGGCATTTCGCTTCAATGGGCATCTCCCAGCTTACGAAGTCACAGTCCGGGTATCTTTCACAGCCAAAGAATTTCCGGTTTTTCCGGCTGTTTTTTTCCATAAGCCGCGCGCCGCACTTGGGGCAGGGTGCATTGATATAGTGCACGATGGGCTTGGCATTGCGGCATTCCGGAAAGTTGGGGCAGGCCAGAAACTTACCAAAGCGGCCCATCTTGTACACCATCATGGACCCGCACTTGTCGCAGGTCACATCACTGACCTCGTCCTTCACCTCAACCTTTTCAATTTGTTCCTCCGCCACTCCCAGCATCTTCTCAAAGGGTGGGTAGAACTCCCGCAAGATTTGCCGCCAATCGGTCTTGCCCTCCTCAACAGTGTCCAGCCGGTCCTCCATGGAGGCGGTAAACTCCGTGTCCACGATGGGAGCAAAATACTCCGTCATCATGCTGGTGACCATCCTGCCAAGCTCCGTGGGAAAGAGGCGCTTCTTTTCCCTGGACACATAGCCCCGTGTGATGATGGTGGTAATGGTTGGGGCGTATGTGCTTGGGCGCCCGATCCCCTTTTCTTCCAGGGTCTTCACCAAAGAGGCTTCCGTATACCGGGCCGGTGGCTGGGTAAAATGCTGAGATGCGTCCACGGACTGGATTGCCACCGGATCCCCTTCCTTCAGCATAGGCATGGCGGACTCGGGTGCCTCCACCTCTTCATCCTCACTTTCCACATAGATGGCCCGATAACCGGCAAAGGTCATATGCTCGCCGTAATAGCGCAACTCCACCCCATCTCCGCGAATATCCAGCGTCAGGGTCTGAAACACCGCCGGCTGCATCTGGCTGGCCACAAAGCGATTATATATCAGCTTGTAAAGGTTGTTCTGTTCCCGTGTCAGATAGGCCTTAACGCTCTCGGGGCTATGGGTCATATAGGTCGGACGGATGGCTTCGTGTGCATCCTGTGCATTCTTGCGGCCCTTATATTCGTTGGGCTTGGGAGGACAGTAAGCCTCCCCATACTGGTTCGTGATATACTCCCTGACCGCTGTGATGGCCTCCGCGCTGACCCGTACGCTGTCCGTACGGATGTAGGTGACCAGGCCTACCGTCCCGGCCTTGCCCAGGTCGATCCCCTCGTAGAGCTGCTGTACCACCTGCATGGTCTTCGCGGTGGAAAAGTTGAGCTTGCGGCTGGCCTCCTGCTGGAGGCTGGATGTGGTAAAGGGCGGCTGCGGCCTGCGAAGCTTGTCACCGGTTTTAACGGAACCGACAGTAAAGGTCGCCTTCAGAATACGGTCCTTGGCCGCCAAGGCATCCTTTTCGTTGGTGATTGTCGCCTTCTTTCCATCCAGGTTCGTCAACCTGCTCTGGAAAAGAATCTTCTTGCCTTTCTGGTTGGTAGCGGAGGAGGTGGCAAGAATATCCCAGTATTCTTCAGGGATGAAGCTCTCAATCTCCTGCTCCCGCTCGACCACCATGCGGGTTGCAACGCTTTGAACCCGGCCTGCGGAAAGGCCTTTTTTCACCTTGGCCCATAAAAGCGGGCTAATCTTGTATCCCACCAGCCGATCCAACGCCCGGCGAGCCTGCTGAGCGTCCACCCGGTGCATGTCGATGGGCCGCACATGATCAATGGCGTCCTTCACTGCCTTCTTGGTGATCTCATGGAACTCGATGCGGCAAGGCTTGCTGGGATCAATATCCAGGGTGTTGGCCAAATGCCAGGAAATGGCTTCACCCTCCCGATCGGGGTCAGTTGCCAGGTAGATGCTGGAGGCGGTCTTGGCTTCTTTCTTGATCCGGGCCAAGATGTCACCACGGCCCCGGATGGTGATATATTTCATGGCAAAATCCTGCTGGGGATCCACCCCCAGCTGAGACTTTGGCAGATCCCGCACATGACCCTGTGAGGCCTCCACTTTATACCCCTTACCCAAAAACTTCGCGATGGTCTTGGCCTTGGCAGGGGATTCCACGATCACCAATTTCGCGTTTGGATTGGTAGATGTTGTGGCCATGGGCTGTTCCTCCTTCACTCCTGAGCTACCGCAGCAAGGACAGGCGGAAAACATTTCCCGCCTCCCTGACGACCTGCCCTGTGATCTCCATCACGCTCAGCTGCGCAATCATCTCGTCCTCTGAAACCCCGACAGTCTTGCATAAAGCATCCAGTCCCATTGCTTCTCTCCCAAGGGCTGAAAGGATCGCTTCCTCCGTGGGCGATTCGCTGCTCATCGCCCCGGGCCTTGACTGACTGGGCGCTAGCGTAATGGATAAATCCTCCAGGATATCCCCAGCGCAGGTCACCAGCCTGGCACCCTCCCGAAGGATGGCATGGGGACCCTCTGACCCGGAGGTCCCCACCTGGCCCGGTACGGCAAAGACCTCCCGTCCTTGCTTTAAGGCGAGAAAAACGGTGGTCATGCCGCCGCTTTGCACCTTCCCCTCAACAAACACCAGGCCATGGCTCAGGCCCGCAATCACCCGGTTGCGATGGGGAAAGTGATAGTTGACGGGCTCCGCGTCCAAGGGATATTCGCTCAGGGCAAGCCCGCCGCCCTCCACAATGGCTCGCAGCAGGGGCCCTTTCTCCGGAGGATAGCACACGTTCAGCCCGCTTCCCAGTACCGCTATGGTGACCCCTTGGGCCTTCAGGGCACCTTCATGCGCGCTGCTGTCGATGCCACGGGCCAGCCCGCTGACCACGCCCACGCCAACATCTGCCAGCCCCTGAGCTATGGAAAACGCCATTTCCTTCCCGTAGCGGCTGGGTATCCGGGTGCCCACAACAGCTACCATGGGCCTGACCAGGCCTTTCAGGTCGCCCATATAGTACAGGAGATAGGGTGGATCGTCAATAGCATTCAGCAGTTCCGGGTAGAGTGCATCCTTCTGAAACAGCACATGAACTCGTTGCCTCTGCAGGCGGTCAATCAAATCCTCCAGAGCGTCCCGACTGTGCCATTTTCCCAGAATCTCCGATGTTCTGGGGGAAAAAATGGGCCGGCCAGCCGTACCAAAGGCTTCCCAGATTTCCTGAGCAGAGCCGTACTTCTCCAGCAACGAGTGTACACGGTCAGCGCTCACCTCGGCCGAGGATAGCCATAGAAGACATTTTTGCTCCTCGCTCCACATCTGCCATCTCACCTCCCCAGCAAGCCTTCCGCGTTACGAAAGCGGATGGCCTGTGCCATATCCTGAGCGTTGATTATATCTCGCTCCGCCAGATCAGCGATGGTTTTCGCTACCTTGCGAATGCGGGCATAAGCCCGCATACTGATGTGAAACCTTTCCACCGCCTGGTGCAAAAGCGCTTTGGCCTGGTCATCCATCCGGCAATGCCTCTCTATTGCCTCCTGAGGCAAGTGTGCGTTGCAGAAATACGCTTCATTTCTGTATCGCTCCTGCTGGCGTAACCTGGCCTTCCATACCCGGGTCTGGACGGTAGCGCTGTCCTCCTGCTCCCCCGTTCCCTCGATTTCCTGAATGGATACCGCGTCCATTTCCACCTGCATATCCATCCGGTCCAGCAGAGGCCCGCTGATCTTTCCCATATAGCGGTTGATTTCGGCCGGGGTGCAGCGGCACTGTTTTACCCGGCTCCCATGGTTCCCGCAGGGGCAGGGATTCATACCCGCTACCAGCATGCAGCGGCTCTGATAACTGGCCTTGCTGGCCACCCGCTTGATATATACGCACCCATCTTCCAGGGGCTGGCGAAGGCTCTCCAGGGTTGGGCGCTGAAACTCCGGTAATTCATCCAAAAACAACACTCCGTTGTGAGCCAGTGACACCTCACCAGGCCTGACCCTTCCCCCGCCGCCAATCATGGCGGGCATGGAGATGTTGTGATGAGGGGAACGAAAAGGCCGCTCCGTGATGAGCCCTTCATCCTCCCCCAGTTCTCCTGATGCGGAATGAATCAAAGTTGTTTCCAATGCCTCCTCATAGCTCATGGGGGGCAATATACCGGGCAAACAGCGGGCCAGCATTGTCTTTCCGCTACCGGGAATACCAACCATCAGCAAGTTATGACCGCCTGCTGCGGCCACCTCCAGCGCCTTTCTGGCAATCGCCTGGCCCTTTACGTACTTCATGTCGTGACGAATTACCCGTTCCTTGAGCAGCCCCTCATAGGACACGGGAACTTGCCTGTTCAGATGCTCCTTGCCATTGAGGTGATCGATCACCTGGAGCAGGTTCTCCGCCGGATACACATCGATCCCTGTGATGCAGGCCACCTCCCGGGCGTTTTGCCTGGGTAAAATCACCCGTGCAATCCCGTGGCCGGTTGCGGTGATTACCATACCCAGCGCTCCGTGGATGGGCATCAGCTTCCCTTCCAGAGACAGCTCTCCCAACAACAGGGTCTTGTCAAGGTCATGATATTCCTCGGGCTTCTCCGCAGCCAGCAGGGCGATGGCAATGGCCAATTCAAAGCTGGTGCCCTCCTTGCGGATATCCGCAGGAGCAAGGTTTATGGTCATCTTCTGAAAAGGCCAGGAAAATCCGCTGACCAATAGGGCGGCGCGGATGCGATCCCTGCTCTCTTTGACCGCGGCGCTGGGCAGACCCACCAGGTCAAACCCCGGTAGACCATTGCTGAGAAAAGCCTCCACATCCACTACAAAGCCATGGACACCCTCCAGGCCACAGGATAGGGTATGTGCCAGCAACAGGGCACCTTCTTTCCGCTTTAGTAATACAGCTTGGGGAACCATTTCATGGCATCCAGCCAGGCTGTGGGCGTGAGCATGCCTGAGGCATAGGGATAGAACATCACAAAGAAGACCGCAGCCAGGGCTGCATAGCCCCACAGGAGAGTCCGACGGAGCCTTGGCATCCCCTCGGGCAGGCAGGAGAAAATCCAGGTGGTAGCCAGGATGATAAAGGGTACGCTGGCAAAATAATGGTAGATGAACATGGACCTGGGCACCAGCACCCAGGGCAGGAACTGGGCAAGGAAACCTACCACCAGCACTGTGAGTGCCATGTTGCCATCACCGTCCCGCAAGCGGATGCCGCCCTCAAAGGACAGGTACTTGCGCACAAACAGCGCCATCACTGCCACCATGGCCACCGCTCCCACATAAAAGATCAGCGGATTGCCCATGCATATAATGGTGGAGGCAAAACCCTCCGGTTCAAACCTGTCCTGGGCAAACCACATGGGCTTTAATATCAAAGGCCACTGCCACCAAGGGGACTGGAAAGGATGATCCATACCCAGGCCCGGTGTGCTGTGGTAGTTCAGCATCCCCTGCTGGGCCTGCCAGACACGCTGGATCGTTACTGCTCCGGTGGGCTTAAGGTAGGGCACATAGCTCAGGAAATAGAGCATACCGGGCACCAGCAAGAAGAAGAACAAGCAAAATCCACAGGTGATGAGAATTCTTGGAAGGGTAAAATCCTGAACGTTCTTCAAGCGCGCCTGCTGGAGAGAAGTGAGCTCCTTGTCTCCCAAGTCCGGCTCAAAGGACACCAGGTGCATACGGAACTGACGGTAAACCGCGATGAAGAACAGCACAGCCAAGCCAACAGCAGAATAGAGGCCAATCCATTTACTGGCGATGGACAGGCCCATAAACAGACCACTGAAGGCCAAGGAGATCAGGCTTTTCCAGAAGGCGCGGCTGAATAACCGGCCAGGCTCACCTTCCTCAAGGGCAAACACATCCGTCATCAGGTATCTTGCCATGCACAAGAAACTCAACAGGATGAACAGCACAGGAAAGGAGTCGATGGTGGCAATGCGGGTCTGGGTGAAGTGCATGAGGTCAAAGCCAAACAGCAGCATGGCGAACGTCGCCAGGTCGCGCCTGCGGGTGAGCTGCTTGGCCAACAGATACAGGACGGGCAGCATCAGAACGCCCACCAGGGCTCCGGCAAAGCGCCAGCCAAAGGGCGTCATGCCAAAAAGGGCAATTCCAGCCGCCATCATCAGCTTCCCAAGCGGTGGGTGGGTAGTTTCATAGGGAGGCAAACCGTGGAGATGTTCATAGGCGGTCCGAGCATGATAGATTTCATCGAAATAGGTACCATTGAACCAACCCGGCTCCCCCCGGAGGGTATTTTGCTCGTCCAGCAGGTTTTCGGGGGGCTGGGCCTCCCCCAGAATTGTGTCCTTGGCATGGGCGTGTCCTACCACCTGCATGGGCAGGGCTGTACCCTCCGCATCGCGGGCCATGATTTCCAGCAGATTCAAGCCTGCTTGTCCGGCTGTCAACCGAAGGTATTTGCCGTTTAACCAAAGGATGTTCTGGGGATAATCCTCTAAAAAACCGGATCCATCTTCCTTCATTCGGATCGCATACTGCCAGCGGTAGCACAAGCCCTGGCGCATCTCGCAGGGGTACTCCTGGGACCAGACGACTCCATCCTCGCTGACGGCCACGCTGAAGTTTTCATAACTGACACCGGCATAATAGACCAGGGAGAAATCCTCCCGGGCTTCCAGCTCAAAGGTGATGGTTTCCTGGGGAGATGTGGAGACCCAGCCTTTCCGGGGTGCTACGGTACTGCCCAGATTGGTGAAAGTCAGGCAGGCATAAAGCACGGTGGTAATTCCCATGATCAGCCAATCTTTTCCCTCCAGGTGCAGCCTCGCATCCCTGGGACAAAGCAGTGCCTCTTTGTAGGGCGTGTGTGCCCGTTTTGCTGCCTGTGCTTGAGGGACAGGCTTGCTCTCACGCACACCGACAAAGCTGATATATCCGGCGTAGGCGCAAAGAAACAGGTTGATGAGACACAAAATCACGTTCAGTCCCAGGGTATCGGGGTTCAGATGCCCCTGCTTGGACCCAAAGAGAATGGAGTTATCCAGCACAATGGCGGTATTGACAAAGGTGGTGGCTGAAAAGCCCGTGAGCAGCCCCAGCATCCGCTTGTCCCTGGTGGTCGCATAAGCCATCAGCAGCAGAGGCAGGCCTATGAAGAGATACCGCTCGTGAATCTTCACACCCAGGACATAGACCCCAATCAAAGCCATGGTCATCCAGAAGGGGAGGCGCTCGGGCCTGCGGTCCGTAAAGCAGCACACCGCAACCCAAGCAAAGACAAATACCATCAGGAGAGTTCCCAATATGCCATAGGATAAACCAATCAGGCCCAGAATCGCAATCAGAACCCCGGCCACGGCTAACAACACGGAAAGCGCAAATCGCCTCGTACTGTCTTCCCCGGCCCCCGGTCCCACAACCCGACTGCGGCTCTGTTGATCCCCGGCGCGCGGGTTGATTTTTACTCGGTTTACGATCAGCCCCAGAACACCCAGACCCAGCAAAGCCGCTCCAAATACCAAGGCGGTTGCGGCGGGCACCAGTACATCGATGCTGACCCAGTTGGCTCCCAGCAGGTAATACAGGTTGGCGGCATTGACGGCGGCATAGCCATAGGAGCCCAGCGTCTCCCCATACAGGCCGATGAGCCAGGCAAGGGGCTTGGGTTGACCAATTGCAAAGGGGAATACAATCGCAACGGCACAGACAAGAGCGATTAACAGCCCCAATAGAAATTCCTTAAGTTCCTTCCCTCTCCCCTTTTCACGGGTGATGGATACCAACAACCAGATTAGGGCGACGGGAGCCAGCAACAGCGCTTGAGGTTTGGTGAGCACGCCAACCACAAAAAGAGGCACCGCCACCCTCCATTGACGGCGGATGGCGAAGGAGGCTGTGAGCATCATAAGAAGCGCCAACAGGGAGTCGATCTGGCCCCAGGCAGCGCCATTCACCAATGTGGCGGGGTTTAGGGCATACAGCAGGGACAAGGTCATCGCCGCTTTATTGGGAATACGTTTGCGAGAAAAGGAGAACAGGTACAAAGCCCCGATCAAATCGCAAAGGATGGGGATAAGTTTGATGAAAAGCAGGCGCTGCTCCAGAGGCAACAGGACCATCCCCAGCAACGATTGATCAATGCCCTTGATCAACAGGCCAATGGGCCACAGCACCAGCAAAGCACCGGGAGGATAGTCACAGAAATAACCCTCAGCGTAGAACTTGGCAGGACCCACCTCGGCCATGCGTGTACTCCACGCGGTAAAGCAGTTGATGTCAACCTGGTAGCCCTCCACCTGGTAGGCCAGCACAACCCGTATCATGAATGCCACAAACAGCAGGAGGCCGAATACTGCCCAAAGCAGGCGATGGCCGCGCTTCTCTCCGGCAGGAATCAACCGTTCCCTCTCCCCCTCCAGCAGGGGTTGTATCATCAGCGCAAGCACTACATACAAGATGGCCAGGGCCACAAACCAGGCCGTACTCTTTTGACCGCTTTCTTCGTCCGTTTCGGAATCAACCTGGCGGGAACTCTCCGACTTGTACCAGAGGGAGGCCACGGCTTCCTCTGGCAGGCTGTTCACCTCCTGGACGACAATATCATCAAAATAGGCCTTGCCGATGCTCTCCGCACCATAGCCGCCCACCCGTACGCCAATCTCAACCAATCGCTGACCGGGCCCGGTTTCCCCATACCATTCCACATACTGCCACTGGCCTTGGGTGTCAAAAAGCCCCTGGGAAGATGCATAAAGCTCCTCAAGAGCCAAATTTGCCCCCTTGCCCTGATCGCCCATGGTTTCCACCAGAATATAGCCAGAAAACCGGTAAAGCCTTTCCGGCTCCACCGCCAGCGTACACACAAAGCGGGCATCATTGGCGTTGGCATTTTCCACCAGCGCGCTAAACTGACCGCTGTGGGCCTTTTCGTCTGTAACCACCATGCGAGAGTATCCGGCCTGAGCGCGGTAGGCATAGGCAAACCAATCCACAGGCTTTTGCTGATCGTCTATTTCTTCAAAGCTGCCGTTGGGAACCAGGTTGGGATAGGCCTCCCCAATAGAGCGTAGGCCGGGCAACAACGCAAGCAGCAACACCAAAAGAAACATCCACCGCAAAAGCCGATATCTCATGGATCGCTCCTTCTTTCCCGCAGGAATTTGCCGATGAAGGTCCTCCTATGCATGGGGGTAGGTCCAAAGGCGGCGATGGCCCGGATATGCTCCGCTGTTCCATAGCCCATGTTTCTGCCAAGACCATAGCCTGGATATAATGCATCCATCTTTGCCATCATCCGGTCCCGGATGACCTTGGCCACAATGCTGGCCGCCGCGATATGATAGCTGAGAGAGTCACCGTGGAGGATGGGCTTGGTGGGAAAAGGAAGGCGCAGACCCTGCACCGCATCCACCAGGCATAGGGTCGCAGGGGCTTTTTCTGCTGCCCGTTCCATGGCCATCCTGGTAGCGCCAAGGATGTTCATCTCATCGATCTCCGCCGCGCTTGCCTCCCCCACTCCGATAAACATCGCACAACGGCAGATTTCCTCAAAGACTTCCTCTCGCCTGGCGGCAGAAAGCTTTTTGCTGTCGTCAATCCAGGGGAGAAGAGGCTGCGGGGGCATGATGACGCAGGCTGTGACCACTGGACCCAGCAAAGGGCCCCGGCCCACTTCATCCATGCCCGCCAGAGACACGCCAAAGCCGGAAAACTGCCGGTCATGAGTCACCAACTCTTCAAAATGTGCCAGACGCTTGGGGGAGGGCATCGCCTTATTCATTGGAGGGCTCCTTGGGAGACGGCTCAGGTACGCCAGCTGCAGGGGCCTCTTCCAGGGTGATGCGACCCACCTTGCCATCCCGGAACTCATCCAGAATGACCGCGCAGGCCCGCTCGAAATCAAAAATACCCCCCCGCATTAAAAAGCCCCTGCCACGGCAGACCTCCTCCAGGAGCTCATGGCCTTTGGCGTCCGGATTTTTGATCCTGTACCGCTGTGCGGTAGCCTGGGGCATGACCCTCATCAAATCCTGGAGCAGATGGACGCACAATGCCTCCTGATCATACACCGCATCCCGGATGGTGCCGATAAAGGCCAGGCGGGTGGCGGCAAGAGGATCATCGATTTTGGGCCAAAGCATTCCGGGGGTATCCATCACTTCCAGGTAAGGACCGACCTTGACCCAGCGGTTGGCGCGGGTGACGCCGGGGCGGTCCGCCACCTGGGTGATACCGCTTCCATACAGCCGGTTGATAAAAGTACTCTTTCCCACATTGGGCACACCCACAACCATGGCTCGGATGGTCTTTTGCATACCCCGCTCCAAACCCCGCTGGATTACCCGGGCGGCGGCTTTCTCAATCAGAGCCCTTGCCTGTTTTGTCCTTTGCGGCCCGGCATCGTACTCCATGGCATCAATGCCCTGGCTTTTATAGTATGAAAGCCAGGCCTTGGTCTGCTCGGGTCTTGCCAAATCAGCCTTGCAAAGCAACAACACCCGCCGTTTGTTGCGAAGCAAACCATCCAGGACAGGATTGCGGCTTGAGAGAGGAAGCCTGGCATCGCAAAGCTCAATGGCCAGATCAATCTTGGAGAGCTGGGACTGCAACAGACGCTTTGCCTTGGCCATATGCCCAGGATACCATTGAATATCCAGCGCGATCCCTTCTTTCGTTCCCTCTCATTGTATACCAAGGAATTATTATTAAAACATTCTTTCCAAAAAATAGCAAGGGCCATGGTATGAAAACAGGAGGCATGATCTGCCTTCAAATCCTTTATATACTTGGATTTTCTGGCACCTATCGCATCTGCCATAAAAAAGTTCTTCTTAAGGAAAACACACAAGGGAAAGGAAAACGGCGAGGGATGCCTCGCCGTACGGTTTATTCTTTTTCAGGCTTTGACTCTGAATTCATCAGCTTTCCGCGGGCTTATACTTGGGCCTCTTCGTATACGTGGTGTGGAGCAGGCGGTGGGCTTTGTGGCTGTTTGGCTTCTCCAGAAAGTCCTCGTATACCTTCTTGATCTGAGGATTTTCATGGCTCTTGCGGATCGGCTTGGATACATCCTCGTTGTAGAGAGCCTTGGCACGCTCCACCCGGATGTCTGTAAAGGAACGGATGGAGGAGGGTACGATGGGCTGGCCTCCCCCATTTACGCATCCGCCCGGGCAGCCCATGACCTCGATGAAGTGATACTGCTTTTCACCGCTCTTAACCGCATCCAGAAGCTTGGCGGCCTCACCGGTGCTGTGTGCCACGGCCACGTTGACATCCATATCACCCACTTTGACTGTGGCTTCCTTGATGCCCTCCACGCCGCGCACGGCATGGAACTCTACATCGGCGAGTTCCTGACCGGTGATAATCTTATATGCAGTCCGCAGGGCCGCCTCCATGACGCCGCCGGTGGCTCCGAAAATCACACTGGCGCCGGAGCTTTCACCCAACAGGTCGTCAAAATCCTCGTCAGGCAGGTTCGCAAAGTTGATACCCGCTTCCTTGATCATCCGCGCCAACTCACGGGTGGTGATTACCGCATCCACATCAGGATATCCGGTACCGCTAAGCTCGGGCCGCTTGGCTTCATACTTCTTGGCTGTGCAAGGCATCACGGACACCACCACAATATCCTTGGGATTCAAACCTGCCTTTTGGGCATAGTAGCTCTTGATCATGGCTCCTTCCATCTCATGGGGAGATTTGCAGGTGCTCAGATTGGGCAGGAACTGTGGATAATAGTGCTCGCAGAACTTGATCCAGCCCGGGGAACAACTGGTGATCATGGGCAAGTCCCCATGGTTTTGGATACGGCCCACCAACTCGTTGGCTTCCTCCATGATGGTCAGGTCCGCGGCAAAATCAGTGTCAAACACCTTGTCAAAGCCAAGGCGGCGTAGAGCGGCAGCCATTTTTCCTGTAACGCTGGTGCCAATGGGCAGACCAAACTCCTCGCCCAAGGCAGCGCGGACAGCGGGAGCAGGCTGGACGACCACGTGCTTTTTATCGTCGCTGAGATAACTCCAAACCAGAGCGGTTTCGTCCTTTTCCCTCAGAGCACCGACGGGGCAAACCGTGATGCACTGGCCGCAGTTGATGCAAGCCATCTCAGCAAGCTTCAGATCCCAGGGGGATTCGATGGCTGTATGGAAACCCCGTTTGACGGCCCCAATCACACCCACCTTCTGAACCTGGTTGCAGACGCCCACACAGCGGCGGCAAAGGACACACTTGTTGTTGTCCCGCACAATGGAGGGGGAGACGTCGTCCACTTCATACTCGTTCCTCTCCCCGGCAAAGCGGTCACCATTGTCCACACCCAAATCCAGACAGAGCTTCTGAAGCTCGCAGTTCTGGCTGCGGATACAGGAAAGGCATTTCTTGTCATGATTGCTCAAAATCAGCTCCAGGTTTACCTTGCGGGCTTCCCGAACCTCGGGGGTGTTGGTTTTCACCACCATGCCCTGGGACACAGGCAGTACACAGGCCGCCTGCAGAGAGCGCGCTCCGCTGTTCACTACGCAAATGCGGCAGTTGCCGGTTTCATTGATATCCTTTAGGTAGCAAAGGGTGGGAATAATCACATTTGCTGCCCGGGCTGCCTCCAGCACGGTGGTACCGGCAGGAACCTCCACCTTTACGCCATCGATGGTTAATTGAATCATTTGTTCCATAGCTGTTCCTCCCACGACGGTGTCCGTCAGTTCTTGGTGATAGCGCCAAAGCGGCATTTTTCTATGCAGGAGCCGCACTTGATGCACTTTTCCAGATCGATGTGGTGCAACTCTTTGACCGTACCGCTGATGGCATTGACGGGGCATACCTTGGTGCAGGCCGTGCAGCCACGGCATTTATCGGTGATGAAGAAATTGAGCAGGCTCTGGCAATGGTGAGCCGGGCAGCGCTTGTCTTTGATATGGGCCTCATACTCGGAGCGGAAGAACTTCAGAGTGGACAGCACCGGATTGGGTGCGCTCTGGCCCAGGCCGCAAAGGGCTGTCGCCTTGATGTTTTTGGCGAGGTTTTCCAGCTTTTCAATGTCGCCTTCCTCGCCTTTACCCGCTACGATGCGCTCCAGAATCTCCAGCATGCGCTTGGTTCCGATACGGCAGGGTGTGCATTTGCCGCAGCTTTCATCCACGGTGAAGTCCAGGAAGTAGCGAGCGATGTCCACCATGCAGTTGTCCTCGTCCATGACAATCATACCGCCGGAGCCCATCATGGAGCCAATTTCCACCAGAGTGTCATATTCGATGGAAATGTCAAGGTGCTCGGCGGGAATGCATCCGCCGGAGGGCCCGCCGGTTTGCACAGCCTTGAACTTCTTGCCCCCAGGGATACCGCCGCCGATGTGGTAGACGATATCCCGAAGAGGCGTGCCCATAGGCACCTCCACCAAGCCCGTGTTGTTGATTTTGCCACCCAGGGCAAAGACCTTGGTACCCTTGCTGCGCTCGGTGCCGATTCCAGCAAACCACTCCCAGCCATTGAGAATGATTTGCGGTACGTTGGCGTAGGTCTCCACATTGTTAAGCATGGTGGGCTTGCCAAAGAGGCCTTTCACCGCCGGGAAGGGAGGACGGGGCCGGGGTTCGCCGCGGCCTCCCTCGATGGAGGCCATCAACGCCGTTTCCTCGCCGCAGACAAAGGCACCGGAGCCAAGGCGAATGAACAGCTCAAAATCAAAGTCTGTGCCAAAAATTCTCTTCCCCAGCAGCCCATACTCACGGGCCTGGTCGATGGCGATTTGCAGGCGCTTTACCGCAATGGGGTACTCAGCGCGGACGTAAATATAGCCGGTGTTGGCTCCAATGGCATAGCCCGCGATGGCCATCGCCTCTATCACCGCGTGGGGATCGCCTTCCAGGACCGAGCGATCCATGAACGCGCCAGGGTCACCCTCATCGGCGTTGCATGCTACGTATTTTTGATCCGACTGGGAGTTGTAGGTAAACTTCCACTTAAGGCCTGTCAGGAACCCTCCGCCGCCACGGCCCCGCAAACCGGACTTGAGAATTTCATCGATAACCTGCTCCCGGGTCATTTGGGTAAGAGCTTTACCCAGGGCCTTGTAACCGTCAAAGGCGATGTACTCATCGATGTTCTCCGGATCGATCACACCACAGTTGCGCAGGGCAATGCGCTTTTGAGAGCGGTAAAAATCAATCTGTTCAAGGGACAAGTCTGTGGAATCCTGCTTGGTTTTGTCCTTGTAGACCAGATGCTGCACGATGCGGCCTTTTAATAGATGCTCCGCAACAATCGTATCCACGTCCGTGGGGGCAATGCGCGAATAGAACGTACCCTCGGGATACACGATGACCACAGGGCCTGCCTCGCATAGGCCGAAACAACCCGTGCGAACAACCTTGACCTCCCGGTCCAGGCCATGGAGCGCCAGCTGCTCCTCAAAGCGTTTGATCAGATCCGCAGAGCCGGACGAGGTACAGCCGGTGCCGCCGCAGACCAGCACGTGCGCGCGATAAAGATCCATAATACTTCCCCTCCAACCTGCGTTTATTGTTTTTCGGCAGCGCCGATGGCGTATTCGGTCACCGGCCGGCGATTCACGATGTGCTCCGCCACAATCCGTGGAACCATTTCGGGCTTAAGATTTACATAGGTGACCTTTTCCTGGCCCGGGATCATCACGTCGGCCATGGGCTCCAGACGGCATACGCCGATGCAGCCGGTTTGGGACACGGTAACGTTGGTGAGATGACGCTTGTTGATCTCCTCCAGGAAAGCCAGCATCACAGGCCTTGCGCCGGCGGCAATACCGCAGGTGGCCATCCCCACCACCACGCGAATTCCATCCTCGGTATCCTTGCGCATGGCTACCTTGTCTAACGTCTTCTGACGGATCGCTTCCAATTCGGCAAGAGATTTCATCATGGCACCTCCAAAATCGGTTTGAATTCTTCCTCAATGGCTTCCCTGATCCACCGGGCCAATTCCGGCTCACTGAGCGGGATTCCCCCTGCCGCCTCCCGCACCAGCCGGGTGTCGAAGGAAGCAAATCCGCATGGGGACCTGGCTTCAAACATGAACTCAGGCTTACTGGGATTGAGCATCACCAAAGCAAAAAGCGTGTCGCACATCGCGCCCATGGGCGGGCAGTCGATGTGATCCAACTGAAAGACTGCTTCTACAACCGTTCCCCGGTCAAGCTCACTGTCGATGGTAAAGGAGCCGCCGCAGAATTGGGCGCTTTGCATGAGCATCGGGATTCCCAGCCCCACCCTGCGGGTGGTTCGTGTCGTGGTAAAGGGATCCGTAACCCTGTAAAGCAGCTCCGGCTCCATGCCCCTGCCATTGTCCCGGATTGTGAGGGTCATGCGCCTCCCGGCATCGATGTCAAAGAAGATGCCGACCTCTCCGGCTCCTGCCTGAATGCTGTTCTGGGTGATGTCCAGCACATGCATCGACAAATCCCGCATCATGGTTTATTGGGCAATCCGATACTTTTCGAGAATATCGGGGATTTCATCTTCCGTGAGGCGTCCGTAAACGTCCTCATTGATCATCATCACGGGAGCAAGGCCGCAAGCCCCCAGGCAACGGGTGGCCTCTATGGTGAAGAGCTGATCCGGGGTGGTTTTACCTGTGGGAATGTCCAGCTCCTTGCAAAGCCGATCCAGTACCTTCTGGGAGCCCTTCACATAACATGCCGTTCCGAGACAAACGCCGCATACGTACTTGCCCTTGGGTTCAAGCGAAAACTGGGAGTAAAACGTGGCCACACCATAGACTTCGCTAAGGGTGGTCCCCAGTTCATCGGCAATGATTTCCTGTACCTCCATGGGAACACACCCGAAAATCCCCTGGGCTTCCTGCAGCACCGGCATCAACGCGCCCGACTGGCCTTTATGGGCGTCGATGACTTGCCGCAGCTTATCGTATTTCTCATTTTGCATGGACATGTCGGCCTGTACCCTCCTCAACATCTGCCTGTGATCCTGCGCTGCGACCCTGCAAGCACAGCAGATGTATCTTACCATATCCAATCTCGAATTGCACTAGGAAAATGATATTTTTTTGACGATCTTTGAAAAAAAACAGATGTCGAGCAAAATCGACATCTATCTCTTCATCCATCAGCACGTGTGAAACTGTTAAGCTGGCCCATACCGCAACCGGTCCAGAACACCCTTTGCCGTAGGTGTGAGTATCTCCAGAGCGAAAACCCGCTCCGCGATGTCCCCCAGGCGGTGGGCGTCCGAGGAGCGCAGGACAAGCCTGCCCCGGGTGGCATAGGAGGGACAGTCAGAGAATGGGGATACCTCTACCACAGGGTGGGCAGGCAAATCGGGCATCAGCCCCAGAGCGCCCAGCATGCCATTGCTGCCGCGGTTGATGTGGGCGGGCACGGGTACGCCTCTCTGACGGGTAATCAGCGCGCAAAGCTCCTCCAGGCCAAAATCCGTAGCATGAATGAGCAGCTTGTCCCATTCGCCTTGCTCCTGGTCTTGAGGATCCACAACCTTCTGCCTGCCAAACAGAGAGGGTTCGTTGCGGACACAGGGCAGATGGGTATCGATTATCTTTCCAAATGCCAGGGCATTCTCCAGGGTATCAAAGTATGCCAGCACATGGACATCCTCCCTGCTGGTTACCTCCAGACCCGGAATTACCTGAACACCCATGGCTTTGCCGGCAGCCATGGCTGCCGGCAGATTGAGTGCGGAGTTGTGGTCGGTGAGAGCAATCACATCCAGACCCTTCACACAGGCCATGCCCACCACATTGGCTGGGGTCATGTCATCCTGGGCGCAGGGTGAGAGGCAGCTATGGATATGGAGATCGCAGTAGACCAGCACGGTTAAGCCTCGGGGGGCAAAACCCCCGCCTTCGCCATCAGGCCGCAGAGCTCATAGGCGGTTTTGTCCGAGGATAGAATCGCAAGCCCTTCCTCCTCTGCCTTGCGCAGGGTAGCCTCCTCCGGCAGAACCCCTTCCACCAGGATGACGCAGGCCATTTCCATCAGCACTGCCACCGCAATGACGTTCAGATGAGTTTGCACGGTGGCCCAGGCCATTCCCTTCCTGCCGTGGGCCAGCACCCAACTGAGCAGATCGCAGGCATATCCGCAGCTGACTTCCGCCTCCAGGTTGGCCTGACAAGTCAGGCAGCGGGCAGACAATATCTCCATCAAGTCTTGGACCTTCATATGTACTTTCTACCTCCTGGTCGTTTTGGCCAGTTCTACCATTCTCTGCGCCATGATCTTCAGCTGATCCTTCAAAATATGGATGCAATCCATCCTGTCGCAATAACCCCGTACGATATCCTCCGCGAAGGTACGGCAGGTCGGGCTGCCGCAGCTGCCGCAATCGTACCCCGGCAATGACTTGACAATCTCGTCCATCTGCTCCATCTTGCGCATGGCTTCCACCACATCCTCATCCAGCCGCAAAGCACTGTTGGAGTGAATGGGCTTGTCCGTCCTGATGGAATACTTGTTCAGATAGGAGGCGTTCACCTTGTCGTCGGGATGGGTCAGATCGCAACCCTTCATCAACACGCGAATGGCTCCACGGGCTACATAGCTGTTCTCAAAGGTTAAAGGCCCTCCTACACAGCCGCCTGTGCATGCCGACCCCTCAAAAAACACAAGGTCCTGCAGCTTGTTGTTTTCAATCTCTTCCAGTACTCTGATGACATTCTCAATGCCGTCCACGGCCATGCTGTTCTCCGGAGACACCGCCTGGGACTCTCCGCCGTTGTTGGCCCAGCCTACCCCATAGGCGGTCGCTTTGGACAGGCTCACTCCCCTGGTATAGCTCTTCATCTGGCTGGCCAAAAGACCGTAGATTTCAAGCATGGAGATGGCTCCGTCTACGCTGGAGTTCTCATGGCCGATTGGGTTGCGGATTGCGGTCACTTTGGCTGCGCAGGGGGTGATAAAAAAGCAACCCACCTCCTCAGGGGCAGCACCGTGCTTCTGACAAAATTCCCGCTTTGCCACCATGGCTGCCAGCTCCATGGGCTGACGGATGTCGATGATATGGGGGATCAACTCCGGGAAACGCACCTGGATCAGCCGGGTGATGGCAGGACATGCGGAAGAAATGACAGGAAGGCGCTCCTTGTCCATGCTCCGCATCCGCTCCCGAATGGCCCGGGTGACGATGTCTGCCCCCTGGGCCACCTCAAACACATCGTCAAATCCCATTTTCAATAACCCTTCCAGCACCTGGGAGGGGGAAATCAGCTTCTTGAACTGCCCATAAAGAGACGGGGCGGGCAGCGCGATTTTATACTTGAAGCCATTGATGCTGGCCAGGGGATCGGTTTGGGCATACTTGGCGTGATAACTGCAAACGCGAATACACTCCCCGCAATCGATACAGCGCTCGTCAATGATATGCGCCCGCCCGCCCCGCACGCGAATGGCATCCGTTGGGCAGCGTTTCAGACAAACGGTGCAGCCCTTGCATCTTCCCTTATCCAGACGAACCGAATGATACCGCCTGTCTACCATGGTGATCCCTCCTCCCTTCCCGCTGCATTAGCGGCTTCCTTCAGCAGCCGGTTGCAGGGCAAAGCACATTTCGATGGTGGTGCCCTTCCCCACCTTGCTTTGGATCCGAAAAGCGTCGGCATTGCGCCGCATATTGGGCAAACCCATTCCCGCACCAAAGCCCAGGTCCCGGGCTTCCTCGCTGGCGGTGGAGTATCCTTCTTCCATGGCCTTGTCCACATCGGCAATGCCCGGCCCTATATCCCTGGAATACAGCCTCAGCTCAACTGGGGTCATCTCCATGGTCAGCGATCCCCCAAAGCTGTGGATGATCAAATTGAGTTCCGCCTCGTAGCTGGCCACAGAGATTCGCCGCAAAACCGCACTGTTGATGCCGAGTTGCTTGAGCTTGCGTTTGATGGAGGCGGCTGCCTCTCCCGCAGTCCGAAAATCTCCCGGACGTACCTGATAGGTATCCACCAATGCGATTTCTTCCATGTCAGCCTCTCTTGTCTCATTTTCAGGCTGGGTTGCTCTTCTCCGTGCCCCGGATGCCTGCCTGGTACAAAAGCCCGCAGGTGGTATAGGTGGTATGCCGGGTGCTGAGCACTACAATCCCAAGCTTCTGCGCTTCCTGCAAAATCTCCTCCTGGGGCAGTTTACCCCTGGCAAAGATTACGCAATGGATGTCCAACATCTCCGCCGTACGCATGACGTGCATATTGGTGAGCCCGGTAATCAAAACAGTATTGTCCTTCACAAACGCCAGCACGTCACTCATCAAATCCGCTCCGCAAGCGGTTGTGATTTCCCTAAACAGCTTGTCCTCCCCACAGAGCACACGGGCATCCACAATCTGGACCACCTCTTGTATGGTCATCTTCTCATCCTTCCTATGAACTGGCCAGCCCATCGTAAATCTTTCGAAGCGCATCCAGCGCGGCAATGGCCTGGAACTTAACCTGAGTTGCCAACAACACCGAGTTGATTTCTTCGCCCAGCTCTTCACAAAAGGCCCTATACCCTGCGAAACAATCCAAAAGCCCCTGGACCGCCTGGTGCCTGGGTGGAGAAAAACGCTCGCTCAAGCGCTGGGAGACAATGTCCATCTGGCTACGAATGTTCTTCAACTTTTCCATGGCTTCCGCCACGCCCAGCTCCTGCCGGTCCATTAGCACGGAAACTTCCTGAAGCTGGTCCACCAGGTCCCCTCCATGAAGGAAACCTGCTTCCATGATGTCCAGCTGGCCTCTCATCCCGCGTATACGCAGCTTGAGCGGAGGCAGCCGGATCTCATAGGCGTAGGTTTCGATGTAGTGCTTGGTACTCAGTTGGGTTCGGACCGACTGCACTTCATCCTTGGAGGGGTACAGGGCCGCCAGGGCACGAAACCGTGTATCCTGCCACACATAACCTGCCGCCCCCCTGGTCTGGTAGGACTGGGCCAGTTTCACCGCCAGTTCCTCCTTGTCAAAGGCCCCCAGCTGCAATGCATACCAAATCTCGCCAGGCAGGGTGATCTCCCGGCTCTCAATGGTTTCGTCAAAGGCGGCATCCAAAGGAATGGGTGTAGGCGTGTCCACCAGGCTGAGCTGTACGTCCTCCCCTGTGCCCCGCCAGAAAAACCCGGACAGAAGCAGCACGGCGGACAGAAACAGCAACAGATAGTTCAGCCACTTTCCAGACAGCTGACCGCGCGGATAAACCCGTTTGTTCTCCTCCATGATATTTCCCTCCCATGCTACGCATCCCTTGATCCTATGCATATCATGGGCCGAAAATGAGCAGCTTGCGCGATCCGCTCTCATCTGTTACCATAAGCGAACGGGTTCATTATACCTTCATGGAGGCGGAAGATGCAATACCATTTGGATACGATCCCACTGTGGGAAGTGATGCAGGGACATTGCCAGTGCCCTTTCTGCGCGCTGCAAAGCCAAAGTGAGCGGCAGGAGGTACAGTGCGCACTGGGTGAGAAGGTGATGGAGCCCGCCTCCCGGATTCGCTTTAATGAGTTGGGGATCTGCGCGAAGCATCACTGTCAGCTGCTGGAGCAAAACAACCGCCTGGGCCATGCCCTGCTTACCGACTCCCACTGCAGGGAGCTGCTCCCCAAGCTGGACCACCTTTCAGGCTTGGTGCAAAAAGGAAGAAAAGGCATTTCTCTCCCATGGAGCGGCAGCGGCTCTTCACCCATGGATACACTCCTTAAGCAACTGGAGCAATGCACGGTGAGCTGCGTGATCTGCGATAGTGTAAACACCCATATGGACCGGTACTTCCATACTTTTTTACATCTCTGGAAAACAGACGTCCATTTCAAAACCCTGTGGGAGGCATCCCAGGGCGCGTGCATGCCTCATACCATCGAGCTTCTGCGCAAGGCTAAAAAAAGCCTGCATGGCTCCAGGCAGCAGGAACTGGCGAGCTCCGCCCTTGCGTTGCTCAAGGCCAGCATGACACGGGAGGAAGAGGAGTTGGCGTTCTTTACCCAGCAGTTCGACTACCGCAACCATGGGAGACCCTGGGGGGACAGCAAGAACGCCTTGGAGAGGACTGTGAAGCGATTGCGGGGAGGGTTTGATCAGGAGACTTACACGGAAGGCCAAAATGAAGCATAAGGGATAGCAGCCCCATCAGTCTTCCTGCGCCATCTCAAAGCGTTCCAGCAGCACTCCTGCCTCCTGAAAAAACTCCAGCGCGAAGGGGTCCGGGTATCCCTGTTCATAGACCACGCGCTTGATGCCCACATTCACGATCATTTTGGCACATACGGAGCAAGGCTGATGGGTGCAGTATAACGTAGCCCCATCTATGGAGATGCCCAGCTTGGCACCTTGCAAGATGGCATTTTGCTCCGCATGGATCGCGTAGCATACCTCAGCCCGGGTACCGGATGGGATATTCAGCTTGCGCCGTAAACACTCCCCCCGTTCCTTACAGGTCTTAATGCCTGCGGGAGCGCCATTGTAACCCGTGGTCATAATCCGCTTGTCCTTTACGATCACCGCGCCGATGTTTCTGCCCTCATTGAAGCAGCTCGACCATTCGGAAATCAGCCGGGCCATTTTTACAAACCGAATGTCCCACTTATCCATACCGGTTTCCTCCTGTACGGTTTTGTGAATTATACCGCATCCGGGGCTGCTTGGCAACGCACCATTTTGTCATGCCTTCCACCTCCTGTTCATAGCCTCTTGCGGGAGGCGATGACGTGAACGCTCGCGGTGCGAAACGGCAGACCCTTTTGCTGACAGTGGTGAATACCTTCGTACGAGCTCTGGGGCTTTACATGCGGGTGCACTTGTCGCGCCTTTTGGGCGCCGAAATCATGGGTATCGCGGAGCTATGCGCAGGAGTCCACCTGCTGGCCATCACACCGCTGACCTCGGGGCTGCCCCTGGCCATCAGCCGCATGACCGCCAAAGCAGAGGAAGAAAGCAGGAATATGCCGCTGCTGGCGGGCATTTTACTGGTGCGGAAGGTCTCCTTGTTTCTCATCCCGGCACTGCTGCTCGTTTCGCCCCTGCTGGCGGGTCTGATGCGTGATCAACGGGTTCTTCCCTCCCTGTGGATGACCGCACCCTGCATCCTGATCCTTGGTTATTCCGCCGTGTACAACGGCTATTGCTATGGCATTGAAAAAAGCTGGATTCCATCCGTATCCGAGCTTATCGAGCAAGTGGCGCGTTTTGCGCTGTCCATCGGCCTGGTGATGCTGCTGACAAAGCTGACCACCCCCTGGCTGGCAGCCGTGCCCGTTTTTGCCACCATGGTGGCGGAAATTCTGGGGCTATTCTATGTGCTATGGCTGATCAAAGTGCCCACACGGGATATCTCCCGGGCAAAGGAATGGCAGAAGCCCGTCTTCCACCTGGCTGCCCCCACCACTCTCATCCGCCTCATCAACACGGGCCTGCGTTCCCTTACCGCCATTTTGGTGCCTTTGCGCCTGCAGGCCTCCGGCCTTGCTTCGGCTGAAGCCACTGCACGGCTGGGCATGCTTAACGGCATGGTGATGCCCATTGTCCTGCTTCCCTGCATCTTCACCAGCGCGCTATCCATGGTGGCGCTCCCCAGGCTGGCCAAAGCGGAGCAGGATCGTGCAGCGCTTAAGAGAATGCTTCTTCTCTGTTTTGGGGCTGCCGCATGGGTGGGCCTTGTTAGCTGGGCTGTCATTCACCTGCTGGCCTCTGTCCTGGCCAATTGGGCTTACCGCCTCCCGGAGTTGGCAGAGTTGTTTCGTTTCTGCGGGCCTCTGGTTCTGCTAAGCGCTCTGGGCCATATCGCTTCCGGAGTGATTGCCGCCCTGGGACAGCAAAAGCGCTCCATGTACGGCGCGCTTGCCACCTCCGCAGCGACGTTGGTGCTCACCTATGGGTTAACCGCCCTGCCCTCCTATCGCCTTCTGGGTGCCATTCTGGCCCAGATCCTGGGACAGGGAACGATGCTGCTTTGGAACCTGGTGATTCTTTGGAAAGGGCTCCACCGTAGAAAAGATAAATCCTAATCCCTCTTGTGATAGATCCTTTTCAGCTCGTCGGTCTCCTTTCCATCCGGATGATACACCACAAGGGGCGGCAGCCAGTGCAGGGACGGCCTGGCGTTCTTCATGGCTTCCAGCAACACCAGATAGGGCGGGCGGTCCGCTTTGGCGCAAACCAGACGAACCCGTTTTGGTTCCAGCCTTTTTGCCCGGAGGGCATCGCAGAGTTCCAGCATTCTGGGCGCGGGAAATACCATGCTTAGTCTTCCGTGATTGCGCAACACCCTGGCACAGGCCTCCACAATCTCCGGCAGGGCGGCATCGGTTTCATGACGGGCTGTCTGCAAACCTGGGGTCTCACTGGGCAAAGTACTACCCCGCTTTCCATAAGGCGGATTGCATACCACCGCATCCATGGATTCAGGCCCCAATTGATCAGCCGCTTTCCGAAAGTCCATGGCATAGACGAAGATCCGATTTTCCAGCCCATTCAATTTCATGGTGCGTTTAGCCATATCCGCCATGTCGGCCTGGATCTCAAAGGCATGAAACCAGGCTGTTGGCGCTTTGTGCGAAAGAAGCACGGGCAATATGCCCGTGCCTGTACCCATATCCGCCACCTGGTCCCCAGAACGGATGGAGGCAAAATCCGCCAGCAGCACTGCGTCCATACCAAAGCAAAAAGCCGAGGGATTCTGAATAATGGCAAGCCCATCCAACTGGAGATCGTCCACCCGTTCGTGAGGCATAACAAGCTCGTTCACGATCCCGCTTCCCCAATCAAAAGAGAGTCTGTGAGGCAGTATCCCACGTTGTCCTGATAGATCACCTGGCACCAGTTTTGGCCCAATTGAAGCACCCGAACCTGGACTTCTCCCGGTAAAACAGCCAGAGGCTCGCCCTCCTGATTACACTGGGGCCACAGGTATACCGGGCCTGCGTCCACCCCCGGGCTCACCCAAGCGAATGTCTCCTGCGCAACATCCATCAATGTGGGGTCAAGGATGCTTCCATCGCTATCGGGACTGCTATCCCCGGAAGCGCCGCTGCCGCTCTCTGTGATGGCGGCAGCCGCTACCACGGCATTGGGGTCTGTGTGTGTCAAATAGGAGGATATCACATATCCCTGGTAACCGCCATAGCGAATCTGGCTCCAAGTTCCCGTTACCCCCAGGACCGATACCGTTGCCAGTCTTGGTATTTGGGTCAGAATCCGGGCGGAAGTGGACATGCTTTCCCGAAGGTTGAGAGAACCGGAGAGCGTGTTTACCCATGCGACGGTTTCCGTTTCAGCAACCGTATTCACATCGGTATTACCGTTGCTTTCTGTGGACGGAGTCTGGGAAATACGAAGGAACTGGGTCATCACATATCCTGTAATGCCCTGATGGTTCACTTGGCACCATTGATCGCCATGCTGGAGCAGGGTGACAGCCGTGGTGTTGGGAATGGCAGCCAGGATTGCAGCCGAAGTGGATGCGGTCTTTCGGAGGTTCAGCGTGCCCCCTGATGTAGAAACCCAGGCGGTGGTTTGTGCTTCCGGGGCCGGGGTCGCGGTTGGAGGCGTCTGGGGCGACGGGGTTACAGGGGCAGGAGTCTGGCTGGCCGGAGGTTCTGTGGAAAAGAGCAGATACGCGCTCATCACATAACCAAATTTGCCGTTATAGGTAACATAGGACCACGTATCCCCTCTCTGCCCCACCAGAACCGTAGCATACTGAGGAATCCGAAGGCGAATCCCCGCACTGGTGGAGGGTTCTGTGCGCAAATTCAGAGAGCCGGATGAAGTATTGACCGTTGCTGTGGACCCGGTCTCCACAGAAGGCTGACCCTCCACAAAGGTGAGATAGGCATTCATCACATATCCTTGCCGGCCGGCGTAGGTGGTTTGACTCCAGGCGGCCAGTTTCTGGGTGATCCTGATGGTGGTCCCTTTGGGAATCTGTGCCAGAATCGCACTGCCGGGAAGGATGTCCTGCCGCAGATTCAGAGATCCGGAGACAGTGCTCACCACAGCATACAAGGCCGTCTCGGCATCGGGGTCTTCAGGCTCCAGGGGCTCATCCGGGTCTTCCACATCACCGGGATCCGTAGGTTCGGGCGTGGGGGTAGGCTCCTGGGGAGTAGGAGTGGGCTCCAGGGGGGTGGGGGTAGGCTCCAGTTCCTCGTCAAAAGCCAGGAACACGGTCATCACATAACCTGTCGTCCCCAGATAGGTTACGTTGCTCCATTCCGTCCCCATCTGATGGACGGTGATACGGGCCCCCTTGGGAATGGTTCGCAGGATGGCGCTGCCAGCCCGTGCCTGGGCTCGAAGATTCAGGGAACCGGATTCAGTTGCGACGGTTGCCGTCCTATCTCCTGTGGGATCGGTAGGCTGCGGATTTGTGCCCTCATCCATAAACTGGAGGAAGCTGGTCATCACATAGCCGACAAACCCGTTGTAACGGACAGCAGACCAAGAGGTTCCCCTGGCGGTTACGGTAATCTGGGTTCCCTTGGGTATGGTGGTGAGAATGGCGCTTCCCGCCATTGCCTCTCTGCGCAGGTTCAGCGAGCCGGATTGAGTATTGACAATTGCCGCCTCCCCTTCACCATGGCTTCCGCCCTCATCCTGGAATGTCAGGGAAGCGGTAAGCATGTAGCCTGTAACCCCTTCGTAGCGGACCTGGGACCAGCGTTCTCCTCGAGAGAGGACTATCACGCTCTGCCCCATACCCACGAGCAGCAAGGATGGAGAGGCCTCGATGGCATCCTGCCGGATATAAGCGCTGACGTCATTGACTGTTGCTGTTTGAACGGTGGGATCCTGAGTCCCCGGTGTGTCGCCGCCCGGCTCGTTTCCCAGCCCGCCGTCCTCAAATTTCAGACAGGAGGAGACGATATACCCGGTGACCCCATGATATACCACGGTGCTCCATGAGCCGTCATCACGGGTGACGGAAACGGTGGTTCCATTGGGCAGTTGCGCAAGCACACCGCTGGAGGTGGAGGGAGCACTGCGAAGATGGACACTGGCGGTAGAATCCTCCAGGAAGACCGTGGCCGTCAGACTACCGGAGCTTGTGACGTTGCCCGGATACGTAGAGGAGAATGACAGGAAATCTGTGGAGGCATAGGCTACCGTCGCTCCGAACTGCACCCGGGCCCAGCCGCCGCTCTTGCTGAGGATCGTCAGGATAGCCCCGGTGGGGGCTGTGGTTATCACAGGAGCGGAAGAACTTCCGGAGGCACGCAGATTCAGATATCCATTGGCCTGTACCGTTGCGAAGCCGCTGATCTGGCTGACTGTTTCATCGGTGGAAACCGGGGCGGTACCGGTGATGGTGAGGGCGTTGGCAGGTACATAGCCCTTGATGGCTCCAAAGCCGATGAAGCACCAGGTGCCGTCATTGGCGTAGATCTTCACAGGGGAATTGTTGGCGATGACTCCCAGCATAGCCGCAGACAGGGATTTTCCGTTGCGAATGGCCAGTGAGGCGGTGGAACCTACCAACTTGACCACACCGGTGCAAGAACTCTCTTCCTCCTCAAAGTCAGCAGGATCCTCCACCGTGGTCTCCTGCTGGGAGGAACCGGCGGCCAGAATGGTGTTGGTAAAGCTGATGCGCACGCGCTTGCATCCGTTATAATAGAAGCCAAGAATCTGGTCATAGGTATAGCCCATTTTCCCCATTTGCATGGCTCCGCGCTGGCTCATGCCAATGCCATGGCCATAGCGCCGCGCTTCCATCACAAAGTTGGAACCGCTTTTGGCAACGGTCCACAACTCGTTGGTGGCGGACTGAATGCTCATTCCCAGCATGCTTTCCAGCTCTGTAAAGATGCCGCAGGTCACTGTCACCGTGGCTGTGACCTGATTACCGGACTTGTTACGGGTGCTGGCTGTCAGTACAAAATCCATTTTGGTGTACAACTTGCTGGGAGCGGGATACATGGGAGTATGGGGGGTGATGCTTTTAACAGTATGCAACGCTGTATTGGCGGTGGTAGCGTTGTATCCGGCACTATTCAAGGCTGTTATGGCTTTGGCTTGAAGCAGCGCCAGCAGGGAGGCGTTGGCAACACCGCCCGTCAAATCAGCCGATATTGTGCTGCGCTTCACTGAGGCATCCGGATTGGCCAAGTCAAAGGGATCATCTTTGACCATCAGATACTCGTAACCGGAGGATTTCCAAAGATTGGCGGCGGATTCCATCTGACCGCCGTTGCTGGCGGAATAATAGGTTCCGGTATAGCTGGAACCGTTTTTAAGCACGACACCCTTGGTGGAGTCCACCGCCGTAACACAGTTGGCGTTACCCGAGGGGGTGCCATTGTACACCTGGTCGTTGGTGGTGTCCACCACATCATACAGGCCCGAAGCCCGGGTCCGCATCTTTTCGACGGTATAGGTACGCGCCCCCACCGCCTGCGCTTTCAGGGCTTCGATATGTGCGCCGTTTCCCATCTCATAGGGCAAAACGCCGTAGAGATAGTTTTCTAAATATATATGAGCGATGGTGTACAACTTATAGCTTCCATTGCTCTGCTTGACGGACTGGAAGGAAAGGTCACCCGGATATGGATTGCCAGGCACACGTGCCTGGGCGATTTTAATGCCGTTGACACCCGCAGCGCTATGGCGCCTTAAGGCAAAATAGGTACCCATGTTGGTTTTGACTCCGCTTCGGGTCATGGTGATCGCGCCGGTGGCACTGCTGAACCCCACCGTGATGCTCTCTCCATTGCCAATGCTCAGGTTCGGGTCACCATTGATGCTGTAATTGCCTGCAATCGTCAAACCGAGGGTGGAGGGGTTGCCAAGGGATGACAGGAAAACCCGCACCATACCGTTCACCGCGCCACTTTGGATGCTCAGGGGGGCGGATGCTACCTGGACGCCAAAGGCGACGGGCCATCCACTGCTTACCAGGACCAAAACCAGGAAGGCGACTGCTATCTTTTGTAAAGTGCCGGGATGGTATACTCGCATGAAATAGCGGCCTCCTTAGTATCTTTGTCACAAAATTCATACTTTTGTAACTCTTTTTGATTTTATCATAATTTGGGTGGGCTGTCCACCACATGCAATTGCCAAAATATAGAACGGAATGGATACGCCAATTTTTCCTTAAACAAAAAGAAAAGCAGAGGGACTTGTCCACTCTGCTCCACCTTGCTTTTAAGTTCCCATGCGTCCCAGACTTTAACCCTGCTGGGGAGCATCCACAGGACAGACATCCGCGCAAGCGCCGCACTCGATACATTTGTCGGCGTCGATCACATACTTGTCAGCCCCTTCGGAGATCGCGTCCACCGGGCATTCGGCCATGCAGGCGCCACAGCTGATACAATCATCGGTAATGTGATAAGCCATCCAGTTCACCTCCTGCCGTTCATCCACAAACTCCCATATCCGTGGAGTTTGGAAACATCATATCACGCTGATTCTCATTTGGCAAGCGGCCCCAGGAAGGATTTCCACCGGGGAAAGTCACCGGTTCTGTCTTTGGGTCAACTGCCGGACCCATTTTTCTCCGCCCGGCTCAGGGCCTCCTCCACTGCATGGCGCCAATCCTCCGCATGGCTGTCGGCCGCAGCTTCCTCACGGGGCAACTCCTCCTCCAGCAAGTTAAGCTCCAGTGCGGAGTCACCCACGATATCCAGATCCAACTCGTCGGTATCAATCTCATCCTCTGAGACAAACACATCCTCCTGCCTTGGGGGCGCAGACACCCTGCCCATGGTGGAAGGCGGCTGTCCCTGGCTACGGCCATACTCCCGGCCTTCCTTGGGGAACCGCTGAGCACTCTCCCCCTGCTGGGGTGCAGGGCGGGACCATTTGACATCCGCAAGGGCATAGGTTTTCTGCTCTGAGGAGTCGCCCCGGCGAATCCGCACGGTCAGGGTTTCCTTCAGTACGCTAATGTCCACCACGATGCCCATACCGTCCGGGGTTTCTACTTCCTTGCCTATTTTCGGCATCCGCTTGCGGGTCTGCTCATAATGATCCTGCTCGTATTTGAGGCAGCACATGAGCCTTCCGCACACTCCGGAAATCTTCGTGGGATTCAGGGACAGGTTCTGCTCCTTGGCCATCTTGATGGACACCGGCTGGAAATCTCCCAAGAAAGTACCGCAACAAATGGGACGTCCGCAGGGGCCCAGCCCGCCCATCATCTTGGCCTCATCCCGTACGCCGATTTGCCGAAGCTCAATGCGGGTACGGAACACAGAAGCCAGGTCCTTCACAAGGGAGCGGAAGTCCACCCGGCCATTGGCGGTAAAGTAAAACAGGATCTTCGCGTTGTCAAAGGTCTGTTCCACGCTGACCAGCTTCATATCCAGCTTGTGCTCCTCGATCTTGCGCTGACACAGCCGGAAAGCCTCGGCCTGAAAACGTTCATTCTCCAAGGCATGCTCCGCGTCCTTGGCGTCGGCCAGACGCACCACTTTTTTCAGGGGCACGGTAATCAGCTGATCCTCCACCTGACGTACTCCTGTGATAACCTGCCCGTACTCCTGTCCCCGGGCCGTTTCCACAATCACAAAGCTCCCGGCCATGGGCCATAGCGGGCCCGGATCAAAATAATAAAGTTTTCCTGCGTTTTTAAATCTTACGCCGACAACTGACGCCATTTCATTCTCTCCCTCAGTAGTTTCATCATCAAATGATCCAGGGTTGACTGCCAGTTCACCTGGCTGGCCCTGAGCCTTCTGGCCTGGGCGATGGCATGCATCAACCCGGTGAGACCCTGGATGGGTGCGGCATCCACCGCTTCCTGCCAAGGCTTTGGATATCCCTGTAAAGCACCGGGGCTTAATTGCCCTGTTTTCACCAGCAGAGCCAGGCGCAGCGCTTGCTCCAAGGCATCCAGGAGCCGCTGGGCCCCCTCCCTGTCATCCTTCAGGCCGGTGCTGATTTGCACCAGTTCCCTGTCGCCGGAAGCGGATAGGGCTTGATGCACCCAGGCCTGGAGTTCCCGGTCCTGTTGCTGGCCCTCCAGTAGATCCAGGGCCTGTCCGATGTTTCCCCCTGCCAGGGGAACCACCCACTCCACCCGGGCCGACTCATACCCCAGTTTTTCCAGGGTGGTCAGCATTCTCTCATCAGGCCAGGGGGTCATCGCTACCCTCAAACACCGGGAGGCAATGGTGCCCAACACCGCAGTCAACTCATGGGCCATAAGCAGGAAAACCACATTGGATGCCGGTTCCTCCAAAGACTTGAGCAGGCAATTCTGCGCCTGGGGTGTCAGCTTCTCCACCGGCTCAATCAGCACCACCCGGTATCCTGCCCCAAAGGCGTGCTGGTTTATCGCGTCGATGACCTCCCGCACCTTCTCGATGCCAATCTGTTTCTCCCCTTCCGGGGCAAGCCGGAGCACATCGGGATTCGCACCGCGAAGCACCCCCATGCAACCCTCACACACGCCGCAAGGCTTGCTTTGGGAGGTGCAAAACAGGGCGCATGTGAGAACCTTGGCAAAGGCTCCCTTGCCAAGGCCTCGCGCGCCCGTCAGCAAATATGCATGTACCGTTTCCCTGCGTTTAAACTGATCCAGCACAATCCCGCAACCGGCGCTAAGGCTTTCGTACTCCATCCACGCGGGCAGCGATTGCGCGGCGGTTTCATCCATGAATGCGCGATCCTCCTAAGCTCCTAGAGCTTGATAAACTGGTCCACCGTCAGCACAAACACCGTTGCACCGCCGACCATGACCTCCATGGGATAGGGGCTGTACACCCCCGGCAGACCCACCATTGACGCAGGGGAAGGGGCTATCTGCTTGCGGCTTTTGCACACTTCCTCGATGATGTCCATAGCGCGCTGCATATGATCATCTTCCACACCCAGGAGCAGGGTTGTGTTGCCTGCCCTGAGAAAACCTCCCGTGGTGGCAAGCTTGGTAACCCCGATCCCATCGTTCATCAACTGTCCAATCAAGCGGGAAGCATCCTCGTCCTGTACAATGGCAATGATGAGTTTCATTCGCACCCCTCCTTACTTGGAACCTCATCTTAGTATACAGCAAAAAAGCCAAAGAATCAATCTTCAATCGATTCTCCGGCTTTGCACAGGATCTTGGTATACAGATACGATGACTTGCATCTCTCGTTTTTTACTGCTCGCCCATGGGAGTATAGGCCCCGGAATCTGTTTCCTCCTATGGACAATAAATGCCGCCATGATAACAGAAGTACGCTTTGGCTTGCATGGACAGCAGTTTTTCCATCGATTCCGCTGCCTGCACCATATCGAGTGTAAACTGGGGATTTGCGATTACGGGTACGCTCTCCTCCAAAGCAAAGGCATCCCCGGCAATCACAATGGAGTCCTTTTCGACACAAAGTGAAATGTGCCCGGGCGTGTGGCCTGGTGTGGCAACGACCCGGCATCCTCCACAGCTATCCAGGATTTCTCCGTCCTGGAGCAAGCGATCCACCCGGACAGGTTCCACCTGGTGCAGCATCCCACAGAATGCTTCTCCAAAGGCTTTTTTCTCAGGCGGCAGGTTTTTTTGCATTTCTTCCGCCTGGCGTAGCCTAAGGGGCTTTTGGGTCGCCGAGATAAAGGGCGCTTCATGGACTGATGCATAGATCAGGAGATTGGGATTTGCCCTTTTAAGGGCAGCTGCCGCCCCCATATGGTCATGGTCATGATGGGTCAGGATCAGGCCGGTGATTTCCCGCACCGACAGCCCATGCCTTCCCAGCTCCGATTCCAGGAGAGGAAGTGCCCCTATAAACCCGCAGTCAACCAGCAATACGCCTCGCTCATCCCAAAGCAGGGTAGGGTATACCGTATTTTCGGCACCCCCTAAGTTCATGGTGATGGAAATGCGCAGAATGGCGGGATCCATCCTATTCCCCCCTAAGCACAGCCTGGCCCTGCTCATCCTGGAACTGGCTGGTATAGAGCTGGTAGTAGTGCCCTTGCTTCACAATGAGCTGATCATGGCTGCCCTCCTCGATGATCTTTCCATCCTCAATCACGATAATCCGATCCGCCTTGCGCACAGTGGACAAGCGATGGGCGATCATAAAGCTGGTCCTGCCCCTGAGAATACCGGTAATGGCCTGCTGAATCAGAGCTTCTGAGTGGGTATCTACGGAGGAGGTGGCCTCGTCCAGGATGAAGAGGGCCGGGTCCACCAGAATGGCCCTGGCAAAAGAAATCAGCTGCTTTTCTCCCGAGGAGAGAAGGCTGCCCCCCTCGCCCACAGGGGTGTCATATCCCTTGGGCAGCTTGGTGATAAATGGATCTGCGTTTGCCAGTTTGGCGGCTCTTATAACCTCGTCCTCCGTGGCCTCGGGCTTTCCATAGCGGATATTGTCCCGGATGGTGCCGCTGAACATGTGAGGCTGTTGGAGCACATAGCCCAGATGGCTCTGGAGCCAGAGGAGGCTGCGTTCCCGGTAGTCAACTCCGTCGATCAGAATGCGCCCCTCCGTGGGCTCGTAAAACCGGCAAAGCAAGTTGACAATTGTGCTTTTACCGCTCCCTGTCTCGCCTACCAAGGCGATGCTCTCCCCCGCCTTCACATGGAGATTGAAGTGCTCCAGCACCTTTTCCCCGTCCGTGTACTGGAAGCTTACGTCCTCAAAGCGAATGTCCCCCAAAAGCTCCGGCCAGTTCTCTTTGTTGGGGTGGAAGTTGTCTCCGTACAGGGCTACCACCTTTTCGGTGTCCTGGATGTCCGGCTCGGTGGACAGCAACGTCAGCACCCGCTCAGCCGCTGCCTGAGCGCTTTGGAGCTCCGCAAAAATGCGGGCAATTTCCCGCACGGGCTGAAAGAACTGAATGGTATAGTTGACGAAAACCTGCAAGGTGCCCAGGGTGATGATTTGAGGCACAGCCATCACCTCCAGGCCGCCTTTGTAAATGGCATAGGCCGTAGCCAGGGAGCCCAGAGAAACGACGATAGGCAGGAAGACAGCCGACAGGGTGGCGGAGCGTACGGAGTACTTCTTCATTCGGGTGGTGAGCTCCTGAAACTCCCCGAAGTTGGCTTCCTCCCGTACCAGGGTCTTGGTGGTCCGAGCTCCCATGATACCCTCGTTGAAGGCGCTGGTGATCCTGCTGTTTGTCTTGCGCACCTCCCGGTAGGCCGCCAGGATCTTCCGCTGGAAATACATGCTGATGAGGGCAAGAGGCGGAAGCACCAGTACGATGACCGCCGCCAGCTGCCAACGCAGAATGAACATCTGAATGGAACACATCACCAGGAAAATAACGCCCCAGACCAGGTCCAGCAGGGACCAGCCGATGGTGTCCGCCAGGCGCTGGGTATCGGTGGTCATGCGGCTGAGCAAATAACCCACAGGCATACGGTCGTAATAGGAGAAGGGCAATTCCTGGAGCTTCTTGAAACCAAGACTGCGGATGGTATAGCACACACCCACTTCGGTTTTCCCGGACAGCAGTAAAAACGTATAAATGGAGGCCACCTGCACCAGCAGCACGGCCATGTATACCGCTACAAACCCGCCAAGACCCATAGTGGTTTGGTTGGCAATGAAATGGTCGATGGCATAGCCTGTCAGCAGGGGAAAGATCACATCGCAGGCTGCGCAAATGGCCATGGTAATCATGATCCACCAAAGATGCTTATGATAGGGCTTGGCGATTCCAAGGAGCCTTTTCCACAGGGATAGATCCAGTTTCTTGGAATAATCCATTTCATCATGGGCCTGCATTAACAGCCCTCCTTTGCCACAGCCTCGCGGCTCTTTTGAATGTCGTCCTCCAGGGCGGACTGGATGGCGAAGATTTGTTGGTACAGCCCTGGCCTTTGGATTAATTCCTCATGGGTGCCCTCGTCGGACAGTTTTCCGTTTTCCAGCACTACTATCAAATCCGCTTCACACAGGGTACTGACCCGGTGGCTGATGATAATCGTGGTGACGTCCTTTTTATGCTGGCGAAGCTGCCGACGGATCAATTGGTCTGTCTGCATATCCACAGCAGACAGCGAATCGTCAAAGATCAGGATGTCGTTGTCCTTGAGCAGGGTGCGAGCGATCGCGATGCGCTGCCGCTGACCGCCGGACAGGGTGATGCCCCTCTCCCCGATCAGGGTGTCATAGCCCTTCTCAAACTCGGTAATAAAGCCGTCAGCCATGGCAATGCGGCTCATGTTCTTCACCTGATTTTCCGAGGCTCCCGGCATTGCGATGGACAAGTTTTCATAAATGCTGCGGCCATAGAGGAATGGCTCCTGGAGCATCAACCCAACATGAGCGCGCAGGTGTTTCCGGTCAATCTTCTGGATGTCCACTCCGCCAATGGTAATGGTCCCCGAGGTGGGAGCGTAAAGCCGCTGGAGAAGATGCACGAGGGAGCTCTTGCCGCTGCCGGTATTGCCCAACAGTGCGACGGTCCTGCCTGCGGGTATGGTCATGCATAGATCATCAAGTACCGGCTGTCCCTGGTCATAGCCAAATGTAACATGGTCAAAGACGATGTCACGGTCCAGGGGTGGCTTCAGGGCTCCTTCCTCCTCTTCCTCGGCGGGCTCATGGAGGATGTCGTTAATCCGGCCCAATGCCACCAGGCTCTTACCTGCGTCGCTTAAGATGCGGCCCAACTGCCGGATGGGATAGACAAGCATGGAGATGTAACTGGTGAACACAATCAGGGTACCGACAGTCATTTCTCCAGCAATGGCCTTCCACACGCATACCAACAGAGTAATCATAATCTGGAGCATGGTAAGAAAATCCGCGCTGCCCCAGTACACGGCCAGGTTTTTCAGCAGCCTGTAGGTTTTCGCCTGGAAATCCCTGCTGGCTGCGTCAAACTTCTCCACTTCCTTTTGCTGCATCCCAAAGGCGCGAACCACCCTCACCCCGGTGAGGTTCTCCTGGAGTACGGCGCTCATCTTGCCCTCACTGGCGTCGCTGAGCTGGAAATTCTTTGTAATCCGTTTAAAAAACACATAGGAAGCAGTAAACATGGCGGGGATGAGCATCACGCTGTAGAGGGCTGTCTGAGCATCTCTGTCAAAGAGCACCCAGAAGGCGATGACAGTCATCACGATGGAGCGGAAAGCCTCCACCAACTGGGTGGAGAGGAATCGGCGCACCGTGTCTACGTCGCTGGTGCTGCGCTGAATCAGATCCCCTGTTTCTGCCTTGGCGTGATATCCAAAGGACAGGTAACTGAGCTTGCGGTAAATCTTCTCACGCAGGTTCTTGGCGATGTTTTCCCCCGCAAGAGCGGTGTTTCGCTCCTTGATATAGGAAAATACACCGCTTATGAGATTGAAAAGCACCACGGCCAAGGGAACCAGCCAGTAGTTCTCCCGAATAAATGCCCGGCCTCCCCGGGCAGCAACCAAATCTTTCAGCCATTCCGGCATCGCGCTGGGAGCCTCCCCCAGCACCACGTCCACCGTTTCCGAAAGCACCAGCGGTATTGCAAAGCCCACTGCCACGGTAATGAATGTGGCCAAGGTCGCGCTTATATACAGCGCCCAGTTCTCCCGAACCAGCGCAAGCAAGGCTTGTAACCCTTTTTTCATGGTGTTATCCCCCAACCAGGCCATGGAACACATGGCCCGAACATCTGTATTCTTTGTGATTGCTGGAATCTTTGAATGATTGGAACCAGGTGTTTACAACGCATATTGCCGAATGGCCAGGGCCACACCTTCCCGGGCGTTGGTGGCGGTGTGAAACCGTGCGACTTTCTTGAGCCTCTCAGATGCATTCCCCATGGCCACACTGCACCCGGCGTAGAGGAACATGGGAATATCATTGTCAAAATCTCCCAAGGCCATCACATTCTCCGGCAAAAGACCCAGCCGATTCGCCAGCTCCCCAAGGGCAGTGCCTTTGTTGACCCCGGCGGGCATCAGCTCCAGATTGTTCGTCCAGGAGCAGGTTACATCAATCCCCGGGATGGGGAGCAGCTTATGGTAAAGCTCTTTGAGCAGCTTTTCCTCATGACGCTCCACGCAAAGAATCTTATTGATGCCCTCGCCATGGGCACGTTTTACTTCCGCATGTCCTTTACATACCTGCGGCGCACCCGGCTCATCCCGATAGGTGACCCACCCCTTCTCCGCAGGCCAACGCTCGTTTTCTACGGCCAGAATCCGATGGGGCTGAAAGCAGGCATAACTCACGCCGTGCTGATCCAGTACTTTGAGGCAGGCCAAAGCTGCATCCCTATTGAGGAAATGCTGGGAATAGACCTTCCCATGAGGGGCATCCAGGCAATATGCGCCATTGTAGCCAATGATGTAGCACTGGGTAAGGCCGGCCTTTACAGCATAAATGCTGTTATCCCCGCTGGAGCGGCCGCTGCAAATGGCAATCGAAATGCCGCTGGATACTGCCTCCTTGAGCGCTTCCCGGCTTTCCTTGGAGATTTCCTTGTTTTCGTTTAAAAGCGTCCCATCCATGTCCATGGCGATCAGCTTGATATCCTTGGTGTTCATATATTCTCCTAAAACTGTGGTTCAATTTGAAAGGAGCACTCATTCAGATAGTCCATGGGGCCTGTGAGCGAAAAGGTGAGTTTTGTTGCACAGAGCATAAGCCCCTTGGCTTTGTATGCCTTGTTGAGCGTCCGGTCCCCATATTGATCGTCCCCTACAATGGGGTGGCCAATGGCGTTAAGTTGGGCGCGAATCTGATGCGTGCGCCCGGTGTGCAGCGTGACCTCCAGCCGTGAGATAGGGCCCCTCTCCAATACCCGGTATTCCGTTTTAATGGGCAGACCGCCGCATCTTGCATCCGCTTGCACCCGCACCTTCCCCTTGGCGGCATCTTTCACCAGATAAGCCTCCAGGACCGCATGCTCCTGGGCAGGTGCGCCCTTTACCAGGCAGATGTATGTCTTGTGAATCTGTCGGCGCTTGAAAGCGTCCATCATGAACCCTTGCGTCTCTTCATCCTTGGCCAGCAGGAGCAGCCCGTCGGTCTGGTTATCCAGCCGATGACACAGCAGGGGCTCACTGGCATTTGGATTGACGTTTTGCAGTGCGCTCCATACCAGCTCCACAATGGTTTTGCCACCTTTGGCATCAGCCTGGCAGCTCACCCCAATGGGTTTGCGAACCACTAGCACATGGTCATCCTCAAAGAGAATCGGCACCTCCAGCCTTTCTCCCCCATAGCGGGAATACAGGGCCACCCCGGCACCGGGCAATGCAATCGCGTCCTTTGAGACACGAACGCCGTTCATTTTCACATCTTTTTGAGCAAACGCCTCTTTGATGGCATACTCAGGAAGCTCAGGCAACATGCGCCTGGCAAGGGCATACAACCTTACGTCGCCAATTTCGGGCGGCACCACAAACGTATATAAGTTCACAACGAGCCCTCACGGTCGGTCCTATGTCAATGCTGCAGATCCGCCCTGAGTCCTATCCAATGGGGTGTGCATTGATGAAGCTGCTCCAGCGCCTGCTTCATCTCCTGCGTGGGAAGCACGCAGAGCATGGAAGCCATCACTGCCTCCATCTCCACCAGACTCACACCCTGTTTGGCAAGCATGCGCAAGTCCTCCGTGGCCTCCGCCACATCATATTCCGGTCGCAGAGAACCCTCCAGCGCACCGCACATGGCTTCATGGAGCGGCTCCTCCTCGGGAAAGAGGCCATTCATTCCCCCAGCCATCATTTCCTGGGAGAGCTCCAAAGTGAACAACTCATCGCTGTTCACCGCGGCGATCAGCCGGTAGGGATCTGCCAGACCCGGATGCAGAAGGATCATCTGGTTGCTGCTGTCGGTCATGTACTCAAAGGAGGATTTCAGGTAGCGCCGGGCCAGGTTTTCCGCCTGACGCCCGGAGCTTGCCATCACATCTCGGGTAAACGTCTGGATGGGCTGGGAACAGTGCAGAAAGCCCGCGATATACAGCAGCCCCATCATCATGGCATCGTAGCGAAAAAGCAGTTCCTTCTTTTGTGCGTAATCCGGTGTGTTCATGGCAATCAAAATCGGCTCATGGAGCGCTTTGGGCAATTCCAGCATCCAGTCCTCATCGGTGATGTGGAAGGAGCACCACAACCGGGAGACCAGGGCCTCCGCTGCTCCAATATCGTCCCATTCGGTCAGTTTGATTGAGCCATCGGAAATCAGCAACCGTTCCAACAGCTGGCTTTCTCCCTGGGAGAGGTAAAGCGTCTCTGTGGGAAGCATGGTAAACACCTGTTTACGCAAGTTCTCCACAGTCACCAGGGTTTGATCCATCTCCTGATGGTAATAGGAGCTATCCATCAGCGCCTGGACCTCCACATCCGTGGTGTCCGGAGAAAAAAGACTGAGACCCGGATGGGCGGATAAGCGTCGCTCGCATGCTTCGAACTGCTTTTCTCGCATCATGCTCATTGTCTTTTCACCCCAATCGGAATGGATGGTGACCTCTCTGAGCATACGGCGACCTCCTTTACGATAAAATCAATGAGAATGTGTTGTTCCCTCTACAACTGGAGCGTCCAGCCAAAGGGATCCTCCGCCCTGCCCAGCTGGATGTCGGTCAGCTGCTGATACAGCTTTAGGGTGATGGTTCCAATTCCGCCATCCCCCAAGCGAACTTCCTCTTCCTTGTAACAGATGGTGTTCACTGGAGATACAACCGCAGCGGTGCCGGTGCCGAAGGCCTCGGTGATCCTTCCGGACCTGGCGTCCGCAATCACCTCATCAATGGCCATCTGACGCTCACAGACCGTATAACCCATGAGCTGCGCCAGCTTCATCACACTGTCCCGGGTAATGCCCGGCAAAATGCTGCCGTTTAATTCCGGGGTGACAATCTCCTTGCCGTTATAAACGAACATCATGTTCATCGCGCCCACTTCCTCGATGAAGCGCTGATGAACCCCATCGAGCCACAGCACCTGGGCATATCCCTTGTGCTTGGCTTGTGCCCCAGCCACAATGCTGGCTGCATAGTTGCCGCCGGTCTTGGCAAAGCCGACGCCGCCACGCACAGCCCGCACCATCTGGTCTTCCACATAGATACCAACAGGAGCCAGGCCGCTGGCATAGTACGCCCCGGAAGGTGAGAGGATAATGTAGAACAGGTATTTGCTGGAAGCGGCAACACCAAGGAATGGATCCACGGCAATCATGGTAGGCCGTATGTACAGGGACGTGCCTTCGCTGTGGGGTGTCCAATCCTTGTCTGCATCAAGCAGCGCAAGCAAGCCTTTCATACAAAGCTCAACATCAATGGGAGCCATGCCCATGCGCTGGGCGGAACGATTCATCCGCTCAAAATTATCTCTGGGGCGGAAGAGCTGAAACCTGCCTTGGGCAGTGCGGTAGCACTTCAACCCTTCAAAAATTTCCTGGCCATAATGCAGCACCGAGCAGGCCGGATCAAGAGAAAGAGGACCATAGGGAACCACCCGGGCGTCATGCCATCCCCGGCCCTCATCATACTCGATCATCAGCATGTGATCCGTAAAAATCTTGCCAAATGCCAGCTTGCTTTCATCCTCAGGCTTTGCTTTGGGTGCACTGGTTCTCGTCATTTGTATCTCCATAGTCTCTCCTCCCACCCACAGCCTGCGAAATTTCACACAAAACCAGGCCATATCGCGATATACGCTTACGGTTAATTATATCTGCGAATGCTTACATGTCAAGGCTTATGGTACAGTAAAACATGGCGAAATGTACAGGAAATGGGTGTGCTTCCCATGTTTGCTCCTTTACGGGGCGGCAGGCAGGGTAATGGTATACACCTTGGTTTCTTCATCCAGGGTGAAGGAGATCCCCGTTATTCTCTGCACATCCTCAATGGGCAGGTAAAGGATTCCATCCATCAACAGCGCCGTGCGATTCTCCATCAGTTGAGGCTCACTGTTTTTATAGAAGGAAAGCTCGGCGGGGGTTCCTTCCGGACTGAGGGTAAAGGTCAACAGATACAAATCAGGAGGCAAGGCAAAGCCATATTCCATAGCCTCCTCGTTCGTCTGAAGGATTACGTAAATACCGCCGTCCTGCAGAATCCTGTCCAGCGGAACAAACACCATGCCTTGGGCATCCGACAGCGGCGACAGAACCATCGGTTCTACGCCCTCCGAAATGGGAAGAGACATTACAGGGGACTCCATGCCATCCAGCCGGAAGGAGTATTCCTCCAATTTCATGGGGAACGTCTCCTCAGCATCCGGGGTTGCTTCCCCTTGCGGAGGCAACGCATCTGTGGGCGGAACCCCCGTCTCAGGGAGAGGAGAAGCCTGGGTGTCCTCTGGAGGTGTCATGGTGGAGGCGGGAGATGCGGAGGGGATCAGACTGTCTGTGGAGGTCGCGGTCGGAGGAAGGGAGGCTGTAGACGCATCTGCCGGCGTATATGTCGGCTGCAAAGTGTCCGTCGGCTTGGGTGTCGCCGTTGGTTTCACAGAAGGCGCAGGCGTTGGCACAAAGGTAGGCATGGGTGTCGTCGCAATCGGCCTGGGAGTCCTGGTGGGGGTGGGCGTGGGGGTGGGCGGCGGAGGCGTTACGTCCACCGGCGCAAACACGATGTCCTTGCTTTCGTAAAGCACCGTCTGGGTTCGCCTGCCTGCAATGCCGTCGGCGGTAAGCCCATGATAGTATTGGAAGCGCTCCACAGCCCGACGTGTCTGGTTTCCGAAAACGCCGTCGATATCGCCCGTATAATATCCCAGCTCCGCCAAACGGCGCTGAAGCGTCTTGACTGCGTCGCCCTTATCTCCCACTTTGAGGGTTTTGTACACGCTGTTGGGGGTGATGGCGGGGGTGGGAACAGGGGTGGGCGTAGCCGTAGGAACAGGCGTCGGCGTAACCGTCTGCACGATGGCAGTGGGGGACGCCAGCGGCTCCAGAGGCAGCGAGGTCGCCTCCGGTGCCGTGTTTACGGAGGATACAAAAACCATGGACATGTAAATCAAAATCGTCTTTAACAGATCCATTGGAAATTCTCCTTTTCTTTCCTGTCGCTGTGAACCCCGCAGTACTTGGTTCCGGAAGCGCCGGGCCAAATGCCTGTCCGGGGGTTTTTCCAAATGGGAAAGGCGCAAACCCGGGGGCAGGTTGTGATTGAGCAAAATGTCGGGTATGGCTGTGGGCAAGTACGTCTCTTTTGAAGCATATCACATGCGCTGTCATGTGGCAAGACACTGTCTTCATCCCCCATTGAAATCATACCCCTTTCGCTGTACAATAGATCAAGGGGATGCAGTGAAAGGAGCACATGTATGCACGTTGTTCTGGTTCATCCCGAGATTCCACAGAATACGGGGAATATTGCCCGTACCTGCGCAGCTACCGGCTCCACGCTTCATCTCATCAAGCCTCTGGGCTTTTCCCTGGATGACCGCTACCTTAAGCGGGCGGGGCTGGATTATTGGTCCATGCTGCGCTACCGCACTTACGAAAGCTTTGAGGAACTGCTGGCCTTGTATCCTCAGGCAAGGATGCACTTCCTCTCCACCAAGGCTCCCCGGTCCTATACCGAGGCTCATTATCTTCCGGAAGATTTTTTGGTTTTTGGCTGCGAAACCCGCGGCCTGCCCGAAAGCCTTCTTGCCAGGGTCTATGAGCGTTGTCTTCGCATCCCCATGATCCCGGGTGCCCGCAGCCTGAACCTAAGCAATTCCGTGGCCGTGGTGCTGTATGAAGCCCTTCGCACCCAGGATTTTGCTGGCCTGGAGCAGCGAGGGGAACTGACGGGACGGAATGATTTCCACGATCCCTGGATGGATTATGTATAATAGGTCGTTTCAATCTATGAGGCTCTTGCCAGGAAAGGATGGATGAAGCTTGGAACAAAACACACGGGTTTTTTACAACAACTACGGAAACCCCAGCCAGAGCCAGTCCGAAGAAGCCTGGGATCAGGATTGGGACGGGCGAGCTGATTATGAGGTTCCTGGCCAGGGTTACGGGGATGGGCTCCAGTTGTACCCTGAAGGGTATGAGCCGCAATATGATCCGGAGTATGATGAGGATTATGGCGTGGAATATGACGATCCCCAGGACGCAGAGGATGAGGATTATTCGGTCTATGACGATGAAACGGACAACACCCACCGCTTTCATCTGGCCATGAACGTCTTTGACACAGCCAGCGTACTGGCGGGAGTGATCGTAATTTTTGCGCTATCCGCGTTGATATTCAGTCTTCTCTCCTGGGTGCGTACGGACATCACCCATTCCTTTGTGATTTTGCAAAACCGCATTCAATGACAGGGTATTTGTGCTGCCCGGGATGAGCACACTAGCAGCAGATTTGATCGGCAAGGCCCACTTCCCTCGCATCCATGGGGCGGAAAGGCAAAGGTATGGCGCAACCTTCTATGAAGCGGCTTCAACGGGACTGCAACCGTTTTTTTAACAATCTGTGGGCGGGTGACGCCAAGCCCCTGGTTTTTGGTGACGGAAACGAGAAGGAACCCGTGCTGATGCTCATCGGCGAGGCTCCGGGTGAACAGGAGGCCCTGCAGGGAAAGCCTTTTGTGGGACGAGCGGGAAAAAACCTGGATTTGTTTTTACAGGTCGTAGGCCTTACCCGAAATGACGTGTATTTATCTAATGTAGTGAAAATCCGCCCCTCGAGAAGGAGTCCGGCAGGACGGATCGTGAACCGTCCTCCAACCAAGGAGGAGGTGGAACTTTTTTTGCCCTGGCTGATGAAGGAAATCACCCTGGTGAGGCCCATGGCGCTAGTGACCCTTGGCAATGTGGCTCTCCATGCCTTTTTGCCCAAAGGAAAAACCATTGGCGCATGCCATGGCCAGTGGCATCAGGCCGTGGTGAGACCTCCCCGGGGAGTTGCCGTGACCCTGCCCCTGTACGCCCTGTATCATCCCGCCTCCGTCATTTACCGGGCAAGCCTTCAGGAGACCTATCAGCGGGACATGGAGCACTTGCGGGATTCCCTGCGATTGTCCCAAACCCACCCCGCGACATTTGGGGAGTGAATTTGTACCATTCATACGGACTCCCATGACAAAGCCACGGCTTTTTGCTATGCTAAGCTCAGGCGGGTAGGCCGGATGCCTGCGGAAAGAGAGGTGGCATTATGGTTGAAATCATTTCGGCTAACCTAACGATTGTTTTATGCTTCCTGGTGGGAATCGGACTATTGATTGTGGAAGTGTTTATGCCCGGCTTCGGGCTGGCCGGTATATCCGGAATCGTGCTGGAAATCATCAGCGTGGTTCTGGTCTATTCGAACTACGGCGGCTTGGCAGCGCTGGGCATGACCATCGTCATTCTGGCAGTCATTGGCATCACCGTTTCCATTGCCTTGCGCTCCGCCACACGGGGGCGGCTGTCCAAATCCGGGCTTATCCTCAAGGATCGGGAAACGGCCGAGGAAGGCTATACCGCCTCCTCTGACCTGGAGGTATTCCTTGGCAAGGAGGGCATGGCCAGTACAACCCTGCGTCCCACAGGCATGGCGGAGTTTGACGGAGTGAAACTGAACGTGGTTGCTGATGGGGAGTTCATCCCCAAGGATACCCCGGTGCGGGTGGATCGCGTGGAAGGCTCTCGCATCGTTGTGCGCAAAGTCACGGAGAGGTAACGCAACCCCCATCCAACCCCCACCATCGTCTGACCATGAACTATCATAAGGAGGAATGTCATGATGTCTGTTAATTCACTATTCGCTTCCCTGCTTTCCTTCTCCGGTTCCTACGGCGAAACCGAATTCCCTTCCGTCGTGTGGATTATTCTCCTGGTCTTTCTGGCGTTCCTTTTTGTGGTGATCTTCCTGCGCTTCGTGCCGGTGGGTTTGTGGATCACCTCGATAGCCGCAGGGGTTCATGTGAGAATCAGTTCCTTGATTGGCATGCGCTTGCGCCGCATCGAACCCAAGCGCCTGGTAGAGCCGCTGATCAAGGCACGCAAGGCAGGCCTGGACGTAACCCTTTCCAAGCTGGAAACCCACTACCTGGCTGGCGGCAATGTGGACCGGGTTATCAATGCCCTGATCGCAGCCCAACGTTCCAACATTGAAATGCCCTTTGAAAAGGCCTCTGCCATCGACCTGGCAGGCCGCGATGTCCTTCAGGCCGTCCAAATGAGCGTTACCCCAAAGGTGATAGAGACCCCGGTGGTAGCGGCCATTGCCAAGGACGGTATCGAGCTTCGGGCCAAAGCCCGGGTTACTGTACGCACCAACATCGAACGGCTTGTCGGCGGCGCGGGTGAGGAAACGATCATTGCCCGTGTAGGCGAGGGCATCGTGACTACCGTAGGCTCCAGCGAAAACCACAAACAGGTGCTGGAAAACCCCGATTCCATCAGCCGGACCGTACTCAACAAGGGCTTGGACGCCGGGACAGCTTTTGAGATCCTCTCCATTGACATCGCCGACGTGGATGTTGGCCGCAACATCGGAGCACAGCTCCAGATGGATCAAGCGGAAGCTGACCGCCGGATTGCTCAGGCTCGCGCTGAGGAGCGCCGCGCCATGGCCGTAGCCCATGAGCAGGAAATGAAAGCTGCTGTTCAGGAAATGCGCGCCAGAGTGGTGGCGGCCGAAGCGGAAGTGCCAAAAGCCCTTGCCACCGCGTTGCGTGAAGGCAAGCTTGGCGTGATGGAATACTACCAGATGCAAAACGTTATGGCGGATACCAGCATGCGGGAAGGCATCGCCAAGGCCAGTACTCCCATGACAGGCACGGATTCCAACCAGCTGGCTGATAAGAAATAATCAATCGCCTGCGGCGGGGCATCCCGCCCCGCCGCTTGGAAAGGAGGCGCGGCCATGGACGGGCTTATTAATATTCTGATCATCCTTGGCGTTGTCGTCGCCGTTATTGAAAAAGTGAAGAAAGCAGCGATCCGGCAGCAGAGCCAAGGAACGACTTCCACGCAAAGAACCGGGCCGGCAGCACACCGATTCCCAACCGACCCATTTTCCCCCCAGTCATGGAAAACGATCTTTGAGGATGCCCAGCAGGAGAATAAGCAGACACCGACACGCGTCGCAGCTCCCATCCATGCTGCAGCTTCGTCTCCTGCCTCTGCAGATCATCGGCAACCCTTAAGCGAAGGGATGTCCTCCTTTATGGAAGGAACCTCCACCCACGAGAGTCGCCCATCCCAAGAAGGGATGGATATTTGCGATCCATCCCTTCTTGGCCACAGCGAGCGCCCCTTCTGGGAAAGCGATGCCCAGCCCGACGGAGCAGTATCACAATCCCCATGGCCCGCCTCCGCCGGTATATTCCCCTTGTCAGTGACCTCTGACACACTGGTTCAAGGTTTTGTCATGAGTGAGATATTAGCCCGCCCCGGCCAGCGGAAATGGGGCAGCCACTGACATGGAAAAGCTTCGCGTACTCATTGCCGACGACGACCCCGGTATGAGGGACATCCTAAAGCGCATGGTGACGATGGTAGATGACTGCCAGCTGGTTGGCGAGGCAGAAAACGGTCAGCAGGCTCTGGAACTGGTAGAAACCCAGCAGCCCCATCTGGTATTTCTTGACATCGAAATGCCCGAAGCTTCGGGCCTGGAATGCGCCCGGATCATCCAGGACATGGACCCCTCCACCCTCATTGTCTTTGCCACTGCCCATGAAGCCTATATGGGCGAGGCCTTTGAGGTTTATGCCTTTGACTACCTGGTAAAGCCCTTCAAAATGAACCGGGTGATCCAGACCCTGGAAAGGGCCCGGGACCGGGCCTCCCTTTTGGACTGTAAACCATTGGCGACCAGACTACCCGACCCGGGCAAAGCCATCCCAGGGCGTATGATGCTCCATCACAGGGAAGGCGTCAGCTTCATCGACCTGAAAGACATCCTCCTGGTGCAGCGGGAAAACCGGGCCACTGTGCTCTACACCCT
>JAAYDR010000093.1 GCA_012729115.1 Clostridiales bacterium | reverse complement strand
ATGGATTACTACCTGACGGATGGCGGCGATATGTTCCTGCGGTACGGAACCGCAAACAAGACGGTCAGAATGGCTCATGCAGATGAAGTGATTGACGCCATCATCCACGGCATCACCCGCCGCCCCCGGCTGACGGAGGAGCAGATTTTAGCGTTGAATGCCGCAGTTAAATGGTTTGGGTTTAAGTGGCTTGTAAAGGATAAGTGCGAGTCTGTTTGCTTTTGGCAGAACAAGCCAGAAAAGCGTGAAAACCATTGGAGTGCATACGGCGGGGGGATGTATACAGACATCATGACTGTTAAGGTAGATAACCTCGTTTCTTGGTCCGACCCCGAGCCGCTGGACATCGTGCAGACCCTCCGGGATGCAGGGAGATTGGAGGGGGGAGGTATGACCGACTGGATTAGCATCAAGGACAGGCTGCCGGAGGTGTGGCAGGACGTGCTTCTTGTTTGTAACGGAAAAGTCTATGAGGGATGCATGATGAACGATGGCGATTTTGAGAACGCGCGAGGATATGACCTGACGAATGTCACCCACTGGATGCCGCTGCCGGAGCCGCCCGGCGAGGAGGGGAAGGAATGAACTACTACGCCTTCAAAAACCGCAGAAACGGCAAGCTGCTGTCTGGCACTGACAGGAGAAAGTATCCATACCGTCAAATACTATCCAACGAGTACCGCCGCCCCCTGTTGCTATGTGATTTGGAAATTGAAACGGCAATGCTGGCGCGAAGGATTAACCCGGCCACCTATAAGGTTGTGAAGGTCCGGGTGGTGGAGGTGGAGGAATGACTGATAGATTACGTTTTGAGATAAAGGTTAAGAAATCCGATACTGGGTGTTGGGAATGGACAGCGGCTAAACACCCAAAGGGTTATGGGAATTTCTCGTTCCATGGACAAGTTATCAGCGCACATCGCGTTGCGTACCAATTATACATTGGCGAAATACCAGAAGGGATGTGCGTTTGCCACCATTGCGATAACCCGAGTTGCGTGAACCCTGCGCACCTATTCCTTGGGACAAACGCCGATAATACGCATGACCGCGACAACAAAGGCAGAGGGTCATACGGTGAAAATCGGCCCAATGCGAAATTAACTGATAACAAGGTAAGCGAAATAAGGGCGAGGTGGCAAGGCGGGGTTTCAATGACTAACCTTGGGAAAGAGTATGGTGTTGCACGACAGACAATATCAAACATAGTTCATAGGAGAAAGTGGAGGAGGGTAAACTCATGAATAAATTTGGAAGCACCGACCCACACGCGGTATCCATCCCAAGCGCGGATATTACAAGTATGGAAGTGGATAGGCGATGCCACATCTATGTAAACGGCAGAGAGTTGCCTGAATGCGAAACCTACGATTGGTTTGAGGCCGCAATACATGAAAAAGCGGCGCGTGAACGGCTGGACGAGAACGGACTCGCGAGGTGCGGGTGTGGGGGGAAGGCCGATTGCAACGATACCGGCATCACGTCAAAGGACGGCAAGCGATTGTGGTGGGTGGAGTGTACAGCCTGCGGCATCAGCACATATGGCCACCAGCACAAGGACAAGGCAAAAGACGCCTGGAACCGGGCGATGGGAGCAAGCGAGTGAAAACCACAGATACGCTGTCCGGCTTGCAAAGGCTGTCCGGCGAATACTACCGGGGCGTGACGGCAGGAATCCAGTTGTGCATCCAGCAGCTTGAAATCAATTCCGGTGTAATTGCCATTGGGAAGAGAATGACCTTGAAGCTCGTTTTACCGCTCCTGAAGGCCGTCCTGGAGCACCGTCAGGTCCTGCGGGACAACCACAAGGCGTTCATCAGGTACAACACGGCCAAGCAGGGCTTTGAATTGTTTATCGAGAGAGGAGGCCAGCCATGACTGACACCCGCAAGCTCATCGCCGCAAACATCCGGGCCATCATGGGCCAGGAGGACATCACACCGGCAATGCTGCGTGAGTGGACCGGGCTCGATGGGCGCACCATCAACGATGTGGTCT
>JAAYDR010000092.1 GCA_012729115.1 Clostridiales bacterium | reverse complement strand
TAGCTTCACTGATTGGAAAGAACCATTTCATTTCCAATAGTTGCATTTTTTCTCATAAGTTATAATCAATGGCAGCCTATTGAGGGGTATAAAAAATCCATCTCCTAGGAGACGGATTTTGGTGCGGTCGACGGGACTTGAACCCGTACTCGGTTAAGAACACGCCCCTCAAACGTGCGCGTATGCCAATTCCGCCACGACCGCATGCTGACCCGATTGACAACAAAACGTATTATACGGGATGACCGTTCGTTTGTCAACGGATTTAAGGTGGAATTCAGAACGAATTCACCCAGAAATCTTAATGTTGTCAAGTCTGAAAGAATTTTCTTTTTTATAACGGCTTTGTTTCGTTCTGTTCCACTGACATCCCATATGAGACGGCCGCATCTGACCATATTCTGCCCGCGTATGAAGGCGCGTCATGGAGGCAACAATACCCGCAGGACGGCTGGATAATGGCTTAAAACAAGGATTTCCATGAAAACAATTGGCAGCGTAATTTGCGTCTGCCGGGCAAAAATAGCTTTGAAACCACAACAGGAGGTGAATTCATCGATGGTAAACCAGCAGTCCGGTTCAAGCCGGAACAACACCACCAGCGTGCCGGAAGCGCGCGCAGCCTTGGACAATATGAAATATGAGATCGCCAAAGAGCTAGGCATCAATTTCAAGCAAGGCTACAATGGCGATCTCAGTTCCAAGGACAATGGGTATGTAGGTGGCTACATGGTTAAAAAGCTCATTGAACAGGCCCAACGTCAAATGGCGGCCCAAAGTGGTAGTACCACGCGCTAAGCGCAATCATTTTGAAGAGGTGAACGGATATGTATCAAAGTCAGAGCAACACCAGCAACTCCAACCGTACCATGGTTCCCGAAGCCAAGCAAGCCCTCAATAACATGAAGTTTGAAATCGCCAACGAGCTGGGCATTAACCTCAAACAAGGGTACAACGGCGATATGCCCTCCCGTCAGGCTGGCTACATCGGAGGCTACATGGTCAAGCGCATGATCGAACAGGCTGAGCGCGCCATGACCGGAACCAAGTAAGGTTTTTCCGACCATGCGGCGCTCCTGCATCGGCAGGGGCGTCGTTTGTTTGCTGTTTCTAAACCTTTACAGCGCATTGCTTGGCAATAGACACCATCTCCTGGGGGGTCAGTCCCACCAGCAGAGTCTGAAAATGAGTATAGGTAACAAATCCGGCTGCTGCCCCGGCCGGCTTTTTTACATGTTTGCGCTGAGTATAGTCCACGGGCAGGGCGGGATGGTTACGGCCCTTGCTGAAATAGGCGGCCAGTTTGGCTGCAAAGAGCAGCGTTGCATCGGAGGGGGTTTCGCTACGGACGATTACATGGGAACCGGGGATTCCCTGGGCATGGAGCCACAGCTCCGTGCCTTTGGCATGCAATGTCAACCGGTCGTTCTGGAGGGAATTTTTCCCTACCAGAATCTCAGTGCCGTCCGGTCCACGGAAGGAGTAAGGCTTTCCTTCCTGTATTTTTTTGCGCTTGCGTTGGGCGGGGTCCGGTTTCAAATATCCGTTATCGGTCAGCAGTTGCCGAATCTCGGCCAAATCAGCCCAGGAGCTGCATTTTTCTATATCCTCCAAGGCATTTTCCAACATTTCCAATTCATCGGTTGTTTTTTCCAGTTGCTGGATAGCGTACTGTTTTGCGATCTTCGCCTTGCGGTACTTTTTGTAGTACTGTTGGGCGTTTTCTGCGGGTGTATGCTGCACGGAGAGGGGAATTTCCACCATGGCTTGATCCGGGTCATAGTAATTGGGCAGGGTCACACTGGCGGCTCCTTTTTCCACCAGATGCAGCTGGGCGGTAAGCAGCTCCCCAAAGATGCGGTTTTGCTCCGCTTGTTCGCTTTCGTTCAAGGCCATCGCCAGGATCCCTCTTTTTTTCTCCAACCTATCGATGGCGTTTTTGATGTGCCGTTGCAGGTCGGCGCTGCGCTGCTGCATTCGCAGGTGCAGATCCCGTCCCAGGTAAAAGGTGTCCATCGCCTCGCTGAGGCTCATGCGCTTCTCCTGCAGATCTTCCGAAAAGGTGCGATACAGGAAGGGAAAGAAGTCAAGAGACAGCCCGGTATCGTCAAAAAGAACCCTGGGATCAGCCCGGCTGGGAAGACCGAGAAAGAAGGCTTCCATTTTCACAGCCGCCATGTGCCACTCGATCTGCTGGCAGGGTAGTTGGCCGTCTAGTCCGAGTTGGGCACATACCTCCTTGGCGCATACAGAGGCCATACCCGCCACATTTTCCATCAGCGCTTTTTGCACAGGCATCCCCAGAGGTGCAAATCGTTGAGCAATCCGAGCGGCAGTAAGCTCATCCGGGTTCAGCTTATCCGGTTGGGGAGGAAGATGATAGGGTTGTCCGGGCAGCACCGTGCGCACTCGGCTCATATCGCTGTTTACATGTTTGATGCTGTCCAGGATCGTTCCCCGACTGTCCACCAGCGTCAGGTTGCTGTGGCGGCCCATAATTTCCAGATAGAGAGTCTTTTGAGCGGCATAGCCAAGTTCATCGAGCCCTTCAAACACAATCGACAGGATGCGGTCTCCTCCCATCTGGCGAATCTCCATAAGCCGGGCCCCCAGCAGATGCTTGCGGACCAGCATGCAGAACATGGGCGGCTCTGCCGGATTTTCATAGCTTTGGGTGGTGACCTGGATGCGGGCCTGATTTGCGTTGGCACAGAGCAGCAGCTTGTGGTTGCCCCCCTGGCTGCGAATCATCAACAGCAGGGAGTCCCGCTCAGGCTGGCTTACCTTGTCTACCCGGCCTCCTGCCAACAAGGCGTGCAGTTCTCTTTGTAAAAAGGCAAGGGTAAACCCATCCATAGGCACGGGTCATTCCTCCTTTAGCAGACAATTCCGCTTGATGATAGCACACGTGCAAGCTTTGCGCAATCATAGGCATGGCGGCAGTATATCGGACATACACTTGCATAGCAATCGACTGCAAGGAGTGGAAACCATGAAGATCAAAAGAGCCGATATCGAGCGAATCCTGATTTTATGCGCGGCCGTGCTGGTAGTGGTATTGGCGCTGAGGGGAAACCAGCAAACCACCTCCCAAACCATGTATGAACAGGATGGAATCCCCATTTCCCAAACTGTAGCGGATTCCCAGACCGAGAAGATCTCCACCACGGTCTTCTATGAGGACGGGGAGGGTTATCTGGTACCCGTCACCCGCCAGATTCCCAAAACCGATGGGATTGCAAAAGCTACCTTGAACCTGATGGTCAAGAGCAGCCAAAACGATATGGAGGCTGCTCGCCTTGGGCTTCGCACCGTGATTCCGGAAGGCACCGCCTTTGAGATTGACATCCAAAATGGAAAAGCCAGGGTGGATGTGAGCAAGGAAGCGCTGGACTGTGCTTCTGCGGAGCAGGAAGCCCTGATGGTCAGTGCCATCACCCATACCATGACGACATTTTCCACTGTGGATGAGGTGGAACTGCTTTTTGACGGGCAAAAGCGCAGCAAGCTTACCTATGGTACGGATGTCAGCGGCGTTTTTGCTCAGAATACCGTGAACATGGAAAGCGTGGAAACCTTTGAACAGGGGGGGAATCTGGTGCAGCTCTACTTCCCCTCCCAGACGGGACGGCTGCTGGTTCCCATTACCCGTACGGTGTTCAGCGACGCGGATCCCACCACTGCCATGGTGGAACTGGCCAAGGGGCCCAGGAACGACAGCGGCTTGGAGCGGGCTCTGCCGCAAAATTCCGGTATTCGAAGCGTCACCATGAAAAACGGGGTGGTCACCGTTGATTTCTCCAAGGAATTCCAGCAGGCCCTGGAGCAAAGCGACGGCGGCAGGCAGAGCATCCGGGCAATCCTGTTCACTTGTTCTCAGTTTCCCGGGGTGAAAAAGGTACAGCTCTTGGTGGAGGGGAAACCCATGAGCAGTGAGACCGAGACGGTCGCTACCTTTATAAATGAAGAGGAAGAGGTCATCGCCCAGTATCCGGGTGTGGTTGAGGTAGAGTAAAGGAGTCCGCCGGAAAGGCGTATTTACATCCCTGGAAAAGATCAGTATAATGGTGCCGTGATTTGACAATGGAGCGACTTTCCAAAGCCGCTCCTTTCCCTATTGCATATGATGATTCGAGGAGATTGTATTATGAAACGCACGGAGGAACGCCTATCTGGCCAGCCCCGAAATTGCGAGATTCTGACGGGCTTTGTGGAGACCGCTGACGGTAGCTGCCTGATCAGCACGGGAAAAACCCGGGTTATCTGTACAGCCAGCGTGGAGGAAAGTGTGCCGCCCTTTCTGCGGGGGATGGGGCAGGGCTGGGTCACAGCAGAATATGCTATGCTTCCTGCCTCCACGGGTCAGCGCAAGGCCCGTGACGGCATCAAAAAGGATGGCCGGAGTGTGGAGATCCAGCGGTTGATTGGCCGCTCCCTTCGCCAAGCGGTGGACATGAAGAAGCTGGGGGAGCGCACAATCACCCTGGACTGCGACGTGCTCCAGGCAGACGGAGGCACCCGCACCGCCTCCATCACCGGGGCCTATGTGGCCCTGGTTTTGGCGGTGGACAAGCTGATGAAACGTGGGCTGTTAACAGAAAACCCCATTACCGGGCAGGTGGCCGCCATCAGCGCTGGAATCGTGGAGGATACTCCCCTGCTTGATTTGTGTTATGCCGAGGACAGCAATGCCCAGGTGGACATGAATGTGGTGATGAATCAAAGAGGCGAATTCATTGAACTCCAGGGCACCGGCGAAGGTCGGCCCTTTACCCGTGTTGAAATGGAAACCCTGCTTTCCCAATCCCGTTATGGAATCCGCCTGCTGATGCAAACCCAGAGAGACGCTTTGCAGGCCGCTGGAGCGTATCTTCTGCCCCGTCCCAGGTTGGTGGCGGCCAGCGGGAACGCCCACAAACTCCGTGAGCTTTCACAGATCTTTGGCAATATCTGCGAAGTGGTGGGCATGAAGGATGTGGGATTTCAAGGGGATGTGGACGAAAACGGCGAGACCTTTGCCCAAAACGCCATTTTAAAGGCCGAGGCTGTGATGCGGGCTACAGGCTTGCCCGTGCTGGCAGACGACAGCGGCTTGGCAGTGGAAGCGTTGGGCGGCGCTCCAGGGGTATTCAGCGCCCGATATGCGGGAGAACATGGCAACGATCAGGCCAACAATGCGCTGCTCCTGGCCAACATGAAGGGTGAAGCGGACAGACGGTGCAAGTTTGTCTGCGCCATGGCATTGGCCCTCCCTGGGGACGAAACACGGGTGGTCCAAGGGGAATGCCCAGGCATCCTGCTGGATGAAGCGCGCGGAAGCCATGGCTTTGGCTATGATCCCCTTTTCCTGTATGAGAATGGCCAATCCTTTGCCCAGATGAGCGAGCAGGAAAAGAACAAGATCAGCCATAGGGCCCGGGCTGCTGAGGAGATGAAAAAGCTCCTTCGCCAGGTGCTTTGATCATGGATATGCGCCTGGTCGTAGTGTCGGATTCCCATGGGGCGGTGAGCTACCTGCGCAATATCGTCAACCTTGCCATGTCCAGGGGAAAGATCGACATGTTTGTGTTTCTGGGGGACGGGATTGCGGATGCATTGACAATTCGCCCATCGCTGTTGGCCCAAAACCCTCAGATGCAATGGATTGCGGTGCGTGGAAATAACGACCCTGCCCTGAGTGCTCCGGAGGAAGCATTTTTTCAGGTCAACGGAAAGGGTGTGCTGGCCTGCCACGGGCACCAGTACCGGGTGAAGTGGGGGCAGGAAAAGCTGCTCTATACCGCCAGGGAGAAGGGTGCCAGTCTTGCCCTGTATGGGCACACCCACCACTCCCGCCTGAAGGAAGCCTATGGCGTGTTGCTGGTGAATCCCGGGGCGGTATGTGAGGCCTTCGTGGGCAGGCCTGTATTGGCGGATATTACCATCACCGATGAAGAAGAGATCCGGGTGGCGTTCCTATCCCTGCAAGGGGAGTGAGATAAAGCTCGTGTACCTGATCTGTATCGTACAAAAGACTGCATAACTGCAGCCGTGCAGCTTTTTTATTAGCTGCGCACTGCTCATCTTTAGGATAACGATGAGATGCACCATGGTGCAAACGCCTGGGAGACGGTACCATTTTCCAAAATGACTCCATCGTAGTCCTGTTCTGCCCATCGCTTGATTTTAAACAAATCTGCATAATTTCCGATAAGGCAGGAGTACAATTAAATTTGCAGAAAAATCCCGATATCCTGTTGACAAGGGAGGTAAACGGTGCTACTATTCCATTGAAACCCGACAAAAATAGTCGGGTATAGGAAGGAGATGGACATGAAGCTTTCCACCAGAGGCAAATATGGGCTTTATGCCATGTTCTACCTGGCCCAGCATCAGGGCGAAGGCCCCCAAAGCCTTCAGAGCATCGCCAGCACAGGGGTTCCCAAACAGTATTTGGAGCAGTTGCTGGGCAATCTCCGCAGGGCCGGGCTGGTTACAACGGTGCGGGGAGCCCAGGGAGGATACCAGATTGCCAAGGATCCGGAGGACATCACCCTGCTTGCCATCATGGACGCCATGGAGGGCCCGATCGAGCTCACCGAATGCGTGAGCGAGGACAGCTTCTGTGATCGGTCCTGCACTTGCCCGGTGCGGCATGTGTGGCAAAGGCTGACGGATTCCATCAACAGCGAGTTGGCCAAGATTACCCTGGGCGGGATGCTGACTAATCATTGCGAAGGCGAGGCATTGGTACAATGAAAGAACTGATCTATATGGATCACGCGGCCACCACCGCCACACGCTCAGAGGTTTTGGAGGAGATGTTGCCGTATTTTACTCAGGTTTACGGCAACCCCAGTTCCATTCACAAGGCCGGGCGTGATGCGCGAAAGGCCGTGGAGAACGCACGCAGGCAGGTTGCGGCGGCTATCGGCGCAGACCCCCGTGAGATCTATTTCACGGCTGGCGGCAGCGAAAGCGACAACTGGGCCATCCGGAGCGCCTGTCAGAAGAATGCGGCCAAGGGCAAGCATATCATCACCAGCAGCGTGGAGCATCACGCGGTGCTGCACACCTGTGAAGCGTTGGAGAAGGAAGGCTATCAGGTCACATACCTTCCCGTGGACGAGTATGGCAGGGTGAACCCCAAGGACGTACAAAAAGCCATCCGGACTGATACGGTGCTGATCACCATCATGGCCGCCAACAACGAGATTGGCACCATCCAGCCCATCGCTCAGATTGGAGACATCGCCAGGGAGGCGGGCGTTCTCTTTCATACCGACGCGGTTCAGGCAGTGGGTGCGATTCCCGTGGATGTGAATGCATGGAAGGTGGATATGCTCAGTATGTCCGCTCATAAATTTCACGGTCCCAAGGGTGTGGGCGCGCTGTATATCCGCAAGGGCGTACGTATCAACAACCTGATTTATGGCGGGGCGCAGGAGAGGGGACTGCGGGCTGGAACGGAAAACGTACCTGCCATCGTAGGCCTGGGAAAAGCCATCCAATTGGCCATCCAGGAGTTGCCCCAATACCAGGAGAAAATGTCATCCCTAAGGGACGAGCTCATCCATGGCATTTTGAATTCGATTCCGGATGTGCGGCTTAACGGCCACCCCACCGAGCGTCTGCCGGGTAATGTGAACGTTTCCGTTCGGTATGTGGAGGGGGAAGCTTTGCTGATGCGCCTGGACCTGGCGGGAATCGAGGCATCCAGCGGCTCTGCCTGCACAAGCGGCAGCCTGGACCCCTCCCATGTATTGCTGGCCATTGGATTGCCCCATGAGATTGCCCATGGTAGCCTGCGCCTGTCTTTGGGGAGGGACAATACCCCCTCGGATGTGGGGAAGGTGCTCACAGAATTGCCCCGCATCGTGGAAAACCTGCGGGCTATGAGTCCGCTTTGCGCCCCGGCCATGGCGTAATCCATACCCGAACCATTTGCTACAGTTTGATTGATATTTGGAGGTAGAGACATGTATTCCGAGAAAGTCATGGACCATTTTGAAAACCCGCGCAATGTCGGCGAAATTCCCAATGCATCCGGTACAGGCACCGTGGGAAACGCCAAGTGCGGCGATATCATGAAGATGGACATTGATGTCCAGGACGGGATCATCCAGGACGTAAAATTTAAAACCTTTGGATGCTGTGCAGCCATCGCCACCAGCAGCATGGCCACGGAAATGGTGAAGGGCAAAACAATCGACGAGGCGCTGCAGCTTACCAACCGTGCCGTAGCCGAGGCTCTGGACGGTCTGCCCCCTGTGAAGATGCACTGCTCACTGCTGGCGGAGGAAGCCATCCACGCAGCCGTGGAGGATTACAAGAAAAAGCACCCCGACGGGGAGTAAAATTATCTCTCCATGCGCTCGCGCATGAGGGGAAAGGAACCTTTATGCCGGAAATTCATGGCAACGTGGAGGGCATCCGCAAAAGCATCTTGGACGAGCTGATGCGATGGTATGATCTTCAAATCCCAACAGATGAGTTTATGCCGCAGGACCTGCTTTTGCAGCTCTGCGGCTATTCTGCGTCCGTGAACCGGGAAATTGCGCTCTACATTACCCGCTACGGCGAAATTGCAGAGGTGATTGTGGGAAAGGCGGACAGTGTGGATCTGCCGGATGTACGGCTGCGAAGGAGCAACCGCCGCCTGTCCATGATCCGCTGCATCCACACACACCCAGGCTCCTCCGGGGAGCTCAGCGACGTAGACATCAGCGCGTTGCAAAGCATGCGTTTTGACTCCATCTGCTCAGTGGGAGTAGATGGGGAGGGAAGGCCTACAACGGTTCAGGCCGCCTTTTTGGACCCTGCACAGGAGGATGGGGTGCAAAGGACCGGGCTTGTGAATGCCCGCAAGCTTCCAAGTGCAGAGTGGCTCCAGACCATCCTGGATGTGGATGCCATATATATTGAATCCGACACCATCACTGGAAAGACAATGGAACGGGCGGTGTTGGTGGGTATTGAAAGCCAGCAATCATTGGAAGAACTGGCAGCACTGGCCCGCAGCGCCGGAGCGGAGCCCATCGCGATGGTGCTGCAAAAGCGCATAAAGCCGGATACGGCCTTTTGCATTGGCAAGGGCAAAGCCCAGGAGTTGTCATTACAATGTCAGGCCCTGCGTGCGGATCTGGTGATCGTGGACGAGGAACTATCCGGCGTCATGCAAAAGAACCTGGAAGAGATTCTTCGGCTCAAGGTAGTGGATCGCACCACCTTGATTTTAGACATTTTCGCAGCCCGGGCCAATACCCGGGAGGGAAAGATTCAGGTGGAAATCGCCCAGCTTCAGTACCGCTCCCAGCGTCTATTGGGCCAGGGTCTGGTGTTGAGCCGCCTGGCGGGCGGCATCGGTACTCGCGGTCCCGGCGAAAGCAAACTGGAGGTAAACCGCCGCCGCATTCGCGAGCGGCTTACGGATCTCAAACAGGAGCTTCAGCTGATTGAAAAGCAGCGAAACCTGCGTCGCCAGCAGAGGGAAAAGAACGAAATTCCCCTGGTGGCCCTGGTAGGCTATACAAACTCTGGAAAATCCACACTGTTCAACCGTTTAACCGGTTCAGACGTCTATGTGGAAGACCGGCTTTTTGCGACCTTGGACAGCGTCTCCAGACCCATTGTGCTGCCACGGGGCGGGAAAGCCCTGCTTGTGGATACAGTAGGCTTCATCCGCAAGCTCCCGCATGAGCTGGTGAAAGCCTTCCGGGCCACCTTGGAGGAAGCAGCTTTGGCGGATGTGAACGTGATCGTATCTGATGCGTCGGCTCCGGAGCTTTTACACCAGCACGCAGCGGTGCTTGAGGTTTTGGATAGTCTGGGAGCCACCCAGGCCCGCCGGATTGATGCCCTCAACAAAAGCGATTTGGAGCCTCCAAATCAAGATACATTCCCCGGTGCGGTGATCATCAGCGCAAAAACGGGGGAGGGCGTTGCGGAGTTGCTGGATGCCATCCAGAATCATCTGGAGGACGGCATGCAAACGGCAAGGCTGCGGGTTCCCTTTACCCATTTTGGCCTGCTGAGCAAGCTGCACAGCTATGGAAGCGTGCTTGACCAGGTATACGAGGAGAATGGGGTAACCCTCACCCTTCGAGCGAAAGCACAATACATAAAAAGTGCTTATAAAGAAGGAGCCTTGCCTGCTGGCGACGAATTGACGTAATTGGTTCATTTCGTCACAACATAAAGGGGCGTGGACGTTCTGCTTTTTCAAAGGATTGCTTCCGTTGTCGCACTAACCGCCGCATTGCTGGAGGGAAGCATGGATGCGGCGATGCCTGACAAAGATGTGGACAGCACCGTGTTTTTAGTGAACCGGGAGCATAAAATAAGCGAGGATTATATCCCCGAGGTCCGTAAAACCAATGTCTATGGTATGTCACAATCCATGCGATCCGATGCTGCCGCCGCTCTGGAGGAAATGTTCAAAGCCGCCAAGGATGAAAGCAAGATTTCCCTGGCTACCGTTTCTGGCTACCGGAGCTACAGCAAGCAAAGCACCATTTATTCCCGCAAGAAAAAGACGCTGGGCAGTGTCGATAAGGCTGACGCTCTGGTCGCTTTGCCCGGCGCCAGCGAGCACCAGTTGGGCATGGCCATGGACGTAGCCCAAAGGGGCAGTTCCCAGCTCAATTCCGGCTTCGGCAAAACCAAGGGCGGAAAATGGGTGAGTGAAAACGCACATCGTTTCGGGTTCATCGTTCGTTATCCACTGGGACAGGAAGAGATTACGGGATACGCATACGAGCCTTGGCACGTTCGCTACCTGGGCAAGGAATACGCGAAGGCAATTTACCAGGCCGGGGTTCCCATGGAGGTTTTCATATCCGCCCACCGGTTGGAGATCTACGAATTCTTGATCCATGCTGTTGAGGATGAGGTGCTCCCATGAAAAGGAAGGTCTGTCTCTGGTTGGTCTGCGCAATGCTTTTCACTTGTTTTGGCGGGCTGATTTCCCAGGAGGCGCGCGGGTATGTTGCCATAGGGGAAGAAGAACCCCAGGAGGGCAGCGAATCAGAGATATCCAAGGAGCCTCTCCAGCAGGAGGAAAGCACACTCCTTCCCCCCAAGGTGGTGTGGTCCTTTGGAGTATCCTTAACAGCCCTTTATGCCAGGGAAAACAAACTGGTCAACCGGCAGAATCTGCTTCCGGAGGATTTTGTCCCCTCAGATCTGGTGAAGATGACCGTGAAGCGCGCTACATCCGCTGCTGTATACATGGAGAGAATGGCCGCCGAGGCCTTGGAGGAAATGTTTAACGCCGCCAAGGAGGAGGGCTATACGCTCTATCTGAAAAGCGGATACCGCTCCTTCGGCACCCAAAAGACAACTTATGACAATCGCCTGCGAAACAATGACGGCAAGGATGACGGAGTGGTAGCCTATCCCGGTTCCAGCGAACACCAGACAGGCCTGGCCTGTGACATCCTCAACGCGGATTATGCCGGGCGGCCCCGAATGACCACGGATTTTTCAGAAACCGCTGAAGCCCAGTGGATGAAGGAAAACTGTGCGAGCTTCGGATTTATCCTACGCTATCCCCAGGATAAGATGGAAATTACCGGCATCATCTTCGAACCCTGGCATTTCCGCTATGTGGGCAAGGATGTGGCTGGATATATTATGCGCAATGAACTGACCTTGGAAGAGTTTACCGACCAATGGCAGATGGCCGTGGCGGAGTTTCGGGGGCAGGGTGGGGATATCGACGAGCAGATCGCCTATGAGCTTGAAAAAAGCCAAAAGGGACCGGAATCCTATGTGATGGAGATTTATGGGGAGGATGGAGACGCTGAGGTATCCCTGTCCTTTTAGGACGGTCGCAGGACTTTACATTTTTCAGCAAAAAATGTACAATGGGATGGGTGCATCGTGCACAAACGATATAGGATATGAGGACTGAATATGGGCAAAACGATCGCCATCACCAACCAGAAGGGTGGAGTAGGCAAAACGACCTCCGCCATCAATTTAGCTGCCTGCCTTGCTGAGGCTGGCCAGAAAGTTTTGCTCATCGACCTGGATCCTCAGGGAAACAGCACCAGCGGCATGGGTATGCGGGCCGGCAGCAATTCGGCCTATGAAGCGCTGATGGGGCGCATTTCCATAACAGCCTGTATTGTAAGCAGCGCTATCCCAAACCTGTGGCTGATTCCTACGGATATTCGCCTGACCGGAGCTGAGCTGGAACTGGTGAAGATGGAGCAGCGGGAGTTTCGCCTGAAGAATGCCCTCAAGGGGATCGAGAGCCAGTTTGACTGGATTTTTATTGATTGCCCTCCTTCCCTGGGCTTGCTTACCCTCAATGCCCTGGTGGCGTCCCAGAGGGTGCTGATTCCCATTCAGTGTGAATACTACGCACTGGAGGGAGTTACCAGCCTGATGAACACCATCAACCGTGTCAAGCAGACCTTTAACCCGAGCCTGGATATAGAGGGCGTGCTGCTGACCATGCTGGATGGCCGAACCAATCTGGGTCTGCAGGTGGTGGATTCTGTTAAGAAACATTTTAAAACCAAGGTGTTTTCCACCGCCATCCCCCGCAACGTGCGCTTGGGCGAGGCTCCCAGCCATGGGTTACCCATCCACGTATACGACTCAAAAAGTATTGGTGCCGAGTCCTATCGCCAGCTTGCTCAGGAAATTATGCAACGGAACCGGTAAATCACACATTGTTACACAACAACCCGTATGGAATTGGATGAAGGGGACAGGCTAATGAGAAAGACCGGGCTTGGCAGAGGGCTGGATGTGCTGTTGCCGCAGAGCGAGGAAATGTTTGAAACTGTGGTTCGGGATATCCCCATCTCTGAGATCGATCCCAATTCTTCCCAGCCTCGTCGTGATTTTGACAAGGATTCTTTGGAGAAACTGGCGGACAGCATCCGCCAGGCAGGTGTGCTTTCTCCGATTCTTTTGGTCGAATATGGGGATCGATTTCGCATCGTGGCCGGGGAGCGCAGGTTCCGCGCCGCTCGCATGGCGGGTCTGGAGACTGTTCCCTGTATTGTTCGCAGCATGACTACCACCCAACAAATGGAGGCGGCCTTGATTGAGAACCTCCAGCGGGAGGATCTCAATCCCATTGAGGAAGCCGAGGCCATTCGCAGCCTGATGCAGGAATGCGGCTATACCCAGGAAGAGGCAGCCAAGAGGCTGGGCAAAAGCCGTCCGGCGGTGGCCAATCTCCTTCGGCTGTTATCCCTGCCTGAGGAAATCATCAATATGGTGCTCAACCAGGAACTCTCCGCGGGACATGCCCGGGTACTGGCGGGGGTATCCCCGGTAAACCGCCAGATGGAGTTGGCTCATCAGTGCATATTGCATGATTACAGCGTGCGCAGGCTGGAGGAGCTGGCTCAAAGGCAGAGCGTTCCCAGAGCGGTTCCGGCTTCCGTCAAATCCCTCAGCCCGGAGCTGGCCTCCCTGGCAAATACGTTGCGGGAAGCTCTGGGGGTTAAGACGACCCTCACAGGCAACGAGAAAAAGGGGAAGATTCTGCTTACCTACAGCAGCTCGGAGGAACTGGAGCATATTTTTGAAGTCATGGGCCGTCTGGTGGAGGATGCCTGATGCCCGGGGAGGTCCTGACGCCGCAAAAGCCCATCAGCATGGAAGGGGTGACAGCCTATGCGGATCAACGCCAATAAGAAAATACACAAATTGAGACGGGATCCCTACCGGCAACTTCTCAGAATGGCCGGAGTGCTGGGTATTGTACTTGTAGTAGGTCTTGGCATGTATTACCTGTGCTCGGTGCTGATCGTCAACGATTATCAAACCAAGAAGGTCGCCATGGAGAAGGACAACATTGAAGCGGAGCAGGAGTTCAACGCCAGGATGAATGCGCTGCGCAATAACAACGCGGGTCCGTCTTCCTCTTCCTATGACCCGGAGGAGAGGAACCTGGCCTATTGGGAAAAGACAATCGGAGAGAATCTTTGGCGCATTGAGGACAAGGGCCGGGCTGGCCTGGAGAATACCAATACCATCACCATGGATCGCTCCAGCCTGCTGAAAGGCGGCTTGTTGCTGGTGAATCCCTGGCATGCACTGCCCCAGGATTTCACGGACACGGAGTTGGTAAGCGTAGGCTCGTCTACCGGTTTTAAGATCCAGGTGCAGGATAATACCGTCAAGCTGTTTCCTGTTGCCATGGACGCTTTGACAGCCATGATCGAGGCTGCCAAAGCGGAGGCCAACCTGGAGGACTATATTGTTCGGGAAGGCTATCGCAGCATGGACACACAAACGGAGCTGTTCAATGCCAAAATGGAGGAACTAAGCGGAAAATACAGTGGGGATATACTCATTGAGCAGACCAAGAAATCAGTCAACTATCCCGGAACCAGCGAGTATCAAACCGGGCTTTCCTTCCGTATGGATGTTTACAACAGAAACAACGCGGAACTCAACAAGCTGAAGTTTCAGCAGTCAGATCAAGGCAAGTGGTTCACGGAAAACAGCTGGAGATATGGCGTGATTTTTCGTTTTCCCACCGCTGACTTCCCCACGCCCCAGTGGGAGGACAAGAGCTATAAAACCGGTGTCTCCGTGCAAATGAGCCTTTACCGCTATGTGGGCAAGGCCCACGCGGCAGCCATGTGCATCATGGATTATTGCCTGGAGGAGTATGTGGAGTTCCTGATGGATCATCCCCATATTTGCGTCTACAAGGATGGAGCGCTCCAATATGAGATCTACCGTCTTCCCTCATCGGAGGCCCTGGATACCTATGACCTGCCGGTGCCCAATCCCGCCAATGATTACCAGGCATCCCTGGATAACATGAACGGTGTGGTCATGGCCTACAGCTTCGGGCAATAAGCCATGTAAAGCGGCAACCGGACCAATGAATGTATATCAGGAGCGGGAGCCTCTTCAACAATTCCGTTGAAGAGGCTCCCGCTCTTGCTGCTCGGTCAAATTGCTACTTGATCGGCGCTCCACATTTCAGGCAGGGTTGAAGGCTTCTATGCTCGGCCAGATCTTTGTAGAGAAAGGAGCCTGCCAGGGGCAGATATTGTTCCTTAACGGATGGACAGTTGGGATCCGCATGGTAGAAGCTGCCTCCATTGGGGTTGTAGTAGAGCTTGGTGTTTTCCGGGGGGACGGGAGTAACGGTGGTAATCGGGGCAGGGGTTGCCAGCCCAAGGCTGGCTGCGCCGCTGCCATCCGTGGACTCTATCACCACGTCGTTGGTGGCAAGGGAGTTGGGATCCACGTACCATTCGCTGCCTTCCTTCACCATCATGATCATAAACCGGTAGCGAACGGGATCCTTTCCGTTGTTTTTGTTGATGTAGGCGGACATGGTCACCGTACGGGAGGTATCCGTTTCAGAGCCTGAGATGCTCTCAATGGTGTATTCCTCCGGCGTACGGTTAACGAGCACATTGAACAGCTCCGCAGCAGGATTTTCCTTGCTGGTTGCCCAGCTGGGCTGCACCAGGGACACCATGTCCTCTGTACGATTGATGGACCAGTAATCCATGAAGGTGATCAACCGCTTCTCAGCCTCGGATTCTCCCAGCGCTACAGGCGGCGCGGGAGTCACCGAAGCAGGAACCTGAGTGTCCGACGCAGCAAAAACGCCCCCCATTTGGTCCGGGCCTGCTGAGGCCTGGACGTTCGCTCCCAGGTTGCTGCGGGCGTTGGTCTGCTGAGCATCGGTGCTGGCACTGAGCAGCATGGAGACAATGACGATGCATAGCGCAGCATACACGATGGAAAGGGTGGTTCGGGTAGAGGGGGTAAACATCTGCCTGTACCACATCGCGACCAGTCCGACTACGCACAGAACGATGAAGGAATATCGCAGGAAGTCCATGGCAGGAGCCACAAACATGCAAGGAATAAAAAGCATGGGCAATATGCCAAAGAGATAAAACAGGAGGACCTTATCCCAATCGATGGTTTGATGCGGAGCCTTTGGCGGAACCGGCGGGGTGAAGACTCCCTGTTGCAGGGACGGCATGATGGGCTGCATGCCCAAAGGCTGTTGCATGCCAAGAGAAGAAGCCATTGGGGAGGTATTCATTCCCTGGTTCAGGGGGGGAGAATACTGGCCGGTCATGACGGGTGGGAAACCGTTGGGCAGAAAGTTCCCCGCTGGAGCCGGATTGATCGGTTGGAGGGGGGGGGTGGAAGCAGGCTGACCAAGGCTCCGAAAGCCTGACGGCTGGCCACCCAGGGGCGGAGGCATTGAGCCGGAAGCTCCCAGCGCAGAGGCGGGAGGAGGAACATATCCCTGTTGGCGGGGAGAAAAAGCGTTGGGGGTGGATGGAGAAACCAATGGCGCATTTCCCAGGGGAGCCAAGGGCTGGCCTTGCATTGGCAGAGAGGCGGGGGTGGATTGTAAAAAGGACGCTCCTCCAAAGGGCTGCTGAGATGCCAGGGGAATGGAAGATCCGGGCTGTATTCCTGGGGGTATCGTATTGAAGGAGGGGGAAGGAAATGAACCCATGGCTCCGGTAAACCCGCCGGATCCAAAGAGCATGGAATCTGTTTGGATGGCTGAGGGGATAGGCGGGACGGAAGGCGCTTGCGGGAATGCAAATTGCGTGAAGTCCGGCGTAGAGGGTTGCAGTGGTGCGGAGGTTTTCTTTTGAGGACCACGCTTTTGCATGCCATAAGTAGGCGTGCTGGCGTATTTCATACGCTTGCTTGCGTTCATGAGACATCTCCTAACGGGCGATCGGAATGGGACAAAAAAACGGCGTAAAGGCAGATTCTCTAGTATTATAGCACATATTGCGGCAATGTAAACATGACCCGGAAAACATGTGAAAAAGAGGTGACAATTTGATGACAAAAAATGGAAACATTGGGGAAGGGCGTAGAAGGTTTTCAATATATAGTAGGTGGTTCAAGAGACTTGCAGAAGGCTGAAGGAAAATTGTAACAATATTGGATAGCCTTGTAAAGGGTGTGAAATCTACCGGGGGGGAGAAAAATGTTACCGGGGGGACGTTGCGCAATGAAGAAGGTTCATGTATAATGACCATGATTGTCATGCTGTGCTTGGCAAGATCCATTGCCGGTGACGTGTCTACCGTTGCAAGGAGGCATAGGGAAAAGAATGGAATGCAAGATCAAGAATGAGATCGGTACGGTCTATATCACCGAGGATGTGATGCTCAAGGTCGTGGGATACGCGGCTTTGGAGTGTTACGGCATCGTGGCGATGTCCAGCAAACGTGCCAAGGACGGCCTTGTGCAGTGGCTGGGACGAGAGAACCTCACAAAAGGCGTACAACTGCGTCTGGTAGACGACATGCTGGATGTGGATTTGTTTATCATCGTCGAGTATGGCATTTCCATTGCAGAAGTTTGTAAAGTGATTGTAGAGACGGTTCGTTATAAGCTGGAGAGCATGACGGGCGTGAAGGTGCGCCGTGTGAATATCTCAGTGGAAGGCGTGCGCGTTTAATTTTGCGTCAGGAGGAAACACCGTTGATACAGACCAAAACGATCGATGGCCTTTTGCTGCGAGATATGGTTTCAGCCGGTGCGGCCATGTTGGAGAGAAATCGCGAGGCGGTGGATGCTCTAAACGTATTTCCCGTACCGGACGGAGATACAGGCACCAACATGTCTCTGACGATGATGTCGGCCATGAAGGAAATTAGCAACAAAGAGTATTTAAGTGCGGGGCAGGCGGCTGACGCACTGGCCAAGGGCGCGCTGCGGGGCGCCCGGGGCAATAGCGGCGTGATCACCTCCCAGCTTTACCGGGGGTTTGCCCGTGCTTTGGAGGGTCTGGACCGCATCACCCCCCTTCAGTTTGCCCAAGCGTTGAAAAGCGGTTCGGAGACAGCTTACCGCGCTATGATGAAGCCCAAGGAGGGCACCATATTAACCGTTGCCCGGGTCATTGCGGAAGATGCCCTGAAACAGGCTGAAAAGCAGCCCGATGATTATGACGCACTCTTTCATACCATTCTGACCACAGGGGATGTCATCCTCAAGAAGACGCAGCAGATGCTGCCCGCACTGACCCAGGCGGGAGTCGTGGATGCCGGAGGCCGGGGGCTGCTTTTAATCTACATGGGCTATGCGGCCGCTCTGCGCGGTGAGGAAATTCCCCAGGAGAGGATGGACTTTTCCGCCGATGGCGAGGTGTCCTTTGAGGACGACCATGACGCCCTTGGGGAGATCGAGTTCGCCTATTGCACCGAGTTCCTGATTCAAAACCTGTTTCCGGATATTCTGGAGGAGGACGTGGATTCCTTCCGCCGCCGTTTGAACCGCATTGGCGACTGTGTGCTGGTTGTGGGGGATCTGTCCCTGGTGAAAGTCCATGTCCACACCAATGAGCCAGGAAAAGCGCTGGAATATGGCCAATCCTTGGGCGAGCTGGTGAATCTGAAGATTGAGAACATGGTGCAGCAGCGCCGCGATAAGCAGGGCCTTGCCGCATCTGCCAAACCCGTGCCGGCCAATGAACCCCCCAAGGAGTTTGGGATGGTGGCTGTTTCCATGGGGGACGGCTTCAACAAGATCTTCGCGGATCTGGCGGTAGACCAGATCGTGGAGGGCGGCCAGACCATGAACCCCAGCATTGAGGATCTCACCGGAGCGATCCGCAAGGTTCGGGCGAAGTGTGTTTTTGTGATGCCCAACAACAGCAATGTGATTCTGGCAGCCCAACAGGCGGCGGAGCTTTGCGATGACAAGGAAGTCTATGTGATCCCCACCAAGAACGTTGCCATGGGCATCGCGGCGGCTGTGGCCTACCAGCCGGACATCACTGGGGAGGAAAACGCCAGGCGCATGGACGAGGCCGCCCAGCGGGTGCGCACGGGCATGGTGACCTTCGCAGTGAGGGACACCGAGTTTGAGGACCTGCACATCAAACAGGGGGATATCATCGGCCTGTACAACGGCAGGATCCAGGTGGCTGGCCATGACATCCACGATGTGACCACGGCGCTCATGAAGGAAATCATGACCGAGGATGATGAGCTGATTACGGTGTACTTCGGTAAGGATGTTTCCCAGGAAGACGCGCAGGTTCTCACAAAGGAAATAAGCGAGCAGTATGACGAGTGCGACGTAGAAATGCACCGGGGCGGACAGCCTTTGTACTACTATTTGGTGTCTGTGGAGTAACCAATGGAGCTTTCTGCGTTGCATGGCATTGGAAAAGCTAGGCTCATGGCATTACACGCAACGGGGATTTTCTCGTTGCGTGATCTTTTATGTACTTTTCCCATCAAATACAAGGATGCCAGCGCTTGTCTCGCGGTCAGCCAGGCCAGGGCAGGGGAGTTTGCCTGTTTTTTTCTGCGCAGGGCTGGGGAACCGAAGCTCACACGCTTTGGGAAAAGCAGCCGCGTGACCAGCCTGTGGGAAGATGACACAGGGGAGATCGCCTGTTGCTGGTTCAACCAGCCTTGGATGAAGGAACAGCTGACAAAGCGCATGCACGCTTTGGTGTATGGCCGTGTGGAGCGGTTTGGCGGCAGATGGCAATTGGTGAATCCAAGCATGGAGGAGGCCAACCGGATCATCCCGGTGTATCGCCCCATCCCCGGCCTGCCCCAGAAGGTCCATGAAAACCTTACACGGCAAGCACTTTCATTTGCGCACCAGGTTTGCCATGAAACACTGCCCGAGAGCCTGCGACGGTCGTACAGCCTGATGGATCGGGCCCAGGCAGTCTGTATTTTGCACGCACCGCAAAGCATGGAAGAAGTGGCCGCTGCCAGAAGACGGATCGCCTTTGAACAGATGCTGCTGTATCAGGCCGCCGTACGAAAAGTCAAAAGCCTGCGCAAACAGGCTTATCCCATGAATACCATCCGGGGGAGGCAGGAGGACTACTGGAAGCGGCTGTCCTTCGCACCCACAGCAGCCCAGCGGCGCACCCTGGCAGAGATCGCCAGGGACATGGCTTTGGAGAATGCCATGGCCCGCATGGTACAAGGTGATGTGGGTTGCGGAAAAACCGCTATTGCGATGGGGGCAATGGACCTTTGCATCCGCTCCGGGTTTCAGGCGGCCATGATGGCACCCACCGAGATTCTTGCAAGGCAGCATTACGAAACCGCTAAACCTTTTTTTGAGGGCCAGGACATCTCCTGCGGGCTGTTGACGGGGGGGATGCCCGCCCAGGAACGGAGGGAGGCCCTTCATTGCTTGCAGAGCGGGCAGTGGCAAGCTGTGATTGGCACCCACGCGCTGATCAGCAAAGACGTGGTCTATCAGAGGCTGGGGCTGTGCATCACGGATGAGCAGCACCGCTTTGGCGTCAGTCAGCGCACCGCACTGCTGAACAAGGGTACCAATGGACAGGGAGAAACAGCCCGCTCACCCCATTTACTGGTGATGTCCGCTACCCCCATTCCCAGAACGTTGGCATTGGCCATGTATGGCGATCTGGATGTTTCCGTAGTGGACGAGTTACCCCCCGGACGAGTGCCGGTCATCACCCGCATCGTGCCGGAGAGCAAGCGGAAGGACATGTATGCTTTCTTGCGCAAGAATCTTGAGGCAGGGAAGCAAGCGTACATCGTGTGTCCCCTGGTGGAAGAAAGTGAAGCCATGGAAGCGCTCAAGGCGGTGACCACCCATGTGGAGGAGTTACGGAAAGGGCCGCTGAAGGGTTTTTCAATGGGAGTGACCCATGGCAGGCAGCACCCTGCCGATAAGGAGGCCGTCCTCCAGGCCTTTGCCAAGGGCAAGTTCCAGATTCTGGTAGCCACTACAGTGATTGAAGTAGGGGTGAATGTGCCCAATGCAACCCTCATGATCATAGAGGACGCAGACCGGTATGGCCTGGCCCAGCTTCATCAATTGCGGGGCCGGGTGGGCAGAGGCGCGGACCAAAGCTGGTGCTTTCTGCTGGCCAGGGAAAATGAGCGCCTGCGTGTCCTGACTCAGACCAATGACGGTTTTGAAATCGCAAGAAAGGATTTGGAGCTGCGGGGGCCGGGAGAAATCCTGGGCACCCAGCAGCATGGGGAATCCGCGATTGCCGGGGATCTGCTTTTCGGGGATATGGCTCTGTTGTATGAGGCTGCCCGTTGCGTAGAGGAGGTGGAGGCTGACCCGGCCCAAAGCCAGGTATGGCATGACTTGCAGCTTCAGGCAGAGGAATACCTGGGGGATGTGGCCCATCGGATTTCCATCAGTTGACCTATTGAATACCAATGATTGTTGGGGAAGGGAAGCCTAACCATGCTTAAAGCCGGCCCAAACTTTACAGTTCAGCCCAGCCAAAGGAACAGGGAGGACGCTGATCTTTTGCTTTGTTTCCAGGGAGAAACCGTTTTGCTGCCCCATGTCCCGGAGGGGGAGATGCATTTACCCACCATGGGAGCGCTGCTTCCACTGCTGCCGGAGCATTTGATTGAGCGTGTCAGCCTTCTGTGCCGGGACGGGAGAATTGCCGTTTATGGAATCGACTTGAGGGGAGAGTGGGCGCCGGAAGCGGAAAGCGGCTTTGCTTTCCAGCCCGTTACCGTGTTTCGCCGCCTGCCCGGGGATCAGGACAGCTTTTGGCTGATTTCCGCTTATCATCTGGTGATCTGGGCCCGCAAAAACCGCTTCTGTGGATGCTGCGGCCATCCCCTTGACCCGCTGGCTGCAGAGAGGGCACTGAGCTGCAAAAACTGCGGGCATATTGTGTACCCAACCATTTCCCCGGCCATTTCGGTAGCCATAACCCATGAGGACAGGATATTGCTTGCCCGCAACGCAAGGGGAACCTTTCCCCATTTCTCCCTGATCGCAGGTTATGTGGAACCTGGAGAAAGCCTGGAGGACACTGTTCACCGGGAGGTGATGGAGGAGGTCGGGCTCAGGGTGAAGAACCTGCGCTATGTGGACAGCCAACCCTGGGGTTTAAGCCAATCCTTGATGGTGGGCTTCCATGGGGAACTGGAGGGCAGTGAGGAGATCACCCTACAGGTGAGCGAACTGACCGAAGCCCGTTGGTTCCGCCGGGAGGAGATTGAGGTCAACTCGAACCCCCGGAGCCTCTCCTTCACGATGATTGAGATGTTCCGGGCGGGCACGCTGCCATAAATCGATGCGCACAAAGGAAAAAGGGGGTACAGGGGCGTCCACTCCGCATGCAAAACCCTGTTATCGGAACATCCTTTCCAGTTCCTCATATTTCTCATGGGTGATCAGGGCGTCGTGCTTTGTGCCGTTCATGCGCACAACGTAGGTCCATCGGCCGTAGGGTGTGATGTCCTTGACATGGTTGAGGTTGATGATGTAGCTTTTATGGCAGCGGAAGAAGGCATCCCTATGAAGACGCTCCTCCATTTCAGAAAGGGTATCGGCGGTCACATAACGGCCATCGCCCAGGGTGTAGAGCACAGTGGCCCGGTTTTCCCGCTGCACCAGGAGGATGTCTTTCAGGTCGATGAAGCTGACGCCTTCCCTGTGATGGAGCATCATAC
>JAAYDR010000091.1 GCA_012729115.1 Clostridiales bacterium | reverse complement strand
GTGACGGTGTAACAAAATCTCCCTGCATGGTAGCGCAGAGAATCAAGTCCAGCTCCTTCGCACTCACTCCACTTTGAGCAAGCGCCTGTTCCCCTGCTCCTGCAGCTATGTCTGTGAGGGATTCCGTTGTGCATACAAAACGTCCATGGATTCCCGTACGGGTAGTGATCCATTCATCCGAGGTGTCCACCATCTGAGAAAGCTGCCGATTGGTCAGCAAATACTCTGGCACAGCATGGCCAGTGCCGACAATTTGAAAGCTGATAAGCCCATCTCCTTTATGGCTTGCTTAGTTTTCGATCAAAAAACAAGTTGAGCTTGCCCATCGCATGAAGCAGCGCTGCTTTTTCCGCCTCGTCTATGCCATTGGCGATATTCTTCACCATGTTCTCATGAAAACGCTGATGAATGCGGTCGATCTTGCGCCCCACCTCCGAAAGAGTCAGAATCACGGCGCGACCATCATCCATGGCCCTTGTTTTACACAATAACCCCTTTTTTTCCAGTTTGTTTGCTGCCACGGTCACAGTGGGTACTGTGAGGGCAAGCTCCTTTGCGGTCTCACTGACGGTGCGGCCCGTATCACCGTCTTTGCCCACCACTTCCAGCAAGTGCATTTCACCGATGGACAAGTTGAAGGTTCCCATACTCCGCAGCATCTGCTCCTCCAACTTCAGAACGGACCGGAAGGCGTTGACCAACAGTTCGTTCAGGTTCTCACAAAATGCGTCCATGTCAACCCCCCTACCCTGGTTTTCCCGAAACGAGAAAATTATAAACTCTTTTATTTAGTTTGTCAAACTAATTATATGACCAGGAAGTGCCGCAATCTGGAATCTCATTGGATTGGACCGGTCTTCATTCATACACAATTCCGGATGTACTTAAGGGGTCGGGTGGATGGCGCAAAAAGCGTTTTCAATACAGATAAACACCCGTCGGGCCGATGGCTGGATACGGCCCATATGTAGTAGGCGTACACCCAGGCGATCTGATCCACCAATATGCATCGATTTTATTCCCTACTGTCACTCCCAACCCAAACCGCCGAAGGGACTCCGCCTCGTTCTTTGTCAAAACCTTCCTTTCCACAAAAAGCTACGGTTTCCTTGACGGCAATGCTCGTGGGATAGGTTCTGCTGATCCTCTCCCGCCTGTCTCCCCGCAGGTAATCCGACAGGAGCACGATGCTGTCATAGCCAATCTCATACAAAGGCTGAGCCACACTGGTAATGGGGGGGCCAGTGTATTCGCTGGGGGCGATGGTCTGGTTGTCAAAGCCCATCACCGAGATGTCGTCAGGTACCCGCACCCCCCGCTTGATAGCGCAACGGATCGCATAACTGGCCACGACATCGTCGTAGCACAGCACCGCTGTAGGCCGGATATCCGGGGGCATCGATAAAAATGCGTCCATGACCCGCCATCCGTCCTCACTTCCTTCCTCAATATAGCGCACATAATCAGATCGGGCTGCTAAGCCCAATTCTTCAACAGCCCTGCGGTATCCCAAAAGCCGGTCCACACACACAGCCTTGTCCTGCTTTCCCGCAATGTATGAGATCTGTCGGTGTCCATGTTGGTAGAGATATTTCATGGCATTGAACACGCCTTGCCTGTTGTCGATGGCTATGCTGTGCGTTTGTACTGCCTGTACAGTATTTTCAATAAGCAGTATGGGAAAACCGGTGGAATAAAGGCCGCGAATAAACTCCTCGTCAAAAAGGTAAACACTGTAAAGGATTACGCCATCCACAACTCCGTTGCTCAGGTAGCGCACATATTTGCGCTTTTCCTCCATGCTTTTGCCTAGGGCGCTGCAAAAGACGACATGATAGTCACTTTTAAGCGCTCCGTACTCAAAGCCCAACAGCAAATCGTGAAAGAAGGGGTCGTGCAGGTTGTTCACCACCACGCCAATGGCGTTGGTCCCCTTTTTTACCAGTGCCCTGGCAGCAGCATTGGGCGTGTATCCCATTTGCGCCGCCACCTGCAATACCCTTTCGCAGATCTCCGGCTGCACTGCCCGGCTGTTGTTGAGCACACGGGACACGGTAGTGGGTGAAACTCCCGCCAACTTGGCGATTTCTCTAATCGTGACCAAACGTACTCATCCTTTGGAAAACGTTTTCCTTATGATGACGCGATTATATCACACATCCATTCATCAGTGCAACACTCTTTTCCAGCGAACCAAGTGATATGCAGAAATCCAGGATGCTTTCGTATTCTCATCTGCCGGGCGTCTTTACGCAGGCCAGTCTCCCGACTCCATGTATCGGTGCATTGCCTCAGCTACCTGCTTGGAAATTTGCATGGCGCCCACCACGGTTTTAGCTCCGGTCACCACATCGCCGGCAGCAAAAACCCCCTTGCGTGTGGTGCGCCCCAGTTCATCCACGGCAACCAGGCCGCTTTTTGCCACCTCAATGCCGGAAGTGGAGGAAACTATGACGGCCCTTGGGCCCTGTCCCACGGCGATGATACTGGAGTCCACCGGCAGAAGTTGCTCTGTGCCCTTCATGGGCTCCGCCCTCCGTCTTCCGTTTTCGTCTGTTTTAATCAGGGAATCGGCCAGCATCACTCCGCCATCCACAAAGGCCACTGTACTCTTTTTTAGCATGAGCTTTGCGCCGTCGATTTTGGCAAATTCGAGTTCCACAGAGCGGGCGGTAATGTCCTCCTCCTCCAGGTTGCCGATAATCCACACTTCTTCACAGCCATGACGGAAGGCTGTGCGGGCCACGTCCATGGCCACATTGCCCACGCCGATCACCGCCAGTCGCTTTCCCAGGCGGTATACGCCGGGGTTGCGCAGGTATTCAATGGCATAATGCACATTTCCCAGGCTCTCCCCCTGAATATTCAGACGGGAGGGACGCCAGACGCCGGTACCAATAAATACGGAACGGTATCCGTCCCGGAACAGATCATCCACGTTGAGATTGGTGCCAATAGCGGTATTGGGGCGGATGCGTACGCCGCTTTTAACCAGGACATCCATCATTCGGTCCAGCACAACCTTGGGCAGGCGAAATTCCGGTATGCCATATCGCATGACGCCGCCAATTTGATCATTGCCTTCGAAGATCGTCACATCATAATGATGCCGGGACAAGATCGTTGCGATGGTGATGCCGGCGGGGCCTGAGCCAATGATGGCCACCTTGCCGTTCTCCCGGGTGGAGGGCTTCGGATGGTAGATATTCAAATAATAATCGGAGATATATTTCTCAATGGCACTGATTTGCACAGGGGAACCCTTGGCGCCCAGCACGCAATGGCCTTCGCACTGGTTCTCCTGGGGGCACACATAGCTGCATACCAAGGACAGGGGATTATTCTCATAAAGCATCTTCCCGGCTTCCTCAATTTTGCTATGCAGCAGCAAATGAATAAACTCCCGAATCTGGGTGTTGGCCGGGCAACCCTTCTGACAGCGGGGTGTTTTACATTGCAGACACCGCTTGGCATCCTCAATTACATGCTTGCTCATGGCAGGCTCCTTTCCAAGTGCGGGTGATCCATGGCGGCGCTTTCCAGAAGATCCCCGACGCCCATACTGTACCACAGCGGCGCATCATTTGCCAACTGTGTCTATGATCCCATTGTGATGACCCCTACCGCTTCCACCGCCACTCTTTCCAGCATACCTGAATGCTTGACATTCTTAGATTTCCTATTGTACAATAATTTGTTTGAATCCCTTATTCCCCAGTCTGTATGTGAAGCGGAGGAACCCACCCTCATGACCCAACTCCAAGCCACGGCATCCCAGGAGATCCGGGCGGAAATAGAACGCCGCCGCACATTTGCCATCATCAGCCACCCGGACGCCGGAAAAACCACCCTTACGGAAAAGCTGCTCCTCTACGGCGGCGCAATCCGCCAAGCCGGCAGCGTGAAGGCACGAAAGGCCGAGCGGCATGCCACCAGCGACTGGATGGAGATTGAAAAGCAGCGCGGTATCTCGGTGACCTCCAGCGCCATGCAGTTTGAATATGAGGGATTTCGCATCAACATTCTGGATACACCCGGGCACCAGGATTTCAGCGAGGATACCTACCGGGTGCTGGTAGCGGCTGACGCAGCAGTAATGCTCATCGACGCAGCAAAAGGCGTTGAGGAGCAGACCATCAAGCTGTTCAAGGTCTGCCGGTTGCGCAACATCCCTATTTTTACCTTTGTCAACAAGATGGACCGGGCCGCCAAGGACCCCTTTTCCCTGATGGAGGAGCTTGAAAACGTGCTGGGCATCCGCACCTGCCCGATGAACTGGCCCATTGGCGTTGACGGCGATTTTCAGGGCGTATACAGGCGCGAGAGCGGCGAGGTGTTGCTCTACAGCGGTGGTAACCACGGGATGAACCAAGCGGAGGAAAGAAGCATTCCCCTTCACAGTCCCGAGGGAGAAAAGGCTTTGGCCGCCCATTACCGCAGGCGCTTGCTGGATGAAATCGAGTTGCTCGACGTAGCTGGGGACGGCTTTGACAGGGAAGCGGTGCTTGCCGGAGAACTTTCTCCCGTATTCTTTGGATCTGCCATTACCAACTTTGGCGTGGAGCCCTTCTTGGAAGCATTCCTGTCCATCACGCCGCCTCCCCTGCCCCGCATGAGTGACATCGGGGCCATCCAGCCCACCGAGGACTTTTTCAGCGGGTTCATCTTCAAGATTCAGGCCAATATGAACCCTGCCCACCGGGACCGCCTGGCCTTTGTTCGCATCGTCAGCGGCGAGTTCCAAAAAGGCATGACGGTGTACCACAGCGGTACAGACAAGCCCATGCAACTCAAACAGCCCCAGCAGTTCATGGCAGATGAGCGGGAAGCCGTTGAATATGCTTACGCGGGGGACATTATCGGCCTCTTTGATCCCGGCTGTTTCCACCTTGGCGACAGCCTCTCCACAGGCCCGAAGCTCCATTTCAGCTCCATCCCCACCTTTGCGCCGGAACACTTTGCCCGTGTTCGCCCTGAAGACAGCATGAAGCGCAAACAGTTTCAAAAGGGCATCTGGCAACTGGCCGAGGAAGGAGCCATCCAAACCTTCCGCCGAACGGAGACAGGCCGGGAAGAGTTCCTGGTTGGCGTGGTGGGCGTGCTGCAATTTGAGGTGCTGGAGCACCGGCTCCGAAGCGAGTATGGCGTATCAATGCTTATGGACCGCCTGCCCTTCCGCTATGTGCGCTGGGTCACCAAAAGCCCGATCCCTATTGATAAACTGAAGCTGACCTCCACCAGTGGCAGGGCCTATGACAGCGACGAGCGGGAAGTGCTGCTTTTTGAAAACGAGTGGTCTATCCGCCTGGCCCTGGAAAACAATCCTGGCTTGGAGCTGGCCGAGACCGCTTTTAAAGAGATGTATGAATAACAGGGAGGGCGTTTGACCTCTTTTCGCAGATGGACCCCTTTGGAGGGGATGCACAGTGCCCCGCGCTACACAGGAAAGGACTGAATCCATGATTCGTAACGATATCCGGAATATTGCGATTATTGCCCACGTAGACCATGGCAAGACCACGCTGGTTGACGAAATGCTGAAGCAAAGCGGTGTTTTTCGGGAAAACCAGCAGGTGATGGAACGGGTGATGGACTCCAACGACATTGAGCGGGAGCGCGGTATCACCATCCTGGCGAAGAACACGGCGGTACACTACGGCCAGACGAAGATCAACATTGTGGACACCCCCGGCCATGCCGATTTTGGCGGCGAGGTCGAGCGGGTCCTCAAAATGGTGGATGGAGTCCTACTGCTGGTGGACAGCTTTGAGGGGCCAATGCCCCAGACGCGCTTTGTGCTCAAAAAAGCCCTTAGCCTGAAACTGCCGGTGCTCGTCGTGGTCAACAAGATCGACCGACCCGATGCGCGAAGCGAGGAAGTGATTAGCGAGGTATTGGACCTGTTTATTGAACTGGGCGCGGATGAAACCGCGCTGGACCGGCCCGTGATCTACGCTTCCGCCCGGAAAGGCGTGGCGAGTCTGGACCCCAATGTGCAGGGAACCAGCCTCAAACCCTTGTTTGACAGCATCCTGGAGTACATCCCCGCCCCGGAGGGAGACATGGAAGGTCCGGCCCAGGCGCTGATCTCCACCATTGATTACAGCGATTATGTGGGTCGCATCGGCATCGGACGCATCACCCGGGGCAAGTTGACCGAGGGTATGCAGGTGGTGAAGACCAACTTTGATACCGGAGTCATCAGCCCATCGCTGCGTCTTTCCGCGCTGTATTACTTTGATGGTCTCAAGCGCTTGCCCGCCACCCAGGTGGGTATGGGTGATATCGTGGCTGTGTCGGGCATTGAGGATCTATCCATCGGTGATACGGTCTGCGCGCCGGAAGTCCCGGAGGCTCTGCCCTTTGTGAGCATCTCCGAACCCACCGTTGTCATGACCTTCAGCGTCAACAACAGCCCTTTTGCAGGCCGGGAAGGAGATTATGTGACCAGCCGCCACCTGCGGGCGCGATTGATGCGGGAGCTGCAAACGGATGTAAGCCTGCGGGTAAACGAGACGGACACCCCCGACGCTTTTGAGGTGCGTGGCCGGGGTGAGCTGCATCTGAGCATTCTGATTGAAAACATGCGCCGCCAGGGGTATGAGTTTCAGGTAAGCAAGCCCCAGGTGCTGTACCGGGAGATTGACGGGGTAAAGTGCGAGCCGGTGGAACGGATGGTCGCGGACGTACCCCAGGCTTATGCGGGAGCGGTGATCGAAAAGATCGGCCGCCGCAGAGGCGTACTGGAAAGTATGCACGGGCTGGATAGAGTCCGTCTGGAGTTTCTGGTTCCCTCCAGGGGGCTGTTTGGCTACCGGAGTGAGTTTATGACCGACACCCGTGGTGAGGGAGTAATGAGCTCTGTCTTTGAGCGCTACGAACCGGTGAAGGGCGATATCCCCCATCGTAACGTGGGCGCGCTGGTCTGCTTTGAGGATGGGGAGGCCACCAGCTATGGTCTGTTTTATGCCCAGGAGCGCGGCACCTTGTTTGTCAACCCACAGACCCCGGTGTACAAGGGGATGATCTGCGGCCAGAACGCCCGGCCGGACGATCTGGTGGTCAATATTTGCAGGCAAAAGCATGTGACCAACATGCGCAACGCTTCCGCCAGCGAGGACAGCCTGCGCCTTGTGAGCGTCCACCCCCTGACCCTGGAAGAATGTCTGGAGTTCATCGACGATGATGAGCTTCTGGAGATCACTCCAAAGAGTTTGCGCATGCGCAAGCGGGAACTCAACCATGAACAGCGGGCCCGTGCCGCTCACAAGAACAAGCAGTAGGCTCCGCCCACAGCGGCCCTGAAGGAGGAGGAACCACTATGGAACATCGTTTGCTGAAGCGGATTGCAATTGTCCTGCTCTGCCTTTGCCTGCTTCCCTCTGCGGTTCTTGCGGAGGAACCGGTGACGGAATCCAGGTTCACCCTTCAACTGGGGCTGCATGCGGACGGCTTCCCGGAGACCACCTCCAGGCTTAGGGACTGGGAGGCCTTCCTGGGCAAGATCGGCATCCAGGGCTATGCCTATACCATGAAGCCCTTGGAGCCCGACAGCCGGGTGTACATGAATGCATCTGTCACCCTGAACGGCCGGGAACGCCTCCCGTTCATCTATGACGGCTATCACAGCTACCGCTATGTGATCAGCCCGGCGATTAAAAACGACAGCCTTTTTTTTCAGATGCACAACTTCTTTGAGTTCATGCTCAAGCCCTACTACTACATGGATCTGCCCACCCAATACCTGGCGCTGATCCTCTATCCGGAAGCCGCTAATTCTCTGGCGCAGCGTTATTATGCTCCCATCGCCGAGGCGCTGGAGGGAGAAGGCAGCCGGCACATCCCCTATGAGGACCTGTATGAGCTCTGTGAAACCTTGGACCTGCTGGTAACCGACGACCCTCATTACCAACGCATGGAAATGTTTGTGACCTGTCTGCTGGCCCAGACCTACACCGTGGAATCCACATTGGCCTCTTTGGGAGCCTTGGAGGATACCCTGGACTTCCTGGATCCCGGCCAAGAGGGCATGACCATTACCGTGGAAGGCGGCAAAGAAACCTATGTCCTGGGTGACACCACCCTCTTTAAGAGAGATCATGCGGGGGACGCGTTCTCCCTGTCCCTGTACATGCCCGGCCCGGAAGGCTATCTGCTAAGTTTCCTGTATGACTGGACCCCTGCCGCCCACGGAGCGCTCGTGGAAGGCAAGGTTGCTGTCCATCTGGAAGAGGAAGAAATGCTATCCCTTGCCCTTACGGGCAGCGGCCTTCCCTGTGAAGGAGATACCCAGGGCGAGGGCAGGGTCACGCTGACTTTGGGCGGCTCCTCATTTGAGAAACCCCTCGCTCCGCAGACAATGGCTTTTCGCTGGCAAATGGAAGAGAAGCCGGAGCAGATCAAAGCCCTGACACTGGATCTGGATTGGCTCCACCCCACCACGGAAAGGCCGGCGATCTCCCTCCATTACACATCGGACATGAAAGAGGCAGACGAAACCGTCTTTGTGGAGGGTGCTTACCCGCAGTTGGACTTCTTTTCCCTCAACGAAGGCTTCCTTGAGGAATACAAGGAAAAATACGCATCCAGCCTGGTGCTGGCCTTAACGCCCTTCTTGCTGGAAATGCCGGCGGGGGTACTGGACGATATTGTGGAACTCGCAACCCAAACAGGGATTCTGGAATCCATGGGCTTCTAAACAGCGGGGCAGAAACTCCATGCACTACCCCGGGGAGGGCCACACCCCGCAAGGAGGAACGGCGTATGCATGACATCCCACTGGAAAAAAGGGGCCAAAGCCCCCTGTATCAGCAACTGATGGTCCGCCTGAAAAACGATATACTGGCGGGAGTCTATCCAGCCGGCGGCAGAATTCCCAGCGAACAGGCGCTTTGCGACGCCTATGGTGTCAGCCGGGTAACCGTGCGCAAGGCTTTGCTCGATTTGGTACAGGAGGGGATGCTGGTTCGGCGGCAGGGCAAGGGGACCTTTGTGGCGGACAAGCGTCTTCAGCGAAACTTGCAGCACATCACCAGCTTTTCGGACGCCTGCCGGGCTATGGGCCGGACAGCTTCCGCCAAGGTGGTCAGCATTGGCTTTGAGCCGGCGCGGCCAGAGGACATGGACCAGCTGGGAGTGCCGGAGGGGAGCCGGGTGCTGGAAATCTGTCGGGTGCGAATGTGCGACAGTGAGCCTGTAATGCTGGAAATCAACCGGTTTCCGGAGCGCTACGCCTTTCTGGAGCGCGCCGCTTTGAACCAGTCCCTATACGATTTGCTTAAGGAACATGGAATCATCCCCAGCCATGCGGTGCACGATATTTCCCTTGGCTATGCCACACCTCTGGTATGCAAGCATCTGGGAACCCATCAAAACGAGGCTCTGCTGATTCTGGATGAGACCGTCCTGGACCAGCAGCAGGAGCCTTTGCATCACAGCCGTCAATGGATTCGCGGCGATAAATTTACCTTCCGGATTTAGCCGGATTTTGAAAAAGAAAGAGGAGATTACCCTGAGTACATCCCGTTTTGCCCTGTTTGTAGATTTGGAAAACTGCGGCGCAAAGGTGGCGACGCTGTTAAGCGTGCTGGAGAAAGTGAAGATCCGCGGTGACATTCTGCTGGGCAAGGTATACGGCTATACCGATCAATACAGCGATTTGAAGGAAGTATTGCTGTCCAACACCTTTACCGTTGTGCCAAGCCTGCGCTATGGCATCAGCCAAAAAAACAACGCAGATATTTTGCTGGTCATCGACGCGCTGGAGGTGGCCTATACCAACCCACTGATAGACAGCGTTTGCATCGTATCCGGCGACAGCGACTACACCCCCCTGGTGGGGCGGCTGAAAAGCATGGGAAAGTTTGTGCTTGGCATCAGCCGCAGCGAGGCCGCCAGCACCATCTTCATCAACGCCTGCAACGAATTTCAGTTTCTGGAAAATGTAGGAGTGCGCACCCGCAAGCCTACTGAAAAAAAGAAAAATGTGGTGGATAAGGAGCCCCTGGACGAGCAGGAACTGAACAAGCTGCTTGTGAGCATTCTGGAGGAGCAGGACAAGGACGAGTTTTATGCCAGCGAACTCAAGGGCGTGCTGTTGCGCCTCAGGCCTGACTTCAATGAGAAAGCCTTTGGCTGCAACACCTTCTTAAAGGTGCTGGATAAACTGAGCCAACAGTTCGGCAACCTTCGCATCCGCAACGCAAACTTTAACGTCATGGTGTCTCTTGGCCAGACAAACGGCAAGGAGACCGCCCCTCAGCTCACCCGGGAGAATTGGAAGGACGCCTTTAGAGAGCAGCTACAGCGCTACAAGGAAGACGGCTTTGACCGGATCAACCCCAGCATTTTAAAAGCGGACATTCAACAAGCCTATCCCGATTTTGCCGAGCGGTCCTTGGGTTTCAAACGCTTTAGCGATATTTTGAAGTCCCTGGAGAAGGATAAGCTGTTGGAAGTGGAACTGGACGAGCAAAAAACCATGCTCATCAAGGTGCCGTAAATAGGAGGAATACCAATGAACCATGGCTTTGCGCGTATTGCCGCTGTGAGCCTTAGGGTACGCTTGGGCAATGTGGCGGAAAACGAGGCTGAGATTCTGGCCGCCATGAAACGCCTGGAGAACCAGGATGTACAGGCTGCGGTCTTTCCCGAGCTATGCCTGACCGGCTATACCCTGGGGGACCTGCTTCAGCATCCCCTGGTGCAAAGCCGGGCTTTCCAGGCCATGGAGCGCATCGCCAAGGCAACAAAAGCCATGGCCGTGGTAATTGGTCTGCCCCTGTCCGTGAATGGGCGGCTGTACAACTGCGCAGCTGTGTTGCAGGGCGGCAAGGTTCAAGGCATTGTACCCAAGACGTACCTGGCCGAAGGTCTGGAGTATTACGAATCCCGGTGGTTCGTCAGCGGAGCCGGGGTCTCAGGCAGCGTCCCTGTAAGCGAAGGGGAAGCTCCCTTTGCCCCCGGCTTGCTTTTTGACATGGGCAATTTTGCCTTCGCTGTGGAAATCTGCCAGGATCTTTGGGCCCCCGCCCCACCCAGCGGCGCTTACGCAGTGGCCGGGGCAGAGATCATCCTCAACCTCAGTGCCTCCAACGCGCTGGTAGGCAAGCAGGACTACAGGCAGCAACTCCTGGCCCAGCAGAGCGGGCGGTTATACGCGGGTTATGCCTATGCTTCCTCCGGCTTTGGTGAAAGCACCTCCGATCTGGTTTTTTGCGGCTACACAGGGATCTATGAGAACGGACAGCCTTTGGCGGAAGGCGAGCGCTTCTCCCTTGATGGCGGCCAAGCTATCGCGGACGTCGATGTGGAACGCCTGAGGTACCTGCGCCAGCGCAACATCAGCTTTTTCCAATCCAAGGACGAGCGCCCTGCACCCCTGCTCCGTATTACCATGGAACCATCCGGGGTGCCGGCGCTGCCGCTGCGCCGCAAACTGGAGCCGCTGCCCTTTGTCCCAGGCGGGCCCGATGCCTCCCGGCGGTTCTGGGAAATCACCCAGATTCAAGCCATGGGGCTGGCTACCCGTCTCACCGCCATATCCTGCCAAAACCTTGTTATTGGGGTATCCGGCGGCCTGGATAGCACCCTTGCTCTGCTGATAGCCGTTAGGACCTTTGATCTGCTGGGCCTGAACCGAAAAGGGATCCATGCCGTTACCATGCCCGGCATGGGTACAGGCAAGCGCACCAAGACAAACGCAGATGCGCTCATGGATGCCTTGGGAGTATCCCGGCGGGAGATTCCCATTGAGAAGGCAGTCATGCAACACTTTGCGGATATCGGCCAGGATCCGGACACTCACGACGTCACCTATGAGAACAGCCAAGCCCGGGAACGTACCCAAATTCTCATGGACATAGCCAACATGCAAAACGGCATTGTCCTGGGTACCGGGGATATGAGCGAGCTGGCCTTGGGCTTTTGCACTTACAATGGCGATCACATGAGCATGTACAATGTCAACAGCTCCGTACCGAAAACCCTGGTGAAGGAGTTGGTGCGCTACCTGGCGGAATCCGTCTTTGGCGGTCCGGTTCGGCAGGTCTGCGCCGACATCCTGGATACTCCCATCAGCCCGGAGTTGCTGCCCGTCCAAGCAGGCGAGTTAAACCAGCGCACTGAGGCCATCCTGGGAGACTACGCCCTCCACGACTTCTTTCTCTATCATATGCTAAGAGGGGGCTGCAACCCTTCCAAGCTCCGCCTTCTGGCCTGCCAGGCCTTTGACGGAATTTACGACGCCGATAAGATCGATAGCCAGCTCTCCACCTTCCTGCGAAAGTTCTTCACCCAGCAATTCAAACGCAACTGTGTTCCCGACGGTCCCAAGGTAGGCAGCATCGGCCTTTCTCCCAGGGGCGACCTTCGCATGCCCAGTGACATGAGCTTCGAGATGTGGCTGGAAGGGTAACTCCCCTTCGTGCACGCTGCGCAGGCGCATGATCGATCGTTGCCCAATCTGGTTCTTTACATTCCATACGAAGTAAAATATAATATAGACAAGTATAACATATGCTTCCATCGGACTGAGCTCATCGACACATGGTAAAGCGCATGATCACTGAGAAGAACAACTTGCGTCCATGAAATGGGGGTTGGAACATGAAAAGGGTGGCTGTCTTGCTGCTGTTGTTGCTGTTACTCTTCTTGCCGGCGGTTGCCCAGGAACAGGCTAAGGTTATCATCCCCGAGAGCGCGCCTGCTGAGGGCTATACCCCCGAGGAGATGCTCTCCCTGTGGTATCAGATTGGATCCTACCTCAGGGAAAGCGGACTCTATCCTTTTGTACAGTTGCAAAAAGGAGACCGGGGATATGAGGTGAGAGCCCTGCAGGTTCGCTTGGCCGAGCTGGGTTATTACAGCAAAGCCATCGCTGACAATTTTGGCAGCGGGACACATACGGCGATGCGAAAATTCGAATCACTCAATGGTCTGCCTGTCAACGGGGTCGCATCTGTAGAGGACCAAAAACGTTTATTCAGCCCATATGCCCTTGCCAATACAGGTGCGCCCATCGAGGCTCCAAAGGACAAACCCAAAGAAACGCCCGCACCGGACGACGGGGATGATTCCTCCGGTCCGGGCTGGCTGCTTCCTTACATCACCATTGATCCCAACAAGTTTAAGCCTATCGTCACCCCCCTCATTACCCTGCCACCGACGCCCACACCGACTCTATTTTTCCGCCCGTCCCCCCTGATTACCCTCAACCCGATCATCCCCAATATCTAGTTTCTTTTTCGGAGAATGTGTTTGCGTCTCACACGGCCTGATACAGGACGTCTATTGCAGTTGCTTGCCTGCTTCTTTGAGCTCGCGGTATAATGGACTCTCCGAATGAACCCTTGGGCTGGTTGTGATGGAAAGCACAAAAGGAGAGTCTGTCATGAATCAAAACGCTCGCAGTAAGCCGGTGGATGTGGTCGTAGTGGGAATGGGAGCCCGGGCGATGATTTACGCCCAGGAAACTCTCAGGCATCCTGAGATGCTGCACATCGTTGGTGTAGCGGACGTGAACCCCCAAGCGGTACGCCTGGCCAGGGACACCTTTGGCATTCCGGAGGAACGCTGCTTTTCCTCCAGTGAGGCCTTGGCCAGCGTACCCCGCTTTGCACAGGGCGCCATCAACGGCACCATGGACCCTCAGCATGTGTCAACCACGCTGCCGCTGCTGCGCCGGGGTTATGACGTGCTGCTGGAGAAGCCTTTTGCCCTGGACCAATACCAGGCGGATCTCCTGCTTTCCTGTGCCCGGGAGACAGGCCGCCGGGTCATGATTTGCCATGTCCTGCGCTATGCGTCGTTCTACAGAAGACTCAAGGAACTGATCGTATCCGGCGAACTGGGGCATATCATCAATATACAGATGACGGAACAAGTGAGCTATTTTCATGAATCTGTATCCTATATACGGGGTAAATATGCATCCCCGGAAATCTGCGGCTCGGGGATGCTGCTATCCAAATGCTGCCATGACCTGGACATCATGGCCTGGTTGATGGCCCCCAACCATCCCGCCTGTGTGACTAGCCTGGGCTCGGTCTTTCAGTTCCGGCCTGAGATGGCCCCTTCCGGTGCGGGAAGCCATTGCCTGCTCGATTGTCCCATCCAGCGTGAATGTCACTATTCCGCCCGTCACCTCTACCTGGAGTATCCCCAGCGCTGGGCAAACAATATCTGGCACGACTGTGGCCATGAAGGTGCTTCAGAGGAGGAAAAACTGCATCTGCTGTCTGATCCCGCGAACCCCTACAGCCGCTGTGTGTACCGTTGCGACCTGCGCATCGTGGACCATCAGTCGGTGATGATCGGCTTCTCGGATGGTGCCACCGGCACCTTCTGCATGAACGGAGGAGCCACCGCCTCCTCCCGAACCATCCATTTGACGGGCACCAAAGGCGAAGCGGCCGGATGCTTTGAGGATGACCGGCTTACTGTGTCCCTGATCTCCCCCCAGGCCCCAGGCGGCAGGCAGGTACGGGTGGAGAATCTGACCCCGGCCAAGCGGGGGGCCGCCCATGGGGGAGGGGATCAGGCCCTGGTGATGGATTTCGTAGCACTCCTGCGAGGCGAAAAACCATCCCTGTGCTCCACCACGCTTGAGGACTCCATAACCGGACATCGGCTGGTCTTTCTGGCAGAGGATTCCCGGCGACAGAATGGTGAAATGCTGGCCTTTTAAGCGGATGTCCCCGAAGGCCACAGGGCAGAACCTCCGCCATATTGATGAGATGTATGCATGGAAACTTATTGAAAACATTTGATTATTTCATATAAAGTAGTAATTTCTTATTATTATCTTTCAAAAATGTGCGAACTTGAAGAATGGAACTACCCATCATTATCAATTTGATGTATAATGACTTCAGACCCTGTTTTCGCATCATCTCAACAAAATAGGAGGGAAACAACCATGAGAAAACTTGCTGCCCTGTTTCTGGCTTTCCTGTTAACTGTCTCCTGTATCGGCTTTGCCGTAGCAGAAGGCGACATCACGTTGGATGTAATCATCTGCCAGTACGGCAACAACACGAACAACTGGTTTACCGGCACCGGCATGAATGGCAAGAGCTTCGTCGAGCTCTTTGAAGAAGCCAATCCCGGTATCAAACTAAACCTGGAAGTGGTGTCCTGGAATGATGTCTACACCGTTGTCAGCACCCGCATCAGCAACAACAATGCCCCCGATATTCTTAACATCGACACCTTCGCCGATTACGCCACCGAAGGTCTGTTGATGCCTGTGAAGGATTATTGCCCTGAGGAACTGTACAATGACTTCTTCCCCTCCTTCATTGAGCAGTCTGTGATTGATGGTACCGTATGGGCTGTGCCGGATCTGGCCTCCGCCCGTGCCATGTACTACAATGCGGACATCTTCAAGGAAGTCGGCATTGAAGTACCCACCACCTGGGCCGAGCTGGAGGACGCCTGCCAGGCGATCCTTGATTTCTATGATGGCGCCGTGTACCCCTGGGGTCTTGATATGACCACCGATGAAGGCCAAGCCGCATTCTCCTACTATGTGTGGAACAACAACGGCGGCTTCGTGGACGCGGAAGGCAACTGGGCGCTGAATTCCCCCGCCAATGTGGAGGCCGTGAAGTTTGCCGTGGGCCTGTATGAAAAGGGCTACACCAACCCCAGCCCCGCCACCCAGACCCGTTATGACCTCCAGGATATGTTTGGAGCCGGCAAACTGGCAATGGTGATTGCCCCCAACCAACTCCCCACCTACTTGACCGAAAAGGGCTACACCGTCAACCTGGGTACCGCTGCTCTGCCCCACAACGAGGGTGCTGCCAGCGGAGCCACCGGCGTCATGGACCGCGTGATGGCCTTCAAGGATGGATCCTATCCGGATCAGGCTGCCCGCAACGCGGCCATCGGAAAATTCCTGGAGTTCTTCTACAAGCCCGAGAACTACACCGGCTGGGTGAGCATGGAGGGTTTCCTGCCCGCCGTTTCCTCTGCTGTGTCATTCCTGGTGGAAGCGGATCCTTCCTTTGAAGCATGGCTAAGCGTTTTGGACAGCTGCCAGTTCTATCCCACTGCCAAGGCCGAGTGGATTGATGTGAAGCAGGGTGTCATCGAGGTCGAGCAGAACGCTCTGCTGGGCGGCGATGTGCAGGCTCTGCTGGATGAACTCCAGGCTAAGATTGCCAAGTAATTTCGTGATATCCTGCGGAGGGCCCGGCAAGGCCGGGCCCTCCCGGTATATTCAAAGGGGGACACCGTATTGAATTCGATCCTGATCCGCCACAAATGGGAGCCCTATCTATGGCTGCTGCCCAGCATCCTGCTGATGACGATCTTCGTCATCTTTCCCATCGGGATTGTATTCAAGCTTTCATTCAGCGAGATTTCAAAAGCCGGAATCGTAGGTGCCTTCACCGGCCTTGAGAACTTCCGTCTTGCCATAACCGACAAGGTGTTTGGCACCGTGATGCTCAATACGCTCTATTGGGTGGCCTCGGTGGTCATCCTCTCCACTTTGCTGGGCTTCATCGTCGCGATGGCTTTGAACAGCAGCTTCCATGGCCGTAAAATCGCCCGCTCCATCGTGGTCTTCCCCTGGGCCACCTCCCTGGTAATCCAGGCTTCCATCTGGAATTATATTATCAATTTTGAATACGGCAATCTGAACAACATATTAATGAACCTGGGCATCCTCAAGGATGCCGTCAACTGGCGCGCATCCTATCAGATCGAATTCCTTTGGGAATGCGGCGTGGGTATCTTTGTGACGATACCCTTCGTCTCCTTTTGTGTATTGGCAGGCTTGCAGTCCTTTGACGACGCGTACTATGAGGCTGCGACAGTGGATGGCGCGGGCTTCTGGAATAAACTCACCAAGGTTACCCTCCCTTTGGTACGTCCATCCCTTACGGTAAGCACGGTGCTGAACATCATATACGTATTCAACTCCTTCCCCATCATTTACACCATCACCAAAGGCGCGCCCGCCAACAAGACGGATACCATGGTCACCTACCTGTACATGCTCGCCTTCTACGATCAACGAAAAGGCCCTGCAACCGCTCTCTCTGTGATTGGATTTGTGATTCTGTGCATCGTGGCAGGTGCGTATATGGTCATCTCCATGCGGAAGGATGAAACACTATGAGAAAACAGCCTTCCGAAACCGTAAAAAGAAAAAACATCCGCGCGTTATGTCTGTATATGATTGCTGCGGCGTTCATGGCCGTGCTGTACTCCCAGCCTGTGTACCAGTTTGATACCGCACTGTATTCCAAAAAATCCGGCAACACCTTTCCCGGGGACGAGCGTTATGTGGAAGCCCGGGCTGAGGTGGACGCCATTGCGGCCGAGTACCAGGCGAAGAACCACCAGGAAGCCGTAACCGTATCGGAGGAGGTGATCCAGCGAGTCAACTCCAAGGGCGAAACCACCTCCATGATCACCTTCCGTGTCAACGCCTCTACCCGGCGCACCGGCTGGAGTTTCATGGCTTCCGGACTGCCCTCCGGTCGCATCCTGCTGGCATCAGTCATTGCTGTGGGCCTTGCTATTCTTATGACCTTCATCAGCCTTGCCGGCCAAGTGGAAACGGCACCAGCGGATCTTTCACAATGGCGGCAAAGACTGCGGCAAGCCTCCTGCTGGCTGGCCTTGCTTGCCATCATGCTGGTACCTGTTTTCCACTTTGATACGGTTTATACCTTTGAGCGGCAGATTGCAGTTCCCATGGGGGTTGCGCCTGGTGCCGGACACGAACAGTTGCTGAGGGCCGTGGATGCCTTCCTGTATGGCGGAAATGCCGGCGAGACCACCGCTGCTCTGGTGGCTCAGGTGAACTACCATACCCTTTGGACGCTGTGGCTGCTGCTTCCCGTTATGGCCCTTCTACTGATACAGATGATCAGGCTGTACAAGAACGCGCTGAAGCGGACCCTGGCCCGGGGAGCGCTGTACCTGTTCATTATCGTATTGTGCGTTGTCATCCTCTATCCCTACTATGTGATGCTCATCACTGCCTTCCGCAACAATGCGGAGGCAACGGACATGTACTTCAACCACATCTTCCCCACCAAGTGGGTCTGGTCCAACATCACGGATATCGTGGCCAGGGGTGTTCCCCGCTTCCTGCTCAACTCCCTTCTGCTCTCCACCGGGGCTACTCTGATAGCCCTGTGCTGCGGCATCCCCGCCGCCTACGCCATGGCACGGATGTCCTTTAAGGGGAAAAAGACTTTTCTGGGCTTTGTGATTATGAGCCAGATGTTTGCCCCTATTGTGCTGTTGGTGGGCATCTCCCAGCTGATGAACTTCCTGGGGCTTAACGATTCCGTGATTGGCCTGATGCTGATCAACGCGGCCTTCAACCAGGCCTTCGCCATCTGGCTGCTAAGGGGCACCTTCGTTTCCATCTCACCTGAAATGGAACAGGCAGCCTGCATCGATGGCTGCAATACGGTGAGTGCCCTGATTCGCGTATTGCTTCCCATGGCCGCACCCGGCATTGTCACAACCCTCATTTTCGTCTTCATCAATGCCTGGAACGAGTACACCATCTCCACCGTACTTATTTCCACCCCCATGAAAAAGCCCATCACCGTGGGCATTACTCAATTCAGTTCCTTTAACATGATTGAGTGGCAGTACCTGTTCGCCTCTGCCCTTCTGGCCACCATTCCCGTGGTGATTATGTTTATGTTCATCGAAAAGCATCTGGTAGCGGGGTTGACCGCCGGAGGGGTCAAGGGGTGATTCTTATCCAAGAGCAAAACTTGTAATCAGCTCCTACCCTCCATCCAAAGGGGCTGTAGCAAAATAGCATCCCAACTCAAAGGAAAAAAGAGGCTGTAGCAAGTTTTGTGTTTTGCTACAGCCCCTTTTTGGCGGATCCTTCTTGTTTTTTGTAGGGTTTCCTGTATAATGTCCCTGTAGCGTCTTTGGAGACAAAGACAAAGTAGGACGGAAGGCGGGATTCTTTTGAAGCTGTTGATTCTGGTTGCCTATGTCTTGATGATGGTAGTGGTGATTGCCCTAACAGCCCGGAAAAACTTATCGCTGAACGATTTCCTGTTGGGTGGCCGCAGAGTCGGCGCGTGGATGAGCGCGCTGGGCTATGGGACCGCCTATTTTTCTGCCGTAATAATCGTGGGGTACGCCGGCTCCACCGGCTGGGATGTTGGGCTGTCCGCCGTATGGTGCGGCATCGGCAACGCTCTGGTAGGCAGTCTGGTGGCCTGGCAGTTGCTGGCCAAACCCACGCGCGCCATGGGAGAGCGCCTCAAGGTGAGCACCATGCCCGGTTTTTTTGAAAAACGCTATCAGAGCAAAACCCTGAAAATCCTCGCGAGCCTGATTATTTTCGTTTTTCTGATCCCCTATTCCGCCAGCGTATACAAGGGAATTGGAAACATGTTCCAAAAAGCGTTTGACTTTGACTATACCTGGTGCATGATTGGCATTGCCATGCTATCCGCGTTATATCTGTTCGCAGGCGGATACAAGGCTACGTCGATCACGGATTTCATCCAGGGTATTGTGATGCTGGCAGGGATTGCTGCCGTCATTTGTTACACGGTCAAGGCTGCGGGCGGCGTTGGCGAAGGTCTTTCCCTTCTGGGGCAAGAGGGAATTGGCGCTCCTGGGATGAATACAATGATCCCTTCCCAGGAAAAGGCTGTGTGGCTGTGCAGCAATGTGCTGCTTACCTCCATGGGTGTGCTGGGCATGCCCCACATGATCCACAAGTTCTTTGCCATCAAGGATGCAAACAGCATCAAACACGCCACTGTCATCTCCACAGTCTTCGCGTTGATCATTGCGGGCGGCGCGTACTTTGCAGGCAGTTTTGGCCGGGTGGTGCTCAGCAAGATTGCGTCTCCTGATGGAACAGGGACCATGGCTGATCTGGTGAATGCGGGAGACATGGCCAAGGACCAGGTCATTCCCACCCTATTGACGGATACCACGGTGGTGGGCATTCCGGACGTCATTCTGGGACTCTTTGTAGTGCTTTTGCTCTCGGCCAGCATCTCCACCCTGACCGCTCTGGTGCTGTCCTCCTCCTCGGTGATTTCCCTGGATCTCGTCGGTTCCTTTGCACCCAATATAAATCCCAGGACCACCACCCTGATCATGCGGGTCCTTTGCCTGGTCTTTGTGGCGCTGTCACTGGCAATCAATTTCCTCCTCCAGGACACCCCGATCATCATCTTGATGTCCCTGTCCTGGGGTACCATTTCCGGCGCATTTCTGGCTCCCTTCCTCTATGGCCTGCTTTGGAGGGGGGTGACCAAGGCCGGAGCCTTTGCCGGCGTCATCTGCGGCGCACTCATTTCTCTGCTGCCACCCCTGGTTACAGGGCAGATGTCCCTGGCTCCCATCAGCGGGGCTGTGGCAATGATCAGCGGATTTGTGATCGTGCCATTGGTCAGTTGGATGACCAGGAAGAGCGCGCCTTCCGTTGAGCTGATCGTGGAAGCATTTGGGGACGCAGCCTAAGGAGCACATATAGCAATTCCGTTTTAATATCTGTATTGAGGTAGCGAGCTCCCCTTGCGAATATCATTGGCATGGCCAGCATTACCAAACCCCTTACTAGCCATGATGGCCGATCAAGATCTGCTCCAGTGGTGCCCAACCAATGAAAACCGGCTGACTCCATCCGGGAGCCGGCGACAGTTTTTCGACCTCCAGATAACCGTCGATACGAACCTTATCCCAGGCGTGGATGACATTGCCGTCTCCCAGCGACAACCCGCAATGTCCCCAATCCATGACTTCGCCTTCCACCAGGCCTGAGCAGCTGTAAAAGACAAACGCGCCCGCGGGCGGCAGGCCCATGTTGTTGTGGACTTCATACAGCTCGGCTGATTCTCTTGCGGAATCACCGCCGAATATCTCAATGCCGTTGCTTCTTTCCAGCGCGTCCTCGATGAAACCCAGGCACTGGAGCCGGTATTCCTCCGATCCCAGGCGCGCCTTTGCCCAGTCAATGGCGTTTTGCACCAGAGTGTCTTTTTTCATTATGTATGCCCTCCACTATATCTCCCGGGTCTGTATACTGCATCGATTATAGCATGCTGGAGAGGAATGCGAAACAGAGAAGCCTCGTTGCGAGTGGACAGCCTTTGTGTGAATATGGTACAATTTCCATATGCTAGAACAGGAATCCATAATGATACGTCAGGGGATGGATGACGTGAATCGAAAAGAGAAGATCATCTCCGCACTGGTGGTGATCGGGCTGCTTCTTCTGTCATTGCTGGGCGTCGACCATGTTTTGAAAAAAGACGATCCTCAAAGCATGGAACGTTTTACGAACCGAATGGTAAAGCTGGAGAGCCTGGGGCTTCCATCCAAAGGCAATATTGCGGTCACATACGATCAAGGATTTATGAAGCTTGCATGGCCTGCAATGGACACGCAGGTTGAAACCCAATCGGCCATATTGCCGCTTGAGCATCCGGAAAATAAGACCCTTCAGGTCGACATGGGGATTGGCGGACGAAAAAATGCAAACGGGTATGTTCGGGAAGGTTATCAGGTATGGGTTGAGGTAAGGCTGATTCAAAATGGGATCGCGGTCAAGTCAAAGCGTGTCGAGATTCTCTTGGAGAGTGAAATCACGCGGTCGCGCTTGTATTCCATTCGGATCCCCTATGATGGTGCAAAGCCCGATGCTTACCAACTGCGTTGGATCATCCTCCCGGTGGATGGGCGTATTGACCAGGGAGACCTGGTATGCGAGTACCTGGAGGTGATGGAACTGTGAACCGGCCGCCCTTTGATTTGACAAAAAAGCAGGCCGTTTGGTGGTTGGTTGTGATTTTTGCGCTCGGCTTTGTGCTACGAGTTTTTGCTACCTATGAATGGCCCATGGGAATCAATCATTTCAGCGACGATAATGGCTACCTTAACTCAGGGGCCACGTTTCTGAAAACCGGGTATGTCACCTATGCCAAGCCCAATGTCCCCAGTGGAGTGCTGGGGCCCGGCATGCCAATTCTTCTGGGAATGATCTTCGCTGTTTTCGGCTACCAACCGGAGGGCTTGATGGCTTCCCACGTAGCGTTTGCCGGCATCGGTCTGCTCACCGCTCTGGGGTTGTACCTGCTGGGAGCGCTTCTTCACAGCCGTTTGGCAGGTGTTGTGGCTTCCGCTTTTGGGGCTTTGGATTTCGGATTGGTATCAACCAACAGCGCGTTCTATACGGAAACGCCCTTTATGTGCCTGATGGTTTTTGGGCTCTATTTCTTCCTGAAAAGCGTTCTGGATTGGCGCTTGGGACGTTATCTGGCTGGGGTAGCTTGCTTCTGTGCAGCGATGGCGTTCAAAGGGCTGGCGCTCCTGCTTCCTCCCTGTATCCTGGCCTACCTGTTGTATCGACGCGTCAAGCTATCCAAATGGCTGCCCCAGGCGGTACTCCTGGTGGTCATCAGCGCCTTGGTGTTTCTGCCATGGTGTGTACGCAACCAACAGATCATTGGTGTCTTTACGCCATTCCCCACCAGCCAGGGCGACCAGAAGCTTTTGGGAACCTATGTGGGGGTTGGTTATCCTGACGGCACCTATGAGGAAGCATTGGAAAAACTGGATGCCATGGCCTGGGAACAAGGGTATCAGACCGATACAATCCATAGAATCAAAGACCGGGGCGAGTATGGGCAAGAACGCCTTGCGCAATGGATCGCCCAAAACCCCCTTGGTTTTTTGTTTACTCACCTGCTCTATAAGCCCGTATCCTTGCTGATTCTTCCATTCTATCCTCACAAGACCCTTCACGTCCCCCTGCGGCTCGTGAATCTCTGCTGGTGGGTGCTGTTGGTCCTGGCCCTATGGGGCGTATTAAGCGGAAAACTTACCGGAAAAAAGTCATATCCCGGTTTCTATGTGCCCCTGATCTTGCTTGCATTATCGGTGTGGGTACCGTCGCTGATGGTGCCCCTGGCCCGGTACAACGCAGCAAATATGCCTTTTGTCATGCTTTATGCAGCGATTGGAATCGCCAATGGACTCCCGTTGATTCACAGAGATAAAAGCCGCTCGCTGCAGGAGCGCATGGAGAAATCAACATGAACAAGGAACTTGTGGAAATCATCAGGGATCAAACCGTCATTCTGCTTCATAATGTGAAAATCGCTATCCTTACCTGCGATTTGGAGTATGTACTTTGTGACATGCCCCTGTGGAAACATGTCTATCATGCGCTGCATTCCTGCGATCAATGGTTCATCAATCCCAACAGTTGCCCTGCGGAACCGCCTTTTCATGAGCCGGGGCTGAATTCTCTGGATGTACAAAGCAATGCGGCCCTCTCGCGAGAAACGCTGCTTGCCTATTATGAGCAAATTCGCGGCAAGATACAGAACTATCTGGGCGCATTGCAGGACGAAGATCTGCCCAAAAAACCGGATCACTGCCCGTATACCCGGATGGCCCTTATTCTGGGTCAGTACCGCCATCTGTATGCTCATTTGGGCAACATCAACGCCACAACGATGCTTCAGACCGGTCGGTGGCCACGGGTCGTCGGCCTGGATGGCAATCTCTCCCGGGGACTGTATGAATAGCCTTATTTTCAAATATATTAATAAGACAGCGTGATAAAATCCGTGAACTGGTAATCGCCAAAAATATCCGTGAGGCAGAAGCCGTAGGCGTAGTCCGCGTCACCTTCCACCTGGGCATACTCAAAGCCGATGCTCCCGCTGCTGCCCACCGTGATGGGGTCACCCTCAAAGGGTTCGGACTGCTGTTCATCGTTTTCATCCCAGTACAGCAGCTCATACTGCGGGATGACCACGTCCCCGCGCTTCAACCGGGTATAGCCCCGCACAGGCATCCCTGCTTCCGTGTATCCTTGGGTATAGCCGATCACAGATCCTGAGGGATTCTCCTGGTCAAATACTACCAGCAGATATTGGGGTTCGCCGTTGACGGTAACAGGGATCAGGGAACGGGTGTAATTTTCATTGGAGATCTGGTCATACATGCACACCATCTGTCCGGCCAGGCTGGGCCAGGTGCCGTCAAACAGGCCATAAATCTTGCCGGTGCTCCAGTCCACCAGCGCATCCTCTACATACCCCAAATCCACATAGCATTCAAAGTCAGGATCGCTGACATCCATCATCAAGGCGGCCTCGGCCTTTGCCAGGTGCTGAAGCTCCTCCTCATTCAAGGCCACAACATAGGCGTAGTCCCCCTGAGCCTGAGAGAACGGGTCCGTTTCGGTACCATCGTCACCGGCAAAGTCCTGGTCATCCTGGGAAGCCGATGGGGCTCCATCATCAGTGCCAGCGTCTGCGTCATCCTCAAACGCAAAGGCGCTGTCATCCAAATCCCCGGTGTCGATCTCATCTCCGAAGATGCTGCTGAGAAAATCGTCCAGGGAGAAGGCGGAATCCTGTTGATCGGAAGGAAGCCCAGTAGGGCCTTGTTCCCAATCGCCGGAATCCAGGGCCTCAGGTTCCTCCTGGGTAAACCAGGAGTCATCGACGCTGTCCTCAATGTCGATCCCGGGCTGTCCATACCCCTCATTCCCATAAGAATCCTCTTCCCAGCCGCCCAGCAGCAGGTCCAGCAAGCTGCCCGAATAGCCGCCACCGCCGGAATACCAGTCCGACTGTGCCTGGGAGAGGCTTTGCTGTTGTACCGCCGTGGAGGAGAATGTAAAGGAACCTGCGCTCATGCTTTGGGCCAGGCCTTTCACAAAGGAGGCGTGGGCAGGAAACAGGCCGTAAGCGTCATAGCGGGGCAGGCTTTGGCTGATGGTGGCCCTGGTGCTGTATGGAACAAGCACAGTGAGGCCGGATAGATTGGTCAGGTTGTTGGTATGCCTATTATACACAACAGCGTCCTTCAGAGCCTTGGCGACAGCCTTGGCATGGGTGGAATCAAACTGCTGAAAGATCCTGGCATAGTAAGTCACGTCCAACAAGTCCGAAGCGGAATCGGAGATCTCACCCATGGAGCGGACATTCTGACGGATTCGGGAGATTCCCATCAGGTTTCCCCCTGTGATCTGCCCTTCCAGGGAAGTCGCCAGGCCTTCCAGGGCCATTTGGAGCGGACCCAGCTTGCTCAGGTCGGTCACGGACAGGGTGGCGTACTCCGAAGGGTCCTGAGCCCGGGAGGCGCGGATGAATCCATCCACGATGACCGGGCCCAACTCCTCTATGGATATGGCGGGGTTCGCCGCCAGCCTGGGCAGCCAGTCACTGTAATCCCATCCGGTACCGGGCTCCAACTCCTCGCTGGCAATCAAGTAATCGGCAAAGGGTTCCAGATGGCAGGCTACCTCAAAGGACGCCATCAGGCAGGCATCAAAGCCCACAAAGGCAAACTTGCGATAGTTTTTCAACTTGGAAGCGCTTTGGAACGCGCCATACACCTCAGCCATGTTCAGGGAGTCGCCGCTGATTTCATCGTAGCAGATGCCAGCGGCAGGGCCCGCTCCATGGTCCCAGAAGATCAGGCCATAACGATCCGCCGGATATCGGCTGATGCCGGATTTGAGGAAATCGGTCAGGGCTGCACCATCCCCCATGTTTACTCGGCCCACGCTTTCCTCCAACTGGAGGCCGCGATTGCTTACTGTCCATCTCTCCGCCTGCCGGTTGGTGATGCCGTCCACATGCCAGCGTTTGGTGCCTCCCGTCTGCACATACACGGTGACATTCCCCCCCTTGGGGACATTGCTTCGGACCATCTCCTTCAGATCCATGGAAGCCAGGCCGCCCTGGCTTTCCAGATCCGTGCCGCACATATAAACCAACAGGGTAAAGGTATCCTGGGCCGCCATGGCAATGCTTGGAAGAGCAGTGCACAACAGCATGCTCGCCAGCAGGGCGCATATCAGTTTTTTCATGGTGCCTCCTTTGTATCAAGCGATCATGACCTGACCTGGAGGGTTTCTATAGCCGGCCTGTCTAAATGTCGATAAATTGACGGAACTCCCGCATGATGCCGATGCCGTCGGGATAGTGGGCTGCGAACTGGGGCACCGCGTGGCTGGGAAAACTGTTGCCTTCGATAAAACAGGGGCCGTCCTTGGTGATCGCAACATCCCAGGCCACAAAGCGCATCTGGGGCACTTTCCCGGCGGCTTTCAGACACATGGCCTTGGCTTCCTCAAAAAAGGGCACCTCAAAGCCCACGATGGGCGTGCCGGTCATGGGATGGTGGGTAAAGGTGTTGCCCTGCTTATCCGCGCCCACGGTCAGCAGCTTGCCGCTATCCAGGTCCACCCGGGCGGCCATGCCGCCGCAGTCCACGTTGTCCATAACCTTGCCGTTGCCGATGCGCAAAAAAGCATAGACGATACCCTGCTTCTTCTCTCCCAGCAGGGTGGCGATGCGGATGGTGTTCACAGAGGAGGGGCATAGTTCCATCATAAGGGGATGCTGGATCACCCGCTCCTCGATGATGCCGGTCTGCTGATCCAGCAGTTCCCGGAGGAAGTCCTCCTCCCGGCCCTCCCAGGCGGCCCGTTCATAGCGTTCCACACCCACGCCGCTGCTGCCCTCCAGGGGCTTGGCAATGATATCGGGTTGCGCGCCCAGGAATGCCTTGAAGGCGGCCATCTCCGTATCCGGCCCGATCTTCATCCAGCCCCGGCGCACCTCCTCCTTGAACAGCTCGTTGAATGTCGCCTTGTCGTCAAAGAGATGCCAGAACGCCTTGTCGTTCATGCGGCGGACAATGGTATTGGAAAGCCCGCGAGTGATCTGGGTTTTCTTCTGCTCGTCCGTAAGCCGGTACATCTGTGCAATCTTGTAGTCCATGTACCCCGCGTTGTAGCGGAGGGCGCAGCGCAGCATGTCCATCAACAGCCACAGTCGGCATTTGCCGCTGCGCTTGGTAAGCAGACCCGTGGTCCTCCACATGGCTTTCCAGTCCATGCGCACCAGGCGTTTGAAAAAAAATCCGAGCTTGCCCATGGGCCATCCTCCCGTCCTAAACGTTGAAACGGAAAAGCACAATGTCCCCGTCCTTCATCACATAATCCTTGCCCTCGCTGCGCACCAGGCCGTTTTCCTTGCAGGCAGCCATGCTGCCCAAGGCCGTCAGCTGGTCGTAGGCCACCACTTCGGCACGGATAAAGCCCCGTTCAAAATCGGTGTGGATCTTACCGGCTGCCTGGGGTGCCCTGGTTCCGTTTGTGATGGTCCATGCCCGGCACTCGTCCGCCCCGGCGGTCAGGAAGGAGATGAGGCCCAGCAAGGAATAGCTGGCATGGATCAGACGGTCCAGACCGCTCTCGCCAATGCCCAGCTCCTGAAGAAATTCCTTCTTTTCCTCCGGGGGTAGGCTGGAAATCTCCTCCTCCACCCGGGCGGAGATGGTAAACACCTGGGAGCCCTCCGCCTTGGCGATCTCCATCACCGCCACCACAAAGGGTTGCTCGCTGCTATCCTTTCCCAGATCTTCCTCGGCTATGTTGGCTGCATAGAGGACGGGTTTGTCCGTCAGTAAAAACCAACCGCTTACAATTTCCCTTTCCTCCTGGCTCATGGGAAAGGTTCGGGCAGGTTTGCCCGATTCCAGATGAGCGGTTAACCGCAGGCCCACCTCAGTCTCCGTCTGAAATCGCTTTTCCCCAGACTTAACCATCTTCTGTGCCTTGTCCACCCGGCGGGCGACAGTCTCCAGGTCCGCAAAAATCAGCTCCAGATCGATGACTTCAATATCCCGTTTAGGAGAGATGCTGCCATCCACATGAATGATATTTTCATCCTCAAAGCAGCGCACCACATGGACGATGGCGTCCACCTCACGGATGTGGGAGAGAAACTTGTTGCCCAGGCCCTCGCCCTTGCTGGCGCCCTTTACAAGCCCCGCAATATCCACAAACTCCACGGTGGCAGGGGTTACCTTCTTGGGGTGGAACATCTCCGCCAGCACATCCAGGCGATGGTCCGGCACGGGCACGATCCCCGTGTTGGGTTCGATGGTGCAAAAGGGATAGTTGGCGGCCTGGGCCCCTGCCTTGGTAATGGCGTTAAAGAGCGTACTTTTTCCCACATTGGGCAACCCGACGATTCCCAGCTTCATGGCTCCACATCCTTGGCTTTCGTTACCGGTTGAACCTCATTATTATAGCCCTTTGTCCCCCAAAATGCAACGAACGGGGCTCTCACGGGACAAATGACTTGTGCCTCCTCGCATGAATCTGAGCTCCAGGGAATATCTTTTCCAAAGCAATATGCCAAAAGGAGGTCAACCTATGCTGTCCCAGCGTCTCCGGCGAGCGGATATCCCCCAGGAACTGGTGCTGGGTTGGCCCCGCTCCGTTCTGCTGGGCGATGAAAAGCTACTGATAGAACAGCATCAGGGGATCTTCGCCTGCACCCAACAGGAGGTCGTGGTAAAAACCCTCTGCGGTCTGTTAATCGTAAGCGGCGAAAATCTGTCTGTCTCCCGCTACAGTCAGGACGATCTGGTGGTTTTCGGCAAGATCCGTTCGCTCTCCTACCGCCCCGCTGAAGGGAGAGCTTGATATGAGGCCAATCCGCTTTTCCTCTTTTGCTCATCGTTTCACCCTGGAGGGGCTCAACCTGGAGCGGTTTGTCAACATGTTGTCCAGTAGAGACATCCCGCTGCTGGCCTTTCGCCGCAGCGGTCCGCGCCAGATGATCTGCGAAGCCTACCAGGGGGACATGCCCGTTATCCGGGCGCTGGCGGACGAAAAGGGCTGGAAGCTGCTCGGGGAGGAACCTCTGCGGCTGGCCGCCTGGGCAGACTTTTTGCGCCGGAGATGGGGCATTCCTCTGGGCGCGCTGCTGATGGTCATCCTGACGGTGACCCTGTACCAGTTCATCTGGCAGGTGCAGATCTATGGCGCCGGGCCCTATCAAGGGGATATCGCCCTTTATCTGCGGGAGGAAGGGTATGGGCCGGGGATGCTGAAAAAAAACATGGATGCGCGGGCCCTCACCCGCAAGCTCAATTACCGCTATCCCAAGGTGGCATGGTTCAATGCCTATGTTCATGATATGACGCTGGTGGTGGACTGCGTTCAGGGCATTCCCCTGCCGGAGGAAAAAACGGCTGAGCCTGGTGACGTCATGGCTTCCCAGGACGGCATTGTCATATCTCTTCAGGTACATGCGGGCATCGCAGCCGTAAAGGTGGGGGATGTGGTGCGTAAGGGACAGGTTTTGATTCGCGGTCTGGAAAGGGACGCTGATGAGAGCTTCCGTTCCGTCCAAGCGCGGGGAATCGTCAATGCCCGGTGTTGGACCGCCCGCTCCGTTAAAATCTCCCTGTATCAGGTCAACAGCTCCCCTACAGGACGCAGCGCCTGGCAACGGCAGCTTTGTTCCCCCCTTCTATGCTATCCCATCTCTCTCCAAACCCCTTCGTTCCTTGCCTATGACACACAGGTGAACATCACGCCCCTGGTGGGCAGCTTTTTACCCGTATGGATCAGGGACGTTTACTTTTATGAGGTCGCCATGGAGTATGTGACGCGGGAGGAGGAACAGATCCGCCGGGAGGCCGCGGATGCAGCCTTCCAAAGGCTTTCGCTGGCGATGTCAGGCAATGAAATGATTGACAAATGGGTAGATTATTGTATGATAGAAGGTGGCTTCTTACAAGCAACCGCTACGGCGGAGTGGATCACGGATATCTGCAGGTCCTCGCGGCCATGATCGGAGGAAAACCCTTTTGACAGTATTGCCCCAAGCGCGTATTGCGCTGGAAAGTCTTGATACGTATCTGACCCTTCTTGGCGCGAATGAAAAGAACCTGCCGCTCATGGAGGACGAACTCCACGTGACCCTTACCCTGCGGGGCTGCGAACTGGTGATTACAGGCGAGGAAGAAAACACTGCCATGGCCCAGGCTGTGGTGGAAAAGCTGTTGTCCCTGTCAAAGCGAGCCGCCTACGTGGACCGAACCACGCTGCGATATGCCCTCTCCCTGGTGAAGGAAGGTCAATTGGACAGGCTGGAGGAGATCGCCTTTGAGGTGGTGGCCACCACCCATCGGGGCCGTCCCATCCGTTGCAAGACCTTGGGCCAGTACCACTATGTCAAGGCCATACAGTCCCATGAACTCACCTTCTCCGTGGGGCCTGCGGGCACAGGGAAAACCTATCTGGCCATGGCCCTGGCTGTGGTAGCCCTGCGCAACAAGGAGATCGAACGCATCGTCCTCACACGCCCCGCTGTGGAAGCCGGAGAAAAGCTGGGTTTCCTGCCCGGGGATTTGAGCCAGAAGGTGGACCCCTATCTCCGTCCCCTTTTTGACGCTCTGTACGATATGATGGGCGGGGAGGCCGCCCAAAAACTCCAGGAGCGCGGTTTGTTGGAAATCGCACCTCTGGCCTACATGCGGGGGCGCACCCTGTCAGACAGTTTCATCATTCTGGATGAAGCACAGAACACCACCACCGAACAGATGAAGATGTTTCTTACCCGCCTGGGGGCGGGTTCCAAGGTTGTGGTTACCGGGGACATCACCCAGACTGATTTGCCCCTGGGAAAACAAAGCGGACTGCTGCAAGCCCTGGACGTGCTCAGCGGCATTCCGGAAATAGCCATCACTCGCCTGACCCACTCTGACGTGGTCCGGCATGATTTGGTACAGACCGTTGTCAAAGCCTACGAATCATACGAAAGGAACCGCTTAGGGAGGAACTGAGGCCATGATGCCTAAAAAACATCCAAATGCACGAAAAAAAGCCCGGCGCACCTGGGGTGACCTGGTGGCGGCCCTCGGATCCACAAAGGCCAAATGTGCTTATGTGCTGATCGGGGGCACGCTGGTGCTGCTGGTTTTGTTTGTGCTGGCCATCGCCCCTCAGCGCTACGATCTGAAGGTGGGAGACATTTCCCACACCACCATTACCGCCAGCAAGGACGTGGTGGACGAGATCAGCACCTCCCGGCAGCGGGAGGAAGCCGCCAGGCATGTGGAACCCAGCTATGTGTTCAAAGAAAACGTTGCCCAGGAAGTGCTGCAAAACCTGAAGAACGTCCTGGCACAGATCACCGCCGTTCAGCAGTATGGGGAAAAGAGGATTGCCCAGCACAGGGCGGAAAACCCCCAAGACAAAATGCCATATATGTTTACACCGGCAGAACTCCAGTATGCCCGTGCCCTGCTCACCCACATCAACCTGGCGGATTACCAACTGGTGACCTTGCTGAGGGCTACGAACCAGCAGATCCAGGAAATGAGCGACAACATCACCTCCGCTGTCACGAATACGCTCAACACAACCATCCGGGAGGGCTATGTCAACGAGTCCATCCAATACCTCCAGCAGACCATCGGCATCAAAACCGAAATGGACCTGCTGCAAAATGTGGTCACCCCTATCCTGCGCAAGGTGATGCAGCCCAACATGCTCATCGACCAGGAAGCCACCGCCAAACTGCAGGAGGAGGCCCGCTCCTCAGTGGAGCCCGTCATTTACAAGCAGGGGCAAAACATCGTGCTGGCCAGGGAGCGGGTGACCGCCAACCAACTGGAAATGCTGCGCAGCCTGGGCCTTCTGGATGATGAAAACATCGATGTGGTCATGTACGCAGGCGGCATTCTGATGGTGCTGGCCTCCGTATTGCTGATGGTGCTGGTACTGTCCCTTTTTGAGCCGCTCCTTTTGCTTAGCCCCAAAAAGCTGTGCATCATCATGCTGACCCTGTGTATCTCCCTGGCCCTGTGTATGCTGGGCCAACTCATTAGTCTCTATATGGCCCCGGCGCTTTTGGCGGCCATGATGCTTACCGGTCTATTGGGCGCCCCGGCGGGCGCGGCAGTGGCTTGCTCCATGGCAGTGCTTGCCGGTGCATTGATCGCCGGCGGAGACAATACCTATGGGGCCGAAATGGTAAACCTGCTGCTCACCACCCTCATCAGCGGCCTGATTGCCGTGAAGGTGATCGTGCATAAGCCCTACCGCCAGCAAGTGCTGCTGTGCGGCATCATCACGGCCTTTTCCAATCTGGCAATCATCCACATGGTGGGTTTCATGACCAACAACTCCGTTCAGAACGTGTTCCCCAACGCCCTGTGGAGTGCGGGCAGCGCCCTGATCGCTTCCATCCTCTGCGTTGGTCTGGACCCCATCATGGAATCCTTCTTTAATCTGGCCACCCCCAGCAAACTGCTGGAATTAAGCAACCCCAACCATCCCTTGCTTCGCCGCCTTCTGCTGGAAGCACCGGGCACCTACCATCACAGCATAATCGTGGCCAACCTGGCCGAAGCGGCAGCGGAGGCCATCGGAGCCAACCCGCTACTGGCCCGGGCCAGCGCCTACTTTCACGACATCGGAAAACTGAAGCGCCCCCTTTATTTCAAAGAGAACCAAATGGGCGAAAACCCCCACGAGCATGCCAATCCCTATGTGTCTGCAGCCATCGTCACCGCGCACACCCGGGACGGTCTGATGATGGGCCAGCAGAACCGCCTGCCCCAGGAGGTGCTGGACGTGATCATCGAGCACCATGGGGTGACCCCTGTAATGTTCTTTTACCACAAAGCCTTGCAGCAGGCGGGCGGGCAGCCCGTGGACATCTCGGACTTCCGTTATGACGGCAAACGTCCGCATACCAAGGAAAGCGCCATCATTATGCTGGCGGACACTATCGAGGCTGCCGTGCGCAGCATGCCCGACCCCACGCCGGAGGCCATTGAGGAGTTCATCGAGCGTCTGGTACGGGGCAAGCTGGAGGATGGACAGCTGAGCGATGCGCCCATCACCCTGTCGGATATCGATAAAATCTGCGATGCTTTTTCCACAGTGCTCAACGGCGTGTTCCATGAACGGATCGAGTACCCCATGATCGCGCCTGAGCACTCTACGCCACCCCAGGCCCATCTGCCCCAGCCCAACCCTCAGGCTCAGAGCGAGGCATCTGACCAAAACCCGGTTGCGGACGGGAATGCGGCCGCTGACCCTCTCCCCGTCACAGAGGACAGCACCCAGGATGCCCCTCTTCCCCCCAGCTCCGACTTGAATGAGCAGACAGGGGAGGATGCGGTGCTACCCCCTGCCCAGAAGCCGGTAGCGACGGAGGGCTCTGACCATGACGCTTGATTGGGTCCAGACTTATCCCCTGGAATCCCTGGAGGAATGCGCCGGTGCATGGCTTTCCCTGGTGGCGGATTGCTGTCAGGTTGCGGAGGGCATCCCCTTCCCCTGTGCCGTCCATGTGGAACTGATGGACGACGCCCGGATTCGCCAGGCCAACGCCGCATACCGGAGCATCGACAGCGCCACCGATGTGCTGAGCTTTCCCAGCGTCAACTATCCCAAGGGGAAGACAGCCAGGGATTGCCCATCCCAGCTGCGAAGGGAGTTTGACCCGGATGCAGGGGGCTGTATGCTGGGGGACATCCTGATCTCCTGGGATCATGTCCGCTCCCAGGCTGCAGAGTACGGCCACAGCGTGCGCCGGGAACTTTGCTATCTGCTGACCCATGGTTTGTTCCACCTGATGGGTTACGATCATATGGATTCAATCCAGCGCAAGGAGATGCGGCAAATGGAAGAGAAAGCCCTGCAGATGGCAGGCCTCCCCAGGGAAGATGCCCCCGCCCCCCCCACGGATGATGAGTTGCTGGCTCTGGCACGGCTTGCCATGCAGCGTTCCTACAGCCCCTACAGCAGTTATCCGGTCGGCGCGTGCCTGCTTGCCGCGGACGGGCGGGTATTTCAGGGCTGCAACGTTGAAAACGCCTCCTTTGGCCTCACAAACTGCGCAGAACGCACCGCACTGTTCAAGGCCATCAGCGAAGGAGTCCGGGATTTTACCACCATCGCCATAGCCGCCAAAAATGCGGCCCCTTACCCCTGCGGCGCATGCAGGCAGGTGCTAAACGAGTTTGCGCCGGACATCCGGGTTCTGGTCACCTGGGGGGATGGCCAGGTAGAAAAAACCTCCCTTCCACAGCTGCTTCCCCACAGCTTTGGCCCCAAGGATCTGCCCTAATCAGAAATGAAACGAGGAACAACCCCTTGACTGAATCACAAGGCACAGCTTATCATTCCGGCTTTGTCGCCATTATTGGCCGCCCCAACGTGGGCAAAAGTACCCTGATGAACACCATGGTGGGAGAAAAGGTGGCGATCGTCAGCAATCGGCCGCAAACCACCCGCAACCGCATTATGGGCGTATGCAGCCAGCCCGGCAGCCAGATTGTCTTTTTGGATACGCCGGGCATGCATACCCCCCGTACCCGTCTGGGAGAATACATGATGCAGGCTGCACGGGAGGCTCTGCAAGGGATCGACACCCTGATTGTAATGGTGGATGCCACAGCCGTGGGCAAGCAGGACCGGGCTTTGGTACAGGAGATGGCGACCCGCAAAGGGAAAAAGCTGCTTGTGCTGAATAAAATAGATCTGCTGAAAAAGGAAAGCCTGCTGGAGCTGATGGCCTCCTTTGCTCAGGAGGGCTATGACGAGATTGTACCCATCAGCGCACAAACCGGCGACGGAGTCCAAGAACTCAAAAGGCTTCTGATTGCGTCTCTGCCCCAGGGTCCCCAATACTTCCCCCAGGACGCGATCACAGATCAGCCTGAACGCTTGCTTTGCGCGGAACTGATCCGGGAAAAAGCCCTGCTCCATTTGAAGGAAGAAGTACCCCATGGCGTTGGCGTGGAGATGCTGAAGATGGAGAAAATCCATCAGGACCTGATGGAGATCCACGCGACGATATATTGCGAACGCTCCGCTCACAAAGGCATCATCATCGGCAAGCAGGGAAGCATGCTCCGGCGTATCGGCCAGGAGGCTCGCCAGGATATCGAAGCTCTGCTGGGCATGCGGGTGAACCTCCAGCTCTGGGTCAAAGTCCGGGAGGACTGGCGCAACCGGCGGCAGGATTTGCAGACTCTGGGATATGACAATAAAGAGAGATAGGCCGGTGATCTTCATAGAGCCGACAATCAGCGTCGTCGTTCCCGTGTTCAATGGCGAAAAAACCCTGGCACGGTGTTTGAACAGTCTGCTTGGGCAGACCTTCTGCCAGTGGGAATGCATTGTGGTCAATGACGGTTCCACCGACGGCACGGCCGACCTGCTGGAAAGCTATGCCGCCAAGGATGATCGTTTTCGGGCTCTTTCCATCCCCAATGGCGGCGTAAGCCGGGCCAAAAACCTGGGTATGGACCAGGCAAAGGGAACCTATCTGGCATTTTTGGATTGCGATGATTATTATGAGCCCAGGGCCCTGGAGTTGTTGTACCATCTGATGGAGGATAGTGGGGTGGATGTGGCCGTGGGGCACCTGCTCCACGAGGGGGAGGATGGAAAGCCCCTGCCCAATACGCCTCCTTTGCCGGAGCAGAAGGATTGTGCAAGTAAGCCCGCCCCCCTGCGGATGTCCCCGCCTGAGGCGGTCCAAACTCTTTTAGCCGGGCAGCCCTTCTCGGGGCATCTTCATGGCAAACTGCTCAGGCGCAATAAACTTGGAGACCTCCGGTATCGGGAGGATATCGGCATCTATGAGGACATGCTCTTCTTGCTGGAATATCTGGAAGGAGCCAAGGGCCTTGCCTATCTTCCCGTGGTGGTGCATCATTATGTGATAACCCAGGCTGGAACTATGGCCGCAGAACTCAGCCCGCGAAAGGTCTCCTCCCTGGATGCCTGCGACGCCATGATGCGCTTGGTGGCCCGGTCCTTCCCTTCGTCATTGTCCTCCATGCGCCTCTTCTGCGTGCAAAACGCCATCTGGCTGGTGGAGCAGCTCTTGGCCTCACCCTCTGCCCTTCGTCAGGCCTCCTGGGCCCAAAACGCCCGGCGAACGGCCTGCCTCTTCATCCGCTCCCAGTCTGTTCCCCCAGGCCTTCCCCCGGTGCAAAAGCTCTTTTGCATCGCCATTTCCCTGGGCTGGCCATTGTTTGTGGCGCTCTACCAAGGGCCCTACCGTTGGGCTAAACCAGCACAGAAGATTCAATGACCCTTGTCCAAATACCGTCTCCACCGGTTTCGCAAAGGATCAGGCGCATCCGTTCCTTCTTACTGAATCGGGATTTCCGCCGCCTGGGTCAACTGGTGCAGATATTGTTGAAAAGACCGGGTGAAACCGCTCACCACTTGCTGTGCAAACGCACCATTCTTGGCTGCAATCTCCTTGGCAAGAGCCTCCCGCAGGCTCTTTTTCACGCTCTCACTGCCCATGCGCTTCTCCACGTTAACCCACCGCAAAACCTTTGGCAACCTGGCCTTCATCAGCGCACCGGACACGGCGGTCCAGCCCAAAACGGCCATCACAGCCCCAACCGCCAGTCCTGCAAGGAACCCGACCGGTCCGGTGGCAATCAAGGCCACCCCTGAGCCGCCGCACAGCAGAGCGCTCAGCACGCTCATCACAATGGCCACCAAAGCCCCGATCAGATTCAGGCCCATCAGCTCTCTGGCCTCAATGGATACCTTCCCAGCCTCGCCTCTTTGGGCAAAGGACAGCCTCATCTCCCGTCTGGGCACCTGATACCTGTCGCAGATGGGGTCCACCATCGCTTGCAACTGACCGGTCAGGCCTTCCACCCATCGGGCAACCACCGGTTCCAGCACCTCCTGGGCCAGGGATGAGGCGAGCACCTCCTCCATCCTCCGCTGCATCTGCCGGGTCAGATCCTCCAGGGTATCAATTTCTCCCCTCTTCCATTGGAAAACAGCAGGGAGGGCCGCCTCCTGGAGAGCCAGCTCCACCAGGGCATCTACTACGCCTGGAGTCAGCTGGGGCAGGGCATCCCGGGCGATGCCGGACACCCTTTCGTCGGTAATCTCCCGGGCAATGGCCTGGCGGAATTCCCGCATGTTCTCGTCAATCCAGCCTGCATAGGCAAGGCCCTTGGCAATGGAAAACTCCGGCTCCGGACAGGAAACCACCACTGCATCCGCAAAGATTTCCCGGCACTGCTCCTGGAACATCCCCATGCGGGAGGCACCCCCGGTGAGCAGCACCACCTTGGGGGGATTTTCCCTGGTGATATGTCTGGCATGGGTGAGGGCATCCCGCAGGGCCTGGGCAAAACTTGTGCCCCCCAGCGCATCCAGCGGAGCATCCACCAACGTCGCAGCCTCCTGGGCATCCAACTCCAGGAGCAATTTTTGCACCCCGTCATAAAACACGCGGACCTGCTTCTTCACCACAGCATGCGGATCCGTTGCCTCCAGGGTAAAAAACTGCTCTTTCACCTTGCGGGCCTGGATTTCCAGGTAGCTGTGCCAGCTTTTGCTTTCCCTCAAAACCCGCTGCAGCTCCTCCTTTTGGCGGCTCCTTTCCACCGCTCTTTTCAGCAGCTCCGCATCCAGCAGGCCCCCGCCCAACTGAATTTCCCCGAAGGTCCCCACGCCGGTCTCCCGCCCGTCTACAATGTAGGCAAAATCCAGGGTGGAACTGCCAATGTCAATCACCAATGCGCTCTCCCGGAGCACATCAATGTCCAATGCCACCGTCTTGGCATACTTGGCATACAAAAAAGCAGCCCGGGACTCGGAAATTACCTGGGGAGTGGGAAAGCCCGCACGAACCAATAAATCATGATAGCGCCTGCGGCAGGCTGCGTTCCAGCCTGCCGGGCAGCCCACCACAAACACATCCCCTTCCTGAATGGAGGCAGCGTCCCTGAGGGCCGTCAGCACGCCCCGAGCGAACAGCACCACCGTATCATAGGAGGCTGGGTCATAGGTAAAACGGCTTTTAAAGCGCACAGAAAGATCCTCGGCCAGGACGTCCGTATAGGCCCGCTCCCCCACCACGATCTCCCCGCGTAGCCTGCCCACCGCAGTGAGCAGGCTTCTGCTTCCGGCCACGGGCAGGATGATGGGCTCAATACCTGAGCCCTGCTCAAAAACCGAAACGGCGCTTTCGCCGTCCCCCATATCAAATCCGATAAATCGCATCCGCTTCCTCCATCTTCACCGCGGCCACTCCACGGTGCAGAAGCCTGTGGTCGTCCCTGTCCACGATGGCGGGGACCATGGTTTTGGTTTGATCCTTGCTGGGCAGGACGGTGAACAAATGCGCGTTTTCCGCGCTGTAGTACACCGCGCTAATGCCCATGGAATCCAGCATGCGCTCCACAGCGGCTCCTGCTGCCACGTTGGTTTCGTCGTCCCATTCGCAAAGGGCCTCCAGAATGTCCGCTACCCGGGCAATCATCCTCGGATCAGCGGTGCCCTCACGGCCGGCATGCTGCTGGTTGAGGTATTCAAAGTCATTGATATAACGGTCAATCGCCTGGGTCTGGGCATCCAGAACCCGAAACAGTTTTTCCTCATCCGGGCGCAGCGTCACTTTCACCTGGTCCATGGGCCTTTCCTTTTTTCGCTGTTTCCTGCCCAAAAGAAGCGCCCAGGCGGCGGCTCCCACAGCCACTGCCTGGAGTACCCATACAATCCACAGGCCCTTGGCATAACAATACAGCCCCCCGGCCAGCATCGCCAGGAAGCCGATGACCCAAAGAGCCCGGATCATAGGGCTTTTTTGTTTTTCATGGGTGATCACCGGAACCCAGGCGGTGGTGGTCACCGATACATCCAACAGACCGGCGGAGGTCTTGAGGCAACTAAACAAAATCCCTATTTGCTGGCGCAAAAGATCGTCAGTCTGCTGTGCCATTGTGTTTTGCTCTACCTGGGCGAGAGCATGGCGCACCGCATAGGCAATGCCCGCCCCATCCGTCAAGTCCGGGATGCTTTGCCGGAGCTTATGCTTGTGAGCGCACCAGGCGTCGTAGGCTCCCATCTCGCCATTCCCCTTCCGATGGCTATTGCTGACCGGGAGTCTTGGAGAACGGCGTCTTTGTCCTGGGCGCGGTGGACTTGGCCTTTGCGCCGGACGCTGCCTCCCTGGCCCGGCTGCCGGCGGACATGGCAGAAGATCCTTCCTTGCCTGCACAGCTCTTGGCTTTGGCTGCGGCCTTGGCACCTTGTGCCTTCTCCTTCACATCTGTGACGGTTTCAATAGAATCATCGCTGCCAAGCAGGTTTTGAACAAATCCCAAAATCCCCTTTTTCTCTGTCATTGCAACCGCCTCCTTCGTATCTCAAAGCCTGCTCAGCGCAAGCAACTCCTCCGCTGTCAACTCCCGCCACTGCCCCCGGGGCAGGTCCCCCAACTTGAGGGGTCCAAAGCGGATTCGGCGCAGCATCACCACCTGATGCCCCACCTGCTCCACCATCTTGCGTACCTGTCGGTTTCGCCCCTCATGGATGGTAATCAGCATGTCCGTGTACATGGCCTTGACCCCAAGCAGCTTCACCTTTGCTCTGGCGGTCCGCCTGCCATCCACCATCACGCCGCTTTCCAGCCGGCGGGCCTCTTCCTCCGTCACCTGGTTGCTGACGCGGGCCAGATATACCTTCTCCACCTCCAAGGACGGGTGGAGCATGCGCTGGGTCAAATCACCGTCATTGGTAAGCAACAGCAAGCCCTCGCTGTCATAGTCCAGCCTGCCCACCGGATACAATCGTGCCGGAAAATCAGCGAAGGCGTCGAGTACCGTGGCCCGGCCTTCGGGGTCCTTTGCGGTGGTGACCTCTCCGGCAGGCTTATGATACATCACATAATACTTTTGCGACTCAGGAACGATCTCCTTACCGTCTACACATACCCTCTGACCTTCCTCCACCTGCGTGCCCATGGAGGTAACCGTTTCGCCGTCCACGCTGACTCGCCCCTGAGCGATCATCTGCTCCGCCGCCCGGCGGGAGGCTACGCCGCAGGAGGCCAGATACTTTTGTAATCTCATTCGATCTCCCTCATCCGAAAGCCGGATTTGTTACTCGCCGCAGTTTCCCTGCCTGGGCCGGAAAAAGACAAATAAGCATGCCTGTCTCTTCTTGGGTAAGCGGACTCCTCCTGTAAAGATCCCGGTCCCGCATGAGTGAAGCATACCAAAAAACACCGAAAAATACAAGCAAATCACCGCTTGGGAAAACCGCTACTGTGCCACGCTCTGATGACCCACCCACTGCCGCAGCATCCTGTCCAGTACAAACCCATAATCCTGCCGGGCAACCATCTCACCCACCACCAGTGGAGCCTTGGCGATGATTTGATTCCCCAACAGCAGCCGCGCTTCTCCCACGATGGTTCCACAGGCCATTCCGGCGGGCAGGCTGTCCGGCAGATCCACCTCCAAATCCGCTTTGCGGCCCTTGTGTACCGGGGCCAGGAGCCCGCCCTGGGCATAGATCGCCACGGTGTCCTGCTGTCCACCGCTCACGGGGAGTGCCCTTACCATCTCCCCCTCATCAAAGGCGGTAAAGGCCTCATAGGTGGCAAAGCCCTTGTCCATAATGCGCTTGGCTTCCTCAAACCAATCGCCGCAATTGAGTACCACGCCAATGACCTCCAACCCATCCCTGCGGGCTCCAAACACCAGGCAACGCCCTGCTGCCTTGGTATAGCCGGTCTTGATACCGATGGCTCCCTCGTACTCCCGCAGCAGGCGGTTTTTATTGTTCAGAATCCGATCATAGCTGCGGCCTTCCCATGGGATGGAAGCCCGCTGGGTACTCACAATGGCGCGGAATTCCGGATGTTTCATGGCTTCCCTGGCTATCAAGGCCAACTCATACGCCGTGGTTTGATGCCCCTGGGCAGGCAGCCCGTTGGGATTCACAAATACCGTCTTCTCACAGCCCAACTCCCTGGCCCGCTGGGTCATATGCTTGCAGAAGGCACTCACGCTGCCGTCAATATGCTCCGCGATGGCCACGGCAGCGTCGTTACCGCTGGCCAGCATCAGGCCATAAACCAAATGGCGCAGGGAGATCTTCTCGCCCTGGGAAAGATAAATGCTGGTGCCCGGCACACCAAAGGCATTGCGGGACACCGTCACCATTTCGTCAAGCTTGTCGTACTCCATCGCCAATAATGCTGTCATCACCTTGGTGGTGGAGGCCATGGGCATGGCCTGATTTTCATTTTCTTTGAGCAACACCGTGCCTGTGTTGCTCTCGATGAGCACCGAGGCCTTGGCTCCTGTTTCAATGGATTCCGCCCCATCCTCGGCTTTGGCCTGCCCGCTCACCAGCGCCACCACCGTACAGAACATCAGCACCAGAAAGGACTTCACCTTGTGAAGCGGCTTCTTGCTCATGAGCGAAGCTCGTCCTCCTCTGTCTCATCCTCCTGGGAGGGATAACGTTCAAAGGGCTTGCGCTTGCCCTTATGATTGCTTTTGGACGGGTCCTGGGCCTTGAACTCTTCCAGCACTTGGGGCAGCAGGTCCACCATACGCTCCATGGCGCCGGATGACTGGGCAGGCAGCATCTTCACCGTGCCTTCCCCCACCACCAGGAATCCCACCGGCTGCACGGATACCCCTGCTCCCGTTCCCCCCGCGAAGGGAAATCCCTCCGGCGTTTCAGAGCGGCCCCGCTGTCGGTCCTCGGTGGTATATTCTCCGCCGCCTGCCACAAAGCCAAAGCTCACTTTGGACACGGGGATGATGGTTGTTCCCTTGCTGCCCAGCACAGGGGATCCGACCACCGTGTTAACGTCCACCATGCTACGGATGCTCTCCATGGTGGTCTGCATCATGTTATCGATGGGATGCTGCATACTGCCCCTCCTTCAAATGAAACCGGTCCTCCGGCTTTTCCCGCACCACGTCCTGCGCTTTGATTTGCCGATAACGGGTCAGCACATGGGCGGCCATCAAGGCTATGCTTCCCAAACGCAGGATGAATATTCCACGAAGCTCCAGCTTGCTGCCCTCGGCCTCAAAGCTCAGCTCAGTCTGGGCTTCCAACTCCAGCCATCCCGTACCGACCCGGCGGATCACCTCCAGCAGGGTATTGACAGCGGCATAGGAAAGGGCGGTTACTGCCGCATCGGAAAAAGAACAGCGGATCAACAGATAAACGCGGCCGCGGTCTACCAGCCGCCGGGCAGCTCTCCACACCGGGCGGGAGAAGATGGCCCGAAACATCGCCGGGCTGACACTCAGGAGCGAATCCTCCCTGGCTGCCGTTTTACGGTCCGCAGGCTTCTCCTTTGGCTCCGCGCGGCCTTTCTGCCAGGCTTTTTTACCGGAGCCTCCAGCAATCCTGGGCAATCCAAAGTGAACGGAATAGGTAACCTTCTCTCCCAGGCGAAGGTCCACCCACAGGGCCGTGGGAAAAATGCACAGAATGTATACGCACAGAAACAACAGATAGTAGTTCATCAGACCCCTCCTTCCCCAGATTCACTTCCATAGTTTGTCAAAGGGCCGTAAACGCTATACGCAGGGGATGGCTTGACAAGCGCCATAACCTGGCGTAGGCTATAGGCACGTGGAATGAAAATTTTGGACGGGCTGTAACTGACATTCCCACAAAAATTTCGAAGGAGTGTGCTCCAATGCCGGTTCATGTTTCCCAAAATATAGAAGAAAAACAGCGTTTGATCCGCGTGGCTCAGGGGATGGAAAAGGCCGATCTGGTGCTCAAGGACGCCACCTACCTAAACGTATTCACCCAAGCCTGGGAACAGGGGGATGTGGCCATTTCCGGAGGCTTCATCGCCGGAATGGGAACCTATCATGGAAAAACAGAGATATCCGTGAAGGGGAAATGGCTGGTTCCCAGTTTCATCGACGGGCATATCCATCTGGAAAGCTCTCTGGTTTCTCCGGCTGAATTTGCCCGTGCTGTGGTGACCCACGGCACAGGAGCCGTGGTGACCGACCCTCATGAAATGGCAAACGTGCTGGGTCTGGATGGGATCCAGTACATGCTTCAGGCCTCCCAGGGGCTCCCTGTGGATGTCTGGTTCATGGCACCCAGTTGTGTACCCGCCACCGGTTACGATGAAAGCGGCGCGATCCTTACCGCCCGGGACATTACCCCCTACCTGGACAACCCCCGGGTGCTGGGGCTGGCGGAAATGATGAACTTCCCAGGTGTCCTGGGGGGCGATGCGGATGTGCTGGCAAAGATCCAGGCCGCCCAAGCCAGCGGCAAGCGGGTGGACGGACATGGGCCGGGCCTCAGCGGATACGCCCTCTCCGCCTATGTGGCCAGCGGCGTCACCAGCGATCATGAATGTTCCACAGCGGAGGAGGCCATGGAAAAGATCCGCCTGGGGCAATGGATCATGATCCGGGAAGGCACTGCCGCCCAAAATCTGGAGGCTTTGCTGCCCCTGCTTCGGGAACCCTTTGCCCGCCGCTGCCTTTTCGTTACCGATGACAAGCATCCCGAGGACCTGCTGAAGCACGGCCACCTGGACTTCATCGTCCGGGAAGCCGTACGTCAGGGCGTGGACCCTGTCCTGGCCCTGACCTGTGCCAGCTACACCGCGGCCAATTTCTTTGGACTTACAGGCCATGGGGCAGTGGCTCCCGGTTATGCTGCAGATCTGGTACTCCTGGGCGATCTAACGGAGTTCCCTGTGGTAAAGGTCTGGAAAGGTGGAGCCACCGTCTTTGACGGACAATCCGTGCACCTAAGCGCGCCCCCCGTAGACCCTGCCCTGGCGGAGAAAGTGATGCACACCTTCCATATACCGCCCATCATCGCAAGAAGTTTTACGCGCAGTGAGCCTGCCGGCGTCCTTCAAATGGTGCCCGGGCAGATCATCACCCTGGACGGAGGCATGGCCAGCGGTGTGGACCTGTCCCAAGATTTGCTGAAGATCGCCGTGCTGGAACGGCACCGGGGTACCGGGCATATTGGCGTGGGCTATCTGAAGGGCTACGGCCTTCGTCGGGGTGCCATCGCCACCAGCATCGCCCATGACAGCCACAACCTGATCGTGGTGGGCGCAAATGACGAGGACATGGCCTGTGCTGCCAACCGGGTAGTAGCGATGGGCGGCGGCATTGCCATCGCGGAGGGAGGCCGAATCACCGATGAGTTATGCCTGCCACTGGCAGGGCTCATGAGTCTGGAACCCCTGGAAACCGTGAATCAGGCCCTGGAGCGGTTGAAAGCCCGGGCTGCTTCCCTGGGAGTCAGTGACAAGGTGGATCCCTTCATGACCCTTAGCTTTATGAGCCTGCCTGTAATCCCTGCCCTTCGCATCCTTACAAAAGGGGTGTTTTCCGTAGACAAATGGGACTATGTTTCCCATTGATCACACCACCCAACGATGTGAATGTGACCGTTTCGATGGGATGACCGTTATCGCAAATTCTACCATCGGTAAGGGAGGACTTCATGACAGAGCGGGTGCGATTCCGTATGTTGGGTCGATTCAGCATTCTCGTCAATCACCAATGCTGCGACCTGAGCGTTGCGAAATCCAAAAAGGGCATGTCGTTATTGCAGTATCTGATCCTGCAATATGACGCACCCGTTCCAAACCACAAACTCATCCAGATACTCTGGCCTCATGAGGAGAGCAGCAACCCCGAAAACGCCTTGAAAACCCTTGTCAGCCGTTTTCGAACCATTCTGAACCAATGCAGCGAAGGCCTTGGCGACTGTATTGCAGCCACCCGGGGAGGTTACCGGTTCAAAATCCTGGAGGGCCTCACGCTGGATCTTCTCGATTTTGAGGACATAGCCAAGAGGCTTACGGGATGTAGCGTCCTTACAACAGAAACCGACGCGCTGTACCAAGAGGCCCTGGCGCTGTACGCCGGTCACCTGCTTGAGGGCTGCGACCATAGCGACTGGGATATCAACCGTGGCGTTTCCCTTCACGGCCAGTATCTGCGCATCGTGTATGCCTACCTGGATTTGCTTAAAAATGCCGCACGCTATGGGGAGGTGATCCAAACCTGCCGTATCGCGCTGGAGAAAGATCCCTTTGATGAGCGCCTCCACCTGGCGTTGATGCAAGCTCTGGTCAGCACTCACCGCAGCAACGAAGCCCTGATCCTATACAAACATGTGGCCCACATCAATTTCCGCTTTTTGGGTGCAAAGCCCCCCGAGGGCATCCAGGCGTTTTACAAGCAGATCATCCAAACGGGCGACACCCTGGACTTGGCCTTCGACACCATTCGCCGCGAGTTGCAGGAGTCTGACCATGATCATGGCGCATATGAATGCGAGTACGCCGTGTTCCGCGAAATTTTCGGTTTCCAGGCGCGTCCTCTGGAGCGGCTTGGTTCCCAAATGTATGTGGGGATGATCATGATCACCGGTATGGATGGGGAGCCAATCCAGCCTCTGATGCTGGACGTCATCATGAAAGGGCTCTACGACGTACTCAGACAGCACCTTCGCAGGGGGGATACCCTCACCCATTACAGCCCCTCCCAGTACGTATTGTGCCTGCCCGCAGTTAACGCCGAAAGCGGACGCATGATCATGGAAGGGATCAAGCGCAGTTTCTTTCAGCGCTTTCCGGGCAGCAACGTGCTGTTCTCCTACCGCATCGCGCCTGTCAGCCCCAATGACACGGATAGCAGGACCGCAGCGGACTGATGCACTCCATTCCTGGCCCCAGGCATTCTTTTCCCAAAGAAGGTTCACATGGTTAAAATTCGGGTATCATAGAATCGTAAGAACGAAGGGAGGATTGTTATGGCAGTCGTCGAGATTACCACTGAAAGATTTGAGACCGAGGTACTGAAAAGCGATAAGCCTGTTCTGGTAGACTTTTATGCGGATTGGTGCGGCCCCTGTAAGATGGTCGCCCCCATTGTTCATGAGATCTCCGAGGAAAGCGATGCTTATAAGGTCTTCAAGGTTAACGTAGACCACTCCCCCGAATTGTCGGCCAAGTACAATGTGCTCAGCATTCCCACCCTGATTGTGTTCAAGGCGGGGAAAGTTGCCCAACAGGCTGTGGGTGCCCGGAGCAAGGAAGCCATCAAGGCGATGCTCCAATAGACTACATAACCAATCAGCCGGACGGACGGTGTTTACAAATCACCGTCCGTCTTTTTTTGCTTGTCTTTGCGCCCCCCATTCTCTATAATAGAATGGATTCTTCTTTCTGTTTCTTGATCCGTCAACGAAGGAGGCGCGGCATGGATTCCATCATCAAAGACCCGTCCCTGGCCACGGTTGGCCGGCAAAAAATCCGGTGGGCCAAACAGCACATGAAGGTGCTGGAGGGGATTGCAGCAGATTTTAAGCAATCCCGCCCCTTTGACGGCCTCACCGTCGTTTTGTCCATCCATCTGGAAGCCAAGACGGCCTATCTGGCGCAGGTCCTGTACCAAGGCGGTGCCCGTGTCTTTGCCACCGGCTCCAATCCCCTATCCACCCAAGACGATGTGTGTGCGGCTCTTGCCCAAAGCGGCGTCCATGTGTATGCTACCCACGGCTGCACCCAGGAGGAATACAAAGGCTACCTCTGCCGTGCTCTGTCGCAAAAGCCGGATGTCATCATTGATGACGGCGGCGAACTGGTTCATATCCTCCATGAGGAGCATCCGGAATGGGCCGTCAACCTGAGGGGCGGCTGCGAGGAAACCACTACCGGCATCCTGCGGCTGAGAAGCCGTGCCCAGAGCGGGAAGTTGAACTTCCCCATGTTCAATATCAACGATGCGGATTGCAAACATCTCTTTGATAACCGCTATGGAACCGGCCAAAGCGTTTGGGACGGCATCATGCGTACCACCAACCTGACTGTGGCCGGCAGCACCGCTGTGGTCTGCGGCTATGGCTGGTGCGGCAAGGGAGTTGCCATGCGGGCCAAAGGCCTGGGGGCGAAGGTGATTGTCACGGAGGTAAACCCCATCCGTGCCATTGAAGCCGTGATGGATGGTTTTACCGTGCTGCCCATGGAAAAGGCTGCGCCCCTGGGGGACTGCTTTATCACCGTCACCGGCTGCAAAGGCGTGATTCTGCCTGAGCACATGCTGCTGATGAAGGAAGGGGCCCTGCTATCCAATGCCGGGCACTTTGACGTGGAGGTGGATGTGGCAGGTCTGCGGAGCATTGCCAAAAGCAGCTTTGAGGCCCGCACAAACATCGAGGGTTTTCTGCTTCCCAACGGGAAAACGGTATACCTTTTGGCCCAGGGGCGTCTGGTGAACCTGGCTGCTGCCGACGGCCATCCGGCGGAGATCATGGACATGAGCTTCGCTCTACAGGCGCTGTGCGCCCTGCGCGTAGCCACCAGGGATCCTTCCCTTGCCAAAACCCTGCACCCCGTTCCCCTGGACATCGACCGGGACGTAGCCCTACGCAAGCTTTCCGTACTGGGAGTTTCCATTGACACCCTGACGGAGGAGCAGGAATACTATCTGTCCCATGCCTGATTCAAAACAAGAAAAAAACGAAGGCAAGTCAAATAACCGTTGACAGCTTCCCATGTCTATGGTATCGTATATTCCAATCAAGGAGTACCGGCAGTGAAAGGAGGAATCGCACATGACGAACCTATGTGCCATGTCGATGTGCATGATGTGCGCGTGCGATTGCTCGTGCTGTTTGTGTTGCGTCGCTTGATCGGTATGTGATTCAAAGCCCGCTTCGCATCTGCGCGAGGCGGGCTTTTTCTATGATCAGGCGGCAGGAAAGGCGGATTTCATGACAGAGCATACCCCGACCCCCGTGGACATCTTCGACAATTTTGATCATCCGGTGATTAACCCCAACGCTCCCATTGTCCCCCAGCGAGCGCAGATTGAGATTCGCAATCTCAGCAAGGTCTATACCATCCCCGGGGGAGAGGTGCAGGCCTTGGATAAAATCAATCTGAGCATCCAAAAGGGCGATATATACGGTATCATTGGCATGAGCGGCGCTGGAAAAAGCACCCTGATCCGTTGTCTGAACCGTCTGGACACCCCCACAGAAGGCCAGGTGTTCATTGATGGCAAGAATATACTGGCCATGTCCCCCCAGGAACTGCGTCAGACCCGCCGCCGCATGGGCATGATCTTTCAGCAGTTTAATCTGCTCATGCAAAAGACCGTGGCCCGCAATGTACGCTACCCTTTGGAAATCGCCGGGATTCCCGCCAGGGAGGCCAACCGGCGGGTGAAGGAACTGCTTGAGATCGTCGGACTGGAAGAGAAGGCCTCCGCCTACCCCAGCCAACTCTCCGGTGGGCAGAAGCAGCGGGTGGCCATTGCAAGGGCCCTGGCCAGCAACCCGGATATGCTGTTGTGCGACGAAGCCACCAGCGCCCTGGACCCCATGACCACCCAGTCCATTTTGGAACTGCTTCAGGAGATCAACCGTACCATGGGCATCACCGTGGTGCTCATCACTCATGAGATGGCGGTGATCCGCCAAATCTGCAACAAGGTGGCCATTTTGGACTTTGGCAAGCTGGTGGAGGAGGGGACCGTGGACAGTGTGTTCCTTCACACAAAGTCTGCGGCGGGCAGGCGGCTGTTTGGCATCCTGCCCCAGGAGGATATCACTCCTCCCCAACCTGCCCTGCGCATCGTCTTTGACGGCGAGGCAGCAGCCCAGCCCATCATCAGCCGCCTGGTCAAGGAATGCGGCGCGGATGTGAACATCCTCTCCGCCGACATGCGTCAGTTGAGCCAGAAGGTTTATGGGCAAATGCTGATTCAAAGGCCGGAGGATATTCAGGAGCAGAAACGGATTGTCGATTACCTGGCCAAGGAAGGCCTGACCGTTGAGGAGGTGCACCTGCCATGACCTTCAGCCAGCTTTGGCCTGTGATTTGGGAAGGCACCAAAGAGACCCTGTACATGACCCTCTGGAGCGGCCTGTTTTCCTACCTTCTCGGCCTTCCCCTGGGGGTGCTGCTGACCATCACCAAGCGGGACAACATTCTTGCCGCCCCCACTTTCAATGCCGTCCTGGGCGCCATCATCAATTTCCTGCGCTCCATTCCCTTCATCATCCTGCTGGCCATGCTGTTTCCCGTTACCCGGGCCGTGATGGGTTCAGCCATCGGCACCCGCAGCATCATCTTCCCCCTGGTGATGAGCGCCTTCCCCTACGTCGCCCGTATGGTGGAAGGTTCCCTGGAGGAGGTGGACCGGGGCATTCTGGAGGCAGCCCAGTCCATGGGTTCCACCAATAACCAGATCATCTTCAAGGTACTGCTTCCCGAGGCCGTCCCCTCCCTGGTCAATGGCGCGGCTATCGTGATGACCACCATCCTGGCCTACACCGCCATGGCCAGCGCTGCAGGGGGCGGCGGTTTGGGCGCTCTTGCCATCACCAAGGGATACCAAAGCCGAAAGTTTGAGGTTCTGTACTCCGCCAGCATCGTGCTGGTGCTGCTGGTGCAGCTCATCTCCGTTTCCGGTACGAGGTTGACCCGCAGGCTCGACCATCGGAAAAAATAAAGAATAAAGGACGAAAGGGGATTCACTACATGAAAAAGCTTCTGGCGGTACTCCTGGTTGCCATCCTCACTGTGGGCGCAACGTCTGCCCTGGCCAACGAAACCATCGTGATCGGCGCGACCCCCAGCCCCCATGCTGAAATCCTGGAGTTCATCAAGGAAGACCTGGCAGCCCTGGGCTATGATCTGGACATCCAGGTTTTTACCGAGTATCCCATACCCAATCCCGCCACCGCCGCAGGGGATCTCCAGGCCAATTACTTCCAGCATATGCCCTATCTGAACGCCTACAATGCCAACGTGCCCGAGGCGGAGCAGCTGATCGCCGCCATTCCCGTGCACTATGAGCCCTACGGCATCTACGCGGGCACCAAGAAGTCCCTGGACGAAATCGCCGAAGGAGATACCATCGCCGTCACCAACGATCCTTCCAATGAAACCCGCGCCCTCCTGCTGCTCCAGGAAGCCGGTTACATCAAGCTTCCCGAAGGCGCTACTGCCGATGACAGCCTCACCAAGCTGGATGTCGTGGAAAACCCCTTGAAGCTGGACATCGTGGAAATGAACGCGGAGCTGATCCCCGCCGCCCTGGGCGACGTAAGCTTTGCCATCATCAACGGCAACTTCGCCATTGGCGCCGGCCTCAAGCCCGGCAAGGATGCCCTGCGTCTGGAGGATCCCCAGGGCGACAGCGGCAAGCTCTATACCAACTACGTGGTCATTCGCCCCGCAGACAAGGACGCTGCCTGGGTCGAAGCCCTTCGCACAGCGCTCCAGAGCGACAAGGTTCGTGACTTCATCAACAACAATCCCACCTACGCCAACGGCGTCATCCCCGTTTTCTAACCGGGGATTTCATCCCCGGAGCCGTTACCGGCTACGCCACTTAAGCCAAAAGGTCAATGCGCATTTGCATTGACCTTTCATTTGTCCACATCAAACCGTTTGCATTCTTTGAACGTTACACCGTCTCCTCATCCAGGACGGTTATCTTAACCCCCGGCAGCATCCCGCTGAGGGTTTCCGCAATACCGGAAGCTTGTTCGCCCCCGCCCATGATGATGAGCTTAACTTGATGGCTGGCCGCAAACTCCGCGACGGCGGTGACCAGCACATCCGAGGTCAGAACGTTCATCTCCGCCCCGGCCTCGTTGGCCAGAGCATAGAGGTAGTTTAGTGTCTGGGCGTCGATTTTCCCCTGGCTTGGGGATACGTTCGGATCGCTTGCCACATGGACCACTTTCAGGGGACATCCCTGCTTCAATGCCACATCCGCTCCCAGGCGGATCAGCCGGGCGCACATGCGCTGCATGGTGACCAGCACCATGACGGGGGGTTGCTCAGGCACAGTCCAGACCCCGCCTTCCTCACTTGATCTCTACCGCGCGAAGCTCCGCAACGCTTTTGTCATTGCTCAGTACCCGAACCCGGGTTCCTGGCGGAATCTCCGGCCAAGGTTTCAGGGCGTCCAGATAAAAGAGGCGTTCATCCTCCGGATCGTTCCTATCCCCTACATTGACCGTCATGGCATACCAGTCCAGCCCGTCCCTGTCCGTGACCTCACGGGCTATTTCCTGCAAGATGCCCACCGTCTCCCGTTTGCGGCCATCCAGCATATAGTCCACATGTCTTTGATACGTCAGGACAGGCCGCAGATAAACCCCATGCAGGAACACCACATACGCCCCGCCCGTAATGGTACATCCGCAGGCAAAAATCCAGCCCCAATCCTGGCGTCTGATTTGGCACAGGATGAATACAGCCACCCCGATCGCCCAGAGCAAGGCTCCCGGAAGCAATGTGACAAGCCGCCGTTTCCTGGCCTCTGCCCGGACAGCCACGCGATCCTCCTGCTGATACAACAGCGTCTCCCCCTTTAGTCCTGGCCGCTCTTGTCCTTGATGCGCTGCATGAGCCTAATGGTCACAAAGAACAGACCCAGCACCAAAAACACACCCAGCAGGCCCATACCCGTGGTGAGCAGGCCCTTGGTCATGATCGCCATACCGGCAAAATCGTTTGCCTGAGCCGTCTCCACTACTGTTGTAGCTGCAGCTTCACTAAGCGCGAATACCCAATTCATCATTGCGATCCCTCTTTAATCTATAATCTCAAAGACCGGCTTATCTCCAGCCAATCAACAGTCCCACCAGGGCGATCACCATGCCGCCGGCCACGATAGAGCCCAGCTGGCCGGACACGTTGGCGCTGATGGATTGCATCAGGATAAAGTTGTAGGGGTCCTCCTCCTTGGCCATCTTCTGGATGACCCGGGCACTCATGGGGAAGGCGGAAATACCCGCAGCACCCACCATGGGGTTGATCTTGTTTTTGCGGAAGAGGTTGAGGAACTTGGCAAAAAGCACGCCGCCCGCCGTGTCAAAGATAAAGGCAAAGAGACCAAGGCCCATGATCAGCAGGGTGTCCCAGCGCAGGAAGTTCTCCGCCACCATGGTGGAGCCGATGGCTAGGCCCAGCAGAATGGTTACCAGATTGGCCAGCTCGTTCTGGGCCGTTTTGCTGAGCCGCTCCAGAACCCCGCACTCCCGGATCAGGTTGCCAAACATCAGGCTGCCCACCAGAGGCGCACTCATGGGGACGATGATGCCGGAAATGGCGGTGACAATGATGGGGAACAGAATCAGCGCCGCCTTGGGGGCCCGCTGCTCCGTATAGTTCATGCGGATCAACCGCTCTTTCCTGGTGGTCAGCGCGCGGATGACCGGGGGCTGAATCACCGGCACCAGGGACATGTAGCTGTATGCCGCAACGGAGATGGGGGCCATATACTCCACCAGCTTGAAGTGGTTGGCTACATACAGTGTAGTGGGGCCGTCCGCTGCGCCGATGATGCCGATGGCCGCCGCCAGGCGCATGATCAGGTTGCTATCCCCCGCTGTTTGCGGCAGCACCACAGGAATGAGCAGCAAGGATACCAGGAAGGTGGCGAAGATGCCAAACTGGGCCGCCGCGCCAAAAAAGATCATCGATGGGTCCTTCATGAGAGGGGAGAAGTCAATCATCGCGCCCACCGCGATAAAGATCAGAATCGGGAAGAGCTCGTTCTTGATGCCCGCATTGAACAATACCGTTAAAAAACCTTCGCTTCCCAGCACACTGGCGGCTTGGTTTCCCAAAGCGTCCATCACCGGCGGCAGGTTGGCCAAAATCGCGCCAAAGCCAATGGGCAATAGAAGTGCTGGCTCATAATCCTTTTTAACAGCCAGATAGATCAGCACTCCGCCGATGGCAAGCATCACGAGAGTCTTGAGTCCAGCCAGCGTGAATAGGTACAGGACGCCGGAAAAAAGCTCCTTGAGCAAGGCCAGTATGTCCACGTCGGTTCCCCCTTGTAATGAAAGTATAATCAGGGTTATTTAGTCCTCGCGTATTATAGCATTCCATGGGAACCCTGTCAAAAAATTGTGGGCTGTATTTCCATGATGTTATCTCATAAATTGCCCGGCCAAAGCCGCTTCAAGGCGCGTATTGCCACGGGTTCCCCCCGGTGATATGATGGAAACACAAAGAAATTGGGTACATGAAAAAAATACCGCTTCTCAATTGTATTCACGATGAAGGGAGTTGATTGCCGCATGAGTGTTCCATCCGAGTTCCATGGACGCATTCATCAGGCGGTACATGCGCATATGCGCAGCGTCGCTCGGGTGGCCTACACCTATGTACGCAACATCCAAGATGCCGAGGACATCGCCCAGGACACCTTCCTGGCCTATCTTCGCAGCGGCAAGCGCTTTACCACGGCCGAGCACGAAAAGGCGTGGCTGCTTAGAGTGTGCATCAACAAGAGCAGAAATCTGCTGAAAAGCGGCTGGCAAAGGAGCCGCAATCCACTGCCGGAGGATCTGGCATCTCCATCCCGGGAGGAAAGTCCAGTGCTTGCCTGTGTGCTTGCACTGGAGGAGAAGTACCGGCTCCCCATCCACCTGTTCTATTATGAAGGGTACTCCATCAAGGACATTGCCAGCACACTCTCCCTTCCCGTGGGCACAGTGGGTACCCGCCTAAACCGGGCCAAAATACAACTCAAACAACAATTAGGAGGGGCTTTTGATGAAGAATGAACCCTATCGCAGGGCCATGGATGGGCTTCCTTTCAGCCAGGATCTGGAAGCCAGAGTCCTTGCCATGCTGGAAGCCTCCTCCCAAATCGTGAAGGAGGAAGAAGCGATGAAACCATCCCGGCAACCCCGCTGGAGTCTGAAAAAAACCCTGGCACTGGGCGGCAGCGTACTGGCTGTGGCCGCTTCACTGGTACTGGTGGTTCCCATGCTGACGCAGAATCCTGTGCTGCCTCTGGTGAATCAGAGACAAATCGATCAGGCGGGGACGGATTCCAACAGCCTTCCGCCGATGGAAGACAGTCAGTCCGAAACCATGGCCGACGCCGCCCAATGGATGGTTTCCAGCGCCATGGGATACATCGCTCCATCCGGCGCGAATTACATCACCGGCGCCGTACCGCCCGCACAGCCTCCGGACTGGAACACCGAGGAATATGCCCATGTGGAAGAGAACAGGTTCCAGTCTGTATCCACCTCGCCGCTGAGCACCTTCGCGGCAGATGTGGACACTGCCTCCTATGCCAAGCTGCGCTCAGCGATTCTCTCCGGGCTCCCCATCCCCCCGGACAGCGTACGCATCGAGGAAATGCTCAACTACTTTCACTATGACTATGCCCAGCCCAGAGAAGACGAACCTTTCGGCATCACCGTGCAGGCAGCCCCCTGCCCCTGGAACAAGGACACCCGGCTGCTGCTCATCGGGCTGCAGGCAAAGAAAGTTGATACTTCCAGCGTCCCCGCCCAAAACCTTGTGTTTTTGGTGGATGTTTCCGGAAGCATGGATGAGCCCAACAAACTGCCCCTGGTCAAGCGTGCCTTCCTGCTGCTGCTGGAGGAACTGAAGCCCACGGACCTGATCTCTGTGGTAACCTATGCCTCCTCCGACAGGGTCGTCCTGGACGGGGTACCCGCCGATGACAAAACAACCATCATGGCGGCCCTCGACCAAATGGAAGCGGGGGGTGGCACGGCTGGGGCGGCAGGTATCCAAACCGCATACGAGATTGCAAAGAAGCATTTTGTGGCGGGCGGCAACAACCGCATTCTCCTGGCCACGGATGGGGATCTGAACATTGGTGTCAGCGATGAGGGTTCCCTGACCCGTCTGGTGGACAGCAAACGAAAGGAAGGAACGTTTCTCAGCGTACTGGGCTTTGGCTACGGCAACTACAAGGATCAAAAGCTGGAGGCCCTGGCAGACCATGGCAATGGCAACTACGCTTATATCGACACCATCCATGAGGCCCGCAAGGCACTGGTAGAGGAGATGGGGGGTACCTTCCACACCGTAGCCAAGGACGTGAAGCTCCAGGTGGAATTCAATGCGGCGAAGATCAAGGGGTATCGACTCATCGGCTATGAAAACCGGGTCATGGCCGCCGAGGACTTCGCAGACGATGCCAGGGATGGCGGCGAGGTGGGCAGCGGCCACCGGGTCACCGTACTGTATGAAATCGTGCCTGTGGAAAGCCCCATGAACATTGACGATGTTCCCACCAAGTATCAAAACACCGTTGTAACCGGCAGCGAAGAATGGCTCACCCTGTCCATCCGTGCCAAGGACCCTGAGGGCGAGGACAGCAAGCTGTATAGCTATCCCGTGGATCAAGAGGCTTATCAGGAGAAAATGAGCGACAATCTGCGGTTTGCCGCAGCGATTGCGGAGTTTGGCATGCTGCTGAGGGATAGCAAATGGAAAGGTTCCTCAGGATATGACCAGGTTTTGGAACTGCTCAGGGGGACCGGTTCTCTCATGGGGGATGTATACAAGGAGGAGTTCCTCTACCTGGTAACCCAGGTACAGCGCCGCGGAAACTAGGCCTGTCTCATTCATCCAATGACGGCTGTCTCCCTGGGGGGCAGCTATTTCGAATTGTGTTTTTCCCCTCTGTGGCGTATAATGGCGGTAAACCAAATTTCCGGGAATCATCCATCTCAGAACCAATATACAAGGAGGCTCTTTATGAACCATCATCCGGAAATCGCCGTGGGAATCATCGGCTGTGGCGGTATTGCCAATGGAAAGCATATGCCCTCCCTGATCAAGGTCGAAGGGGTCAAACTGGTGGCCTTCTGCGACCTGCTGCCGGAGCGCGCCCAGGAGGCTGCCAAAACCTATGGAACACCTGATGCAGGTGTTTATACCGACTATAAAGAGATGCTGAAGCATCCTGGTCTTCAGGTGGTCCATGTGCTTACCCCCAACAGTTCCCACAGCGAGATCTCCTGCGCCGCCATGCGGGCGGGTATGGATGTCATGTGTGAAAAGCCCATGGCCATCAACTCAGCCCAGGCAAAGGCCATGCTGGATTGCCGGGACGAAACCGGCCGCAAGCTCACCATCGGCTACCAAAACCGCTTCCGTGCGGACTCCCGGTACCTGAAGCAATGCTGTGACAACGGCGATCTGGGAGAGATCTATTACGCCAGGGCCCAGGCCATCCGTCGCCGCGGTGTGCCTACCTGGGGCGTGTTTTTGGATGCCGAAAAGCAAGGGGGCGGCCCGTTGATCGACATCGGCACCCATGCCCTGGATATGACTCTCTGGCTCATGAACAATTACGAGCCGGAACTGGTGGTGGGCTCTGTGTTCCGCAAGCTGGGCGACCGGGAAAACGCCGCCAACATCTGGGGTTCCTGGGACCCCAAAAAGTATACTGTGGAGGACAGCGCCTTTGGTTTCGTACGCATGAAGAACGGGGCCACCATCTACCTGGAGAGCAGCTGGGCCCTCAACACCCTGCTGGTGGAGGAGGGAAAAACCATCCTCTGCGGCACCGAAGGCGGAGCGGACATGCTGGGTACCAAGGATGCGCCCCTGCGCTTCAATGGAGAGAAGTACTCCAAAACCTACGAATCCTATCCGGACCTTGGGGTCGGCCAGGTAGCCTATTACGCGGGGAGCAGCAATGACCCCGGCGATCTGGAAGCAGAATCCTGGATCGCCCATGTGCGGGGCGAAGGGGAACTGGTTACCAAGCCTGAGCAGGCCTATGTGGTGACAAGAATTCTGGAGGCGATCTACGAATCGGGAAGGAACGGGAAGCCGGTTGCGCTCTAAATCATCAAAAGAAGCACTCGGGGGCTACCGCCGCATGATTGCGGCAGCCCCTTGCCTATGCTGTGATCCGGCCGCTACTCCCCGGTGTGCATCTTCTCGGCTTTCTTTCTCTCCTCCCGCCGCCTTTTGGCCGCCTCGTACTCCGCCTTTTCCTCATCGGTTTGGGGCAGGAGTTTTGGCACAAGGGTGGGCTTGCCATCCTTATCCAGGGCCACCATGGTGACAAAGGCACGGTTCACCAGCTTGCGGGTTCCCCCCTGATCCATCTGTTCAACAAAGGTCTCCACGCAAACCTCCATGCTTGTACGGCCCGCGTAGGTCATGCGGCCCAGGAGTACCACTACATCATTCAGATGGGCCGGCGCCAGAAACGCCAGATGATCCACGGCAGCGGTAATCACCCTGCAGCCGCTGTGCCTGCGGGCCACCACGGCGGCCACCACATCGATCCACTGCATCAGCAGGCCGCCGAAGAGCTGAAAGCTGGCGTTCACATCCATGGGAAGGATGATGTGCACCTGCTCCACGCAGCTGTGGTCCACCGTGCGAACCTGCCGCTCCGTTTCCTGTGCTTCCATCGGTTCCTTCATGACGGTTCCCCTCCTTGTATATCGCCGTGAAACGCCGCCTCGCCAGCGATGGGAGGTGACAGATGATCCAGCAGCGCCTTGTATTCCTCGCTGAGCAGCAAAGGGTCCAGACAGCTTACAAACAACAAATGCTTACGGGGCATGGGATGCAGGGTGAACAAATCCGGGAACTTCTCCATAAGGCGCCCAAGCATGGCTGCCTCGGAAAAGCTTCTCTTGATGGCCGCATCCACCTGGGACAGGGCCTCCGCTTCCCGTACCAGAAGCCTGATATGCTGGTGGGGGACCACCATGAAGGAGCCATCCGGAACCCCCTCCACCATGGCCACATGGACAGTTCCATCCATCAATGCCGAAAAATCGGGCAGGGCTGTGGGGCAGATGGGATGGTCCAGGACATCCATGTCAACCCAGGCATAGTGGGAAAAGCCGGGATAGGTGCGCATGGAGCGCTGCAGCAGTGAAAACTTGCTCCGGGCAAAATGCTCCATAGGCCTCATGCCCTCCTCCATCAGGGACCGGGGCAACAAGGCGCTGTCCGGATAGGTGACGGTGTTGGGAAAATGCAGCTTCAACGACCTGGCCTGGGATCCTCCGGCGTAAAGCAGCAGGGGAAGCCGCCCCAAAGCCCGCAGATAGGCAAAGCGGAGCATATACAGAAGCGTGGGTTTGGTAGAATCGGGCAGGTCCACAAAGGCTGAGGTTATCATGGGCATGCCGTGGGCAGTCCGGGCCAACATGGCCTTTGCCTGCTGGGCCAGCATCAGCGGCGTGGGCATCCGCTGGGGATATCCCTCCTCCTGGGCAAACAGGCCCAGGTTTGAGCGTATGCCCACCAATCGCTTTGTAAAACTCAGCCCGGCAAATTGCTCAAACCTTGCCAGAAAATGCCCGGG
>JAAYDR010000090.1 GCA_012729115.1 Clostridiales bacterium | reverse complement strand
TTTTCTGTACATCAGATACCCCAAACACATGATTTTGACTGGCTTCTTATGTGTTCAGTATACCATGAATCACGCGGTTTCTCCAGTGTTTTCAATGGATTTCAGGTTTTTCAGCAGGCCCTAAGTAAATGTATACACTTTAAAAATCCTGATAATCACTCTCGGTCAGGAGCTCGTTGCCTGCGAAGTCGTCAAACGAAGTCAGTACCATCCAGTCATAAAATGGCCTGCCGGTTCTGAACTCATTGTATGGACGCCGCTATAGCCCTCTCACAGGTGGCTTAACTGTCTTTTAACATGGTAATTTTTCTTCTGTGCCCTTTGTCATCAAGTGGTGTTTCCAGATCGCCTTCATCGTACACTTTCGCTTTGCTTCCCCGGGGGTTTCGGCTAAAAACTGGAATGCGCCCCCGCCTAGACCATAAACCGTTTTTGCCGCATAGCAAAAGCCCTTAGCTATTGTGGAATGCAATCCGATATTCTGCAAATGTGCCCTGCCGCCTTTCAATCACGATTTCGAGCACACATTTCTCAAGACTGTAATGTGCCCCAAATGTAAGGCAATCAGGCATTGCAGTTACAGAGTGTAAATCTGTTGATTCAGACAGAAAAATGAAAAGCTTATGCTGTGGAAAAAACTTTTATTGTTGATACAATCGGGGGTGGGTGCACTCTGCTTGGACTACCTCTCATCATGTATAAACCGGCAGATGGTTCCTTGCGGGTTACTCTGCCCCAAATACCGCCTGACGGATAGTCCGCAGGGTTGCGGGTACGTCGCCTTCCGCGATTAGCGCGTCAATTTTATCCACGCCCAGTTTTTCCACCACGCGAAGATAATCCTTCATGCAGCGGATGCTTTCCTCCACCGCGTCAATGGCGTTTTCCCGATAGGGGAAGATATCGACGGAGATATAGCCTTCATACGCATATTTCTCAAGCAGATAGAAGGTTTCCAGCGCTTCGTTCAGGTGAACCGATCCCACGATCATATCATCGTCCCAGGCTCCGTAGTTGTCGTTGGTGTGCAGGTTATACAGCGCTTTGTGACGCATGGCCAGCGAGATGGAAGGGCCAAGCCCCTGGCCGGCGGCCAGCACATGGCCTGTATCCAGAGTTACGCCCAGGTTGTCGCGCTTGCATTCCAAACGAAGCAGCAGCGCCGTTTGCACGTTGTCAATCAGGGAGCGGTTGCGCGGCTCCCGGGGTTTGGGCTCCAATGCCACAGGCAGGCCGTTGGCATAGTCGCACACCTCTTTCAGGCTTTCTACCAGGAAGTCCCACTGGGCACGGTAGTCTGTCTGGAAAGCATAATCAAACCCGTCCTGCCCCAGCCACAGGCTCACCCCCATGGCTTGCAGTTTTCCGGCGTAATCAATGGTTGCCTTGCAGCGGGCCACGGCTTCCCGGCGGGTGGCGGCATCAGGGGCGGAGAGCGAGCCGAAGCGCCATTGGCGTTCACCGTAGGTCCAGGTGTTAACAAACGTTGGCCGAAGCCCGGTTTCCTGGAGCGTTTGCATGAGTTCGGCGGTATACGCATCGTCCTCATTGCCGCGATGATGAATTTCCACGCCGTTGGCAACCTTTCGGGCGCTCATGGCCTTGAGCACCTCGATGACGGTCATCGGCTGCTCCTTGTAGCCTGAACGTAAAAACCGGTCACCGCTTTGGCACAGGGCACCCGCAATCAGTGAAAAACGATCAAATCCCATAGGTATCCTCCATTCTTTCCCGCAGAAAACTGACTGCGGTTGTCAGTTCGCCATCCACATCCTGTGAAAGCTTGCGCCAGATATTGAGACGGCCCGCCACGCTGCCATAAGGGCCGGGCAGGGCTTCCATCACGATGGGCCCCTGGTAATCAATGGCCTGCAGCGCTTCAAATACTTCATTCCAGTTGATATGCCCCTGGGGCGGCAAGGCCCGGTTGTTTTCGCAGGCGTGAAAATGAACCAGGTGCTTGCCCGCGGTACGGATGGCATTGCCGATGTTTGCTTCTTCGATATTCATGTGGAAGGTATCCAGATGCACACCAAGAGCCGGGCTGTCCACTGCCTCAGCCACACGCAGGCCTTCCAGGCAGGTGTTGACCAGGGGGCTTTCAAAGCGGTTGACCACTTCCACACACAGGGTAACGCCCTCGTCCTCAGCAGTTTTGGCCGCCTCCCGGAGGGAGGAAATGGCGCGGTCGACGGCCTCATCACGGGTCAGTTCCACACCGGGGGAAAAATGCTTGCCCACCCCTGTGAGGATGCCGCCAAGCGCTGTGCCGCCCATGGAGCGCACCAGCTGGATATCCTCCCGCAGCCGCTTGATGCCTGCCATGCGAATGGCGGGGGAAGGATCGCTTACATCGGTCTCCAGGGTGAGCGCTGTTGCAAAGGTAAGCTGCATACCCAAATCAGCCGCGCGGGCGGCTATCTCGCGGCGCGACTGATCACACACCAGCCGCAGCTTGGGTGCGCTCATTTCCAGAATATCCAGCCCCGCTGCCCTGGCACGCCTCAGGCAATCCAGCCAGTTCACCTCGTCGGATGAAGCCAAAAAAGCATAATAGACACCCAGTTGATTGTCCATGATGGATACCTCATATTCACGTATTGTTTGCTTTATTATAGTAAGAGGGGAGCAGGAAGTCTATATTGCAACTTCATGATTTTATAAGGAAAATCAACAAGTCGGGATATTGCGACCGTTGCTGCAGGGTGTATACTGTAATCAAAACATCCATACCGTCAAACCACGGACAGCGTACGGAACAGAAGGAGAATTTTATGAAAAAGCTGAAGATTGGCATCATCGGCCTGGGGTTTATCGGTCCGCAGCACATCGATGGTTTGCGCCGCGTGCCGGGTGTGGAAGTGGCGGCAGTGTGCGACCGGGACACAGACATCCTCAAAACAGTTCAAACGCATTATGATGTGCCCATGTCCTGTACGGATTGGCGTGAGCTGATTGCCGATCCTGCGCTGGATGTGATCCACAACTGCACGCCCCACGCCATGCATGATGAGATCAACCGTGCGGCCATTCTGGCGGGCAAGCATATCTACTGTGAAAAACCCCTTTCAAACAGTGCTGCCCAGGCACGGGCCATTTGGCAGCTTGCCGTTGAAAAGGGAGTCGCCCATGGGCTCAACCACCAGTACCGTATGAATGCCCCTGTGCAGGAAATGAAGGCACGCCTGCAAAACGGGCTTGCCGGGCGGCCGCTGCTGGCATACGGGCAGTACTTGCAAGAGTCGGCATCCCAGGCCACAGACTGGTCCAGCCGGATGGAAAATACCGGCATTGCCCGCACAATCAACGACATTGGCATCCACTGGCTGGATACGGCCTGCTGTGTGCTGGGGCAGCCCGTGGTAAGTGTCATGGCCGATCTGACAATCCACCACCCCGTACGCACCGATGCCCAGGGAAGGCAGCACACCATGGATACGGAGGATACGGCCTTGATCCTGATGCGTTTTGCCGACGGAATGCCCGGCTCGCTGGTGGTTTCCAAAGCGGCCAACGGTCACAAGAATGACCTGCAGCTGGCTGTGGAATGCGAAAACTACAGCATGGAGTGGTCCCAGGAAAATCCGGACCGCTTTACCGCAGGGATCAAAGGAGTAGGCACGGAAACCGTGTACATGAACCCGTGCACCTGCCAGATGGAAACCAGACCCTACATCACAACGCCCATGGGGCATGTGATGGGCTGGTGTGACGCGCTGCACAATGCGCTGGAGCGTTACTATGGTTCCATTTTTAGTAACAGCTACAAAACGGGGAAGCAGCCTTATGCAACCTTTGAGGACGGTTTTAAGGGCATGGCATTTGTGGAGGCCTGCATCCGCTCCCATCAGCTCCGTTCATGGGTGGAGGTGGAGCAGCCATGATCAGGGTTCTTGTATGGTATGAAAACCGTCCTCTGCCGGAGGCCGTGCAGCTGGAGCATCAGGTTTATCCCAAGGGAATCCACGGCGCGCTGGGCGAGCTGTTCCGCCTGGAAGGAGATATGGAAGTACGCACCGCCACCATGCAGGACGAAGAGCAGGGTTTGTCCGATGTGGCGCTTCAGTGGGCGGATGTGCTGGTGTATTATGGGCACAAATACTGGCGGGAAATCGCCCTGGACCGCGTGGACGCCGCGCAGAAAAGAGTGCTGGAGGGCATGGGCCTGGTTCTGCTGCACTCCTCCCACGCCAGTCTGCTGTTCAGCCGCATGATGGGCACGCGCACACAATGCCTGCGCTGGCGGGAAGGCCGTGCCACCAGCGCACAGCGCGCCGCAGGCGCTGTGGTACCGGAAAACGACGGCGAGTGGCAGCGGGTCTGGCTCGTCTCACCCAGTCACCCCATCGCCCAGGGTTTCAATGGAGAAAGCTTCCTGATCCCCAAGGATGAGAGTTATGGGGAGTATTTTGAGATCC
>JAAYDR010000089.1 GCA_012729115.1 Clostridiales bacterium | reverse complement strand
GTCCCAGGACACGCCGGACAACGAGCGCATCCATGACATCTCCGCGCTGCGCTCCTTTGTCAACCTCATCGGCGTAAAGCTGAATTCCCAGGCCGTTAAGGACATCTCCCCCCTGGCGGACTTGCCCAAGCTCACGGAGGTGTGGCTCCTGGGCAACCCGTTGGAGAACCTGGAGCCGCTCGGCTCGCTCACGGGCTTGGTCAAGCTGGGCTTTGACAGCGGGTTCCGGGAGGTGCCCTTCCTTAGCAACCTGACCCAGTTGGTGGAGCTGCGGATGGATGCCTGCCGGGCGCTGCCCCCGGAGCTTCCCCTGCTCCAGCGGCTGGAGACGTTCTGCTCCCTGGGCGGGGAGCTGGTGGACATCAGCCTCCTTGCCCGGCTTCCCCGCCTGACCACCGTGGATATCAGCTGGAACCTGGTCAAAGACCTGACGCCTCTTAGCAAGCTACCGCTGACCGCGATCTACCTTCAGGGGAACCCGATCCTGGATTACAGCCCCCTCAAGGCCATCGCGCCCAACCTCCTGAGCCAGGATTTTAGTCCGGCGCTCATCACCGCCGGGGACATCCCCGAAGACCCGCTCACCATCGCCGATCCCAAGCTGGAAGAGGCGCTGCGGGCAAGGCTGGACATCCAGGACAGGCCCATCACCCTGCGGGACGCCTATGTGGTGCAAGAGCTGAATTTGGACGCCAGGGAGGGTTACCCCCAGCCCATCACCGACATTTCGCCCCTCAAGGACTTTGTCAACCTGAACTCCCTGAACCTGAACGGCCAGCCGGTGTCCGACCTGACGCCCCTCCAGGGCCTGACCCATCTGAGCTGGCTCAGCATCCGCAACAACCGGGTTTCCGACGTCTCGCCCCTGGCCGGCCTGACCCAGCTCCAGGCCCTCTACGCGGACGCCAATCCCATCTCCAGCCTGGCCCCCCTCCAGGACCTCACCTCCCTGCGCGCCCTCTGGCTGGACAGGCAGGGCAATGACCAGGCCCCCATTGAAGCCCTGATCCCCGCTCTGGAGGACACCAACCTGATGCTCGTCCCGGAGGACATCCCCGCCGACCCCATCCCCATGCCCGATCCCGCCCTGGAAGCCATCCTGCGCATCCCCACTGGGGTCAAAGACCGGCCCATCACCTACCGGGACGCGTACCGGATCACGGAAATCCAGCAGGGCGTTGAAAACATGTGGGGGGAGGTCAGCGACCTGTCCGCCCTGTCCGCCTTTGTGAACCTGGAGCGGCTGGTGATCTTCGGTTCCAAGGTCAGCGACATTACCCCGCTGACCGGCCTGACCAAGCTCATGGTGTTGACGGTGGAGGGCTCCCAGGTCGGCGACATCACCCCCCTTTCCGGCATGAAGAAGCTGGAGCAGCTGGGGCTGAAAGGCAATCAAATCAAGGACGCGACCCCGCTGCAAGGGCTCGCGAACCTTGTGTTCCTGGACGTGTCCTATAACTGGATCACGGACTTGAGCCCCCTGTACGGGCTCAAACAGATCAGCGCCCTGTTCATCAACCACAACCTGACCACGGACGCCAGCGGCTTCAAGGACATCGTCCAAAACTTCAAGCCGGGCGGCCTGGACTTCGACCCCGACAAGCCCATGGAGTTGCACCAGGAGCCGGACGAAAATGGTCAATCCGAAGAAGGCCAATCCGAAGGCTTCCTCCGCCCCGAAAACCCCGACAAGGTCATCAAATTCGCCGACAAGGTCCTGGAGAAGCGCATCCGGGAAGCCCTGAACAAGCCCGAGGGTTCCATCACCGCCATGGACGCGGCTTCGCTGGACGGCTTCCTAAATCTGAGCAACGAATGGCAAGAGAAGTTCCCCAAGGGCTCCCAGATCACCAAGCTGGACGGCATCGAATACTTCATCAACCTGAGAAGCCTTGACATCAGCTGGCACAAGATTAAGGATATCAAGAAGCTGTCCGGCCTGACCCGGCTTGAACACCTCCGGGCCTTCGGCAACGCCATCCAAGATGTGAAGCCCCTGGCCAATCTGGTGAACCTCATCAGCCTGAATGTGGGCGGCAACAAGATCAAGTCCGTGAAACCCTTGGCTGTCCTTACGAACCTGACGGAGCTGCTTCTTGCCGACAATCCCATCAAGGACTTCTCTCCTCTCAAGGACATCTACCCCAAGCTCCAAAATAAGGATTTTGAAATGAAATAAGGAAATCCCCGCCCCTGTCCCTTGCCTCCTGGTTCAGACGGAGTATAATGAAAGCACGCTCCCGTGGACGCGATACAAAGGAGACAAGGGACATGGCGCATCCCCCTTCTGAGGTTCAAACCACCCTCAACTTCCAGCGCAAGCTTTTGGAAGCTCCGGATTTTGACGCCTTTCTGCAGGACAACGCTACCCAGATGGTCACCCCCCGGCTTTGCTATTCCCTGGCGGAGTTGTGCCGGGAAAAGGGGCTGACTGCGGCGCAGGTAATCCGCCTGGCTGGCTTGGCTAGAACCTATGGGCACCAGATCTTTAACGGCACTCGCAGGCCCTCCCGGGACAAGTTAATTCAAATCTGCTTAGGGCTGGGGCTAGATGTGGAGGGAACCCAAGCGTTATTGAAAGTGGCGGAGAAAAACCCCCTCAATTCTAAGCTTCTGCGGGACGCGGCCATCATGCGCTGTCTGCATGACGGAAAAACCGTGCTGCAACTTCAGGAGTTGCTGAACAGGCTGGGACTTACGCTGCTTGGCGAAGGAGAATCCCATGAATGAATCTGTGAATGACGCCTTGGCGGAGAGCCTACGGGCGGCATGCGATGCCCAACGGTATCCGGAAGAATTTTTGAGGGAGTATGAGCCCTTCGAATGCTTTGCCCACAACGAAGGCTGCGAGACCCTCCTGGTGAAGCACAAAGCAGCGGGCCTGTTTTATGTAGCCAAATGTTACCGGAAGGACGCCACTACCGCTCGCGCCTTAGAAGGGGTGATCCTCAAAGCCCTGAGCCATCGCGGCCTGCCCCGGTTCGTGGAGGAATACGAAAACGAGTATTACCTGTGCATGGTCCGTGAGTACGTGGAGGGCACGCCCTTGGATCGTTATATTGCCCAGCGCAAGCCCGGTCAGGAGAAGACTGTCGGACTGGCTGTTTCCTTGTGCGATATCCTAACCTATCTCCATAGCCGAACACCCCCGGTGATCCACCGGGACATCAAGCCTAAAAACATAATCGTGGATCACCAGGGGGAGTTGTGGCTAATCGACTTCGGCATATCCCGGGTGTTTGATCCGAACAAGGTAGAGGATACCGTGTCCTGCGGTACCCGAAATTTTTCAGCCCCGGAGCAATACGGCTATGCTCAAACGGATGCCCGGGCGGATGTGTTTTCTCTGGGCATTCTGCTGGGCTGGCTGCTCACAGGTGAATCCAATAGGGAGATGATCCTGCCCCGGATCGTCAGCCGCCGCCTGCGTCGGATCGTGGGAAAGTGCACAGCCTTTGCCCCAAAGGATCGTTATGCAACGGCGGCCAATGTCCGCGCTGATTTGCTGGCCATGGACGGGCGTAGGCAAAGGAGGGCCTTGGGATGGAGCTGCGCAGTCATTGCGTGCTTACTTTGCCTGTGCGCTGGGTTTGAGCTGGGTCGTTACGCGGAGAGCACGGGTCTGCTGGAGCCTGCCGGAACCGCCGCCTTCCGGGAGCCCTTGGTAGAACAGGCAGTACGCTTGACCCTAGGCCTGGAGGAAGGAGAGAGCGTGCGGGAACAAGACCTGCTCAGTGTGACGGAGCTTTTTATCTGTGGGGACCAGACTCTGGCGGACGGGGAGAGCTACAATGCCTTGTGCAACCAAATAGCTTTAAAGGAGCTCCCATGGAAGAACGGTGGCATGACCACCCTTTCTGACCTTGCAAGGCTCAAAAACCTAACCACCCTATCGCTTGCCTTCCAGGACATTGTGGATCTGACGCCCCTTCAAGGACTCACTGCTCTTCGGAACGTTGACCTTCGACACAATCCGGTTTCGGATCTCAAGCCCTTGGGTTCCCTGCCCTATCTCAGTGAGGTCTGCCTCTTTGGCACCCGGGTCAATGACCTATCCCCCTTGGCTGGGTGCCCGCTGCTCTGGCGCATCGGCGCGGGAGGCAGCTTTTTCACCTCCCTGAACACCTTTCAGGGCATTTCCAGACTCAAGGACCAAGACCTTTTCAAGGCGCCCCTGCTTACCCTCCGGGGCGTGGAGAAGCTGGCCTCCCTGGAGCGGCTCAGCCTGTCGGAGGTGGCGGATGGGGACTTGAGACTCCTGTTGAGCCACACGATGCTGAAAGAGGTGGAGCTTGGTGAATCCTTGCGGCAAACCGCTCAGGAACAAATGGGCCAGGCATCCTTCCAAATAATATACCGCACAAAATAAGGAGAATTGCTGCATGCTTACATAGGGTTTTCGTTGATTTATACGCTTGCTCTTGCAAATGTCCCGACCGTTGTGGAGTTTGACAAATTACGAGAAAATTGAAAACGCTCCAAAACGCTCGTATAAACAGTCTTCAGTATGCTGGGATTGGCTTGGCGCTAACGTTGCCCAGATATTTCTTAAAATTGCATGCGCCGCCCGTCACTGCCAAAAGCGTCATTCCGTCCAGTTCCCTGCGCGATGTGCCGCGGTTCAATGCTAGCGTTATCTTGTGGATGCGCGTACTATTCGGGGGTTCCGCGAGGTTTAGGTTTTACTTGATGACGTTCAGCACGAAATGAATGGCTTGATCCTCCCGCTTATTTTGCCTTCACCGTATAGGGCTGCGAGAACGCGGACGTGTTATTGAGTATATCTGTTACGAGCAGGATAACTTGCTTTCCATTAAGGGGCTGACTGCTAGTAAAGGCAAACTTTCCCTTTGCATCCGCGTGCGCAAAACCCAAAGGAATCGCCCTATTATCCTGGAATAGATAGATTTCCACGTATCCGTAAGCGCAGGTTGTGCCGGATAAGGTTTGCTTTTTCACCCCGGAGACCCTTGGAGCCCCGAGTTCTCGGTTGCCACCCTCAAGTAGCAGCACCATCTCCGTCGGCTTTTCTCCGGTGAAAGAGTTACTGCGAATCTCGTTGCCCGTTCCGTAATCCACGCGCACGGAATATCCTTCCATAGCTCCCAACATGTTGCCCTGGATGAAATTGCTGCAAGCACGATCCTCCAAATAGGCACCCGCCACCGACGCACCTATCATGGTGTTGCCCGCGAGATAGCAATCCCGTATGCCTGGATGAGTGATGCGAGCTGAAATGTGCCCACCCACTATCAGGTTTCCTTCCTCGGGGGTAAAACCACCGATGACGGCATGACGCTGTCCCGTATGAAGGGATAGTCCGACGCCGTTGGGTAGAAGGCTCTCGCCACCGACGTCAATACCGATGCGGTTTCCAAGCACGATGTTGTCGGTTACGCCGTATCCGCTTAACTCTATGCCGGTTCCATTGCTGCTGATGAGGTTTCCTTCCCCGGGGGCGCCTCCGCCCACGCGGTTATTTCCCACCATCCATACCAAAACGCCCGTCTGATTGGGAGCGGCCTTCGTGCCGGTAATATCCGTTCCGATGTAGTTGCCGATCACCGCGTTTTGATAGGTGTTCTGGTCGCTGAACACGACACCCAGATTTGCGCCGCCGATGAGGTTCCGCTCCTGGGGTTCGCTACCCCCCACAAGGGTGTTCATAGCGCCGCTCTCCAGCGTCAGGTTGCTACGGGTGTCCTCGCGCACCGGACGGGTGCCGGAGATGTCCAAGCCGATTATGTTTCCGATAATGAGGGTATGATCGCCCCATGTGTCCATGTTGATGAAATCGTTGCCGCTAACCACATTGCCCTCATCGGGATTGATGCTGCCCAATGTGATGCGAAAACCCCAGTCCGTAACGAAAAGGCCGTCGTAGTTGGGTATTGGTAAGGCCCCGCTCACATCGGTGCCCACCAGATTGCCGATCACCAGCGAATCCCAGCCTCCGATGAAAATTCCGCAGATTCCGTTGCCGCTGGCGAGATTGCCTTGTCCCACCGGCCCCGCGCCAACGCTGCGGCTTCCTCCGATCTGGTTTTCATTTCCGCTGATCTGCATGCCGTTCCCGGGGAAGCGCACCACCTGTAGGCCCATGATGCTGCAGCGGGAGGCCGAGAGGGTCAGACCATTTCCATAGCTCAGCTCGCTGCCGTCCAGAATCACGCCCGCCTGACTGCCGTCCAGTGTGGTATAGTCCGCGACGATCTCGGGAAGGGGCGACTGGAGCTGGATGGTGGCGGGCGCACTGGGAGGAAACATGCTGGGATCGAAGGTAACGGTAGTATTGGGTTTCAAATGTTCCAGGCATTCCCGCAGCGTACCTGGCCCGCGATCCGACGCGCTGGTGACAAGATAAGTGTGTTTTTCAGCTGGTTCAGAGCTTATATCCTCTTTGACCATGGGGTATAGGGATTCTCCTTCATGCAACAGGAGCGGCAGCGCATAGGGCTCTGAAGAAACGCTACCGGATGCCTTCCCGTCTCTTTTCTTTTCTCCGCGTCGATACACCGTCAGGCCCGCAACGCTGTCGGCAACCAGCATCATTTCGTCATTGACATAGCAATCGCATGAATCCCCCATGGTATACACGATCTCCTGCAGCGCGGGATTACGGGGATCAGATACATCCACGATCTGGACGCCGTTGCCTAGGGTGCTTAAATAGGCAGTTGATCCATAGATGAAGGCTTCCATTACGCTGCCGGAAAGAGCAAGCTCCCCAATCTGTTGGGGGCTTTTGGGATCAGAGATATCCACAATCCAGATACCCTCCCCGCTGGAGCACAGCGCCGTGGTCGGATCCAGGAACGCCACCGCATCGCCTGAGGACTGGTTGGGCAGGATTGAGAGCAGCATCATCTGTTGTGGATCGGAGATGTCCACAATCTGAAGCTGCGAACCCCCGTTGGTCAAGAATAAATTTCCGCAGAACGCGCCGTTGCAAGGCTCCGTCATGTCGATACGGCTGACGACTATGGGGCGGCGGGGATCGCGGATATCCACGCAGGCGCCCGCGTGTTCGCCCGCAATGTAGAGGGCTCCCTCGCCCAGTGCCATGGAGCGGAACGCCGTGTTGAACACAGCCTCGTCATTGGGAACCGCGCCGATCTTTTGGGGGGAGAGGGGGTTTGCCATGTCAAAAACTACCAGTGGTTCTGCGGCATCAAGGTGGGAGGACAAATATGCGATGCCACCATCCAGAATCACCTTGTTCGCATATCCTCCCGATGTATCGTACCAATAGGTTTCAGCCGGGCGGATCCAATCGCTTAGGTCAAACACATGCATGCCGGACAGCCCTCCGGACACGTAGCAGGCGCTGCCGTTGAAGGTCACTCTGCGGCCGTCCAATGCCGGCATCCAGCGGCTCACCAGCTTAGGGTCGGAGGGATCGGCGTAGTCCACCGCCATCATGCCGTATTCTTTATCCAGAAAAAACGCCTTCCCGTTTTCCATTGCACCTGCCAAGATAAAGCCACCCTTGGTAACCGTGGATCTCAGCTGGGGTTGTTGTGCGCAGAGATCATAGAGCTTAGCGCCGTCCGCACCATCCATGACCAGCAGGTTGGAACCAACGGCCTGCAATGCCATGGCCCATCCCGAAGTAGAGATGATTTCTGTAAGCACAGGTTGGAAGGAGTGACTGATGTCCAACACAGAAACGTCACCCCAGGCACCCGCCGCATAAAGCTTGCCGCCCAGCAGTTCTACGTCGTATTGGAATCCATCCAGAGGGATCAGGCCCATTTCCTTTGGAGCCTTGGGAACGCTCAAATCAATGGTGAAAAGGCCGCTACCACCGCCCGCCACATAGGCGGTACCGTCCTGGATGACCACATCGTAGGCGTAGGCCAGGTTGTAGGCTTCCGATATCCATTTGGGTTTTTTTAGATTTGATATATCCGCGATTTGCACACCATGGGGACCATCCGCAATGACGGCGTACTTGCCGAAAAGCGAAGAACCTTCGGTATACCCTCCAGTGTCCAGATTGCTCAGGATCACAGGCGTGGCAGGTTTTGACACATCCATAATCCACAGCCCCCCAGAACCGCAGCTTACAAACAGGTGCCCCTTTGCGTCGCTTGTGATATTCTCTATAAACTGTGGCAAGATCGGGCTGACGCCGATGACCATAATTCTCTCAGGATCGCTGACGTCTAGAACGAAAACCCGCAGGCCGCTGCCCAAGTACAGCATATCGCTCTCCAGTAAAAGCGCCTGGGTTACGCCCCCGGTTTGGCTGACCAGTTTCCACTGGGCATCTTCGCCCTGGGCGGCCTTCGCCGTCGCAGGGCAGGCGGATACCAACAGGCAGCAGAGCATGAGCGCCAGGCATCGCTTGCCGATTCCCGATGATACAAAACCCTGATTCATACTATCCTCCTTAAATTCTTCGGTTGTCACCTGTATGGGCAGTTCATCTGTGGATGCATATTCATTCTCCCCGTTGCCCAACCGCCCATCCTTCCACCAATTAGACATTTGCCCGCCTCAAGTGTATGGATGGCTATCATCCGCAATGGCAAAGACCTGGTCGGCTGCTTGCGTTGCGTTGGCGAGGAAAGTTTTGGCTGAATCCCTTCTCTATGCAAAGGCAGGTCTTTCGAAGGACAGCGCGACAACGATCACAACGAAAGAACAGCCCATTGACCCATGCGCTTTGACATCATTCTACCCTCCAATAAGGTCCCAGCCCTTTCAAGTTGTCGCATCCTGAATTGTACGCGTTGAATCACGTAACTTTATTATATCAAGCTAATTTCAAGGATTCAACGATCATTTTTTGAGTATCCAGTAAAGCATCAGGGGGAGAGGGAATCGACAGGGTTTATGTGTACGATGTGTATTATTATTTGAGCAATTGCATGAGCAGAAGGTGAGGATACGGCTTGAAATGACTATCTATTTGGATACTTTGCTTAATCTTGACACTACGTCCCGGAGAATACTAACCACGCTTGCCCGGTTACTGCCGGTATCTTCTGCCTGCCTCCAGAGCCTGTCAAAATGCGTCTGGAACTCGCGCAACAAGATGAGATGGTCGGAATGGATCATCACCGGCACCCGTCCTTGCCAGTTGTTGATTCCGAGACTTTGGTTGTACTTCAGGTGCCAGCAGCTGTTTAGGTGCAATATCGACAGATCTTCGACAATGACCATGTTAAAGCATGGGACGTTCTCCAGATAATCAATATAACCATTCAGAATATCAATGCATCCGGACTTATCAAGATCGATATAACCGCGCTCCATGAAGTACAGTCCCGCCATCCGGCAGGAACCGCGCAGGGCGATGTCGTTTAGACGCGAGAGGGATATGATTTCTCGGTAAACCGATCCAGCTTTTAACATATCATTCATACCACTTTTAAAGCGCACGAACTCCGAGCTGCGCCATGCATATTCCCCAGCCGAGTACCCCCTGGTTCTCAAATAGCGATCATAAGCCTCCGGCACCATGTAGAGGGGATTGATGCTATCTTTGACAATATCCAACGCGCCGGGCGTGCAGAACTCCATAAAGAGGATTTCAAGAATACTGCGGGAATAGTTGTCGTCATAGACGTTCAGAATGGGCTGGGCATAGCGGGCGGCGGTATCAAAGTTATTTTGCATTTCACGTACAAAGTCAACATTGCGGATGATTGTTGCGATGGGCGGCGCTGTCCGCCCCGCTGTTTCTGTCACAAGCATAGCAAAAGTGTTTTGAATCAGAATGTGGATTGAACTTGTGACAGTCTGCGTCATGCCATGTACCACTGAGAGCCGCGCATGGCCGGAGATGAGCGCGGTCATATAGCTATCCAGCAGCTTTGACATGGCCTGAGTATCGCCGGAAACACAGACGATCATATTGACCTTCAGATCATTGGCGGTGATCATCTCGTCAAGTAGCGCGGAAAAGTCCTCGTTCGCCGCTGTTGCCAGTTTGTCGCTGGAGAGGAAGAGGTTCACCGTGGCACCCTTGGGCAACGTAGCTAATTCTGGGCGCAGGGCAAGGACGATTTGCACGATACCAATTTTAACGTCACTGCCGGAGGACTCGTCCTCATGGGGTGCTGGCTTCCGCATTGGAGGCGCGCTACCCGCGATGTCTCCGGGAAGTGAGCCGCCCAGATTACGGCGTAGCTTGTTACCGTCAGTCGCTAGCCACATGATCAGATTTTGCTGGAAGCGATAGATGGTCGAAATGTCTGTGGGCAGTCCCACTGCCTGAAACTGATCCTGGAGCCAGTCCATATCGGCCACGCGTTGACTTTGGGAAAGGATATAGCTTACTAGTGCCTCCATCTGCGGGCTGGCGGCCAATAGTCTGCGCTGACCGTTTACAATACGGCTGATGCTTGATGGTTCGATACCGGTTGCCTTGGATACCGCAAGATTAGTCAGGCCGAAGTATTCCAACACAGCTTTCAGATTGTTATTTGGAGTTCGCATGCTAGGACTCCTCTCATGAAAGCATTATAGCCCTACGATGATTTTACCGTCTGCGTCCAGATAAAACACTTCTCCGTCTTTCGTGACCTGTGGGTAACGCTTCTTTTTCATAATGTGTGACACTCCTCGCTTTTTTAAAAGGTAGCCATCTACAAAGCTAATGGCCCTATTGGCGCTGGAAGGCCACCGTGGCCACATCAAAGGGTACGTCGGTGGAGGGAACGCCGGAGCCAATGGAGCCGGAATAATGATAGACATAAGCAAGGACGCAGGACGCCGTATCCCCTGTCATAGTGAAATCCGTGATTTGCGTTCTCCCCAGGTTGATTGCGAAAGCATTGCCACTGACGGCAAAGATACCCTGATACCGTTCCGTCACGGAACCGCCCGTCACTTTCGTTACGGTACTGCCGGATTCAATCTTGATCTTCAAGTCGGTAAGGTAAATGGTCAGATCATGCATTTCTGTGCCGTCCGCAGATGCGATAAACGCGATATGAAGCTTTTTCGCTTGCGACACATCCGCTCCACCGATGTACAAGCGCTCGCCGCCAACCGGGACAGGCAGATTAAACCCATCCGCCTTCATCTCGGCAGCGCTGGGCGGCTGGATGGTCGGCTTTGCGGCAGGCGACGCCGCGATGTAGTAATTCTGTAATGTGACTGTCGCAACGTCGAAAGGCAGGCTGACAGGGAAGCCTGTGTCAGGGTCTGTGTATTCGTATACATAGGCCAACGTACAGGAGGCCGTATCGCCCGCGATGACCATCTGCTTGATCTGGATTTCGTCCAAATAGATATCCATCGCTGTCTGATCAATGGGCAGTGCCTTGTTGGCTCTTGTGGTGAGGGCCTCGGCTGTGAGCCGCATAGCAGTGCCGTTATCGTTGTATTGGATATTCACATCCTCCGAATGAATGGTCAGGTCACGAACCTCTCTGCCGTCGGCGGATACGATAAATGCCAGGTACATCCGTTTTGCCTGCGACACCTTCGCTTCCCCGATATACAGCCGCTCTCCCGCAGCAGGAACAGGCCAGCTAAAGTCTTTGGCGGTGAAGGTGGGAAGATCAAGGGTCGCCGATGGTTGCGGCGTCGCCGATGGCATTTGCGTTTGGTTTGCGGACGCGGTATTTGTTGGAACGGGTGTACCCCCCGTTGTTTCCTCTGTCTGGGTATCCGAGGCAGAATACCGGTATGGTAATTTGTTTTCCTTGGCGTATTGTTCCGCTGCGGAGCCCGCTGGCACAATCAGCGTCAGGGTTTCGCATCCGGCGAAAATGTGATCGCCGAAGGTCATAACGCTTGCTGGAAGCACAACTGCTTCAAGGGCTGTACAGCCGGAGAAAGCATCGTTGCCGATCTCCTCAACACCGAAGGGCAGCTCTATCTTTTGAAGCAACGTACAGCGTGAAAATGCCCGATAGTCAATCCGTGCAACGCTGGATGGAAGCACAGCCGCTTCCAGCGCCGTACAACCGGAGAAGGCATCGTAGCCGATCTCCTCAACGCCGGAGGGCAGTTCTATGCTTTGAAGCGACGTACAACCCGAAAACGACCGATAGCCGATTCTTGCAACACCGGAGGGGATGGCGATGTCGCCCAGCGCCTCGCATCCCTCAAACAGACCGTTTTCAATTACCTTCAGCTTCTCCGGCAAAACCGCCGCCCGCAGCGGGGAACCGGCAAACGCATAAGGCGCGATGTCCAGTATTTCTTCCGGCACATAATACCGGGTGTCCGAGCGCGAGGCCGGATAGACCAGCAGGACGGTCCCTTCCCGGTCCGTCAGCACGCCGCCGGTCCAACGAAGCGCGGGATGCTGATCCGAAAGCGAAATGTCCCGAAGCTGCTTGCAGCCCGCAAACGGATTATCTCCAAATTCGGTTACGGTATCGGGGATATGGATGCTTTCCAGCGCCGAGTTGCGAAAGGCAAGATCGTCCAGCGTTGTCAAGCCCTCCGGAAGCTCCACATGCCGCAGGTTTTGGGTGCCGTTGAACGCGCAGCTGCCAATACACTTCAACGTGCCGGGAAGCTTCAGGGTTTCCAACCGCAAGCCGTTTTGAAACGCGTAAGAATCAATTTCCGTGTATCCCTCAGGAATTTGCAGTGATACAACCGAGCCAAAGCTGGTATCCCAAAAGGAATACCCCTTGATGCCCGTAATGGAATGGCCGTCGAGCTGTGTCGGTAGCGTGAGAGCCGTCTCGCTGCCATGGTACGATTCAATGACCGCTTTCCCGCTTTCAGATAGGTAGTAGTAATAATCCCCACTGGTTATAAAGCCGGTTTTCTGGCATCCGCTAAGGACGGCAAGCAGCGCAAGACAAAGAACCATGATGACCGCCTTTTTCATGAAAGTAGCACTTCCTTTTCTTGTTCCTGATGCCGGCGGCGGCCTTAGGAAGGGCAGCCTGAGAGCGGGGGGTAAGCGGCAGTTATGGCTCATTCCAGTCGATGACTGGGCCTCCGGAGCCTCGTTTCATACTCCGGCGGCTGCCCTCCTTTTATGTTGGCGGGCTATTTTGGTTCTGGTATATCGACGGATAGGGCGAATACCTCCGCGCCCTCTGAAAGGACGCTCACCTTCAACTTGCCTCCCGCAAAGGTATCCTGAATTGAGTTGAACTCCACAAACCCCACATCCCACGAAGGGGTATAGCCCTTGCTACCGTCTTGGGCAATTGTCTGCTGAAACAGCGTGGCGGTTTTGAATAACAGCAGGGTCCCCGGCGTGAATATGTTGTTGTCATAGAATGAGGTTTTTTTTGCGGGGATGGTGTAGCGAAAGCTGTTCAGATTGACGGCGTCCAGCCGGTATCCTTCGCCGGTGGCATAATCGGTAATGGAGAAATGGGCTTGGGGATTTTCTTGATCCAGACTCCTTGCAGTGGCGTATACCTTCCCTTGCAGTGCGCCCCCCTTTGACTCCAGCTCAATGCGGACATCCGCGCCGGGCAAGCCCTGCGCAATAGCCACGTCACAGGAGATGCTGCCCTCGTGCCATATCAGATCCCTCACATAGGTTCCGGCCAACCCGGCTTCCGCGTATTGATAGAGAGCCTTCATATTGACGTTGTGGAGAAATGGCTCCACGGCATCCATCGCCTCCTGATAGCGTCCCAGGCGCAAATCCTCCTGCGCCTGGGCGTACAGCGCCCACTTTGCGTCCTCGGCAAGCTGTTTGGCATCCTCATATCGTCCCAATTCGGCGAAAGCTTCGTAGGCTTCACTGTACGCGCCGCCCTTCATCAGCGCCTGGGCTTCCTCGTATTTTTTCGCCTCTCCGCAGGCGGTAAGGGTCAGAAGGAGCATGGCAAGCAGGAACCATAACATAGCTTTCTTCATGGCTTTCCTCTCCTTTTATCTTTTGGATGACCACTGAGACTCCGGCGTACCGCCACCCTACGCCTTGATGGCGACGCAGCCACCGCTTTTCTGGCAGGCGGCCGGCGCTAGCAACAAGCGAGGAATAGGCAGGGTCATCGTCATCCGCTTCATGGCTTCGCGTCTTTCCTCTGCGCCGCACCATGCAGCCCTGCTGCCAGCAGGAACAGCACGGCGCATCCAACCGCCGTCAGCGTCAGCGAACCTGGTGAGCCTGTTGACTGCTTCACCAGGGTGGGAAGCAGCAGCAGTCCGACCGCCAACGCCGCACTCAGGGCGCAGGCCGCCCATCCAAGGATCTTGCGCCGGTCAAGCAGCATCGCGGCAAGGGAAAGGGAAAACACGACCGCACAGAGCGCGATGGCAAGGGGCAGCGACTGTCCCATGATATCAAAACCAGTATAACTGAAATCCTCCGTATAATTTGCGGTGGCGTTCATGATTCCGCTCATGCTGTTCAGCACGTCTGCCCCAAAAGCGGAGGAGCGAGCAACATCCATCTGCTCCTGGGAAAAGGGATTCAGGGAAAGCGCCTGGGTTTGGCTCCCCTCCACAAGGGTACCTGTCAGGAACAGCGCCAGCCCGGCAACTGTCAGAATAAGCGCTACCAAAGCGAAGAAGCGCTTGTTTTTCATGCATCCTCTCTCCTTTGTCATCCTCTGTGGATCTTGTTTTTAATCCTTCAGCGTAGGTTGTCGCTGGTTCTTGGGATATTGAGACGAACTTGGTTTGATACCACACTCACGGCTCCCAGCGCGTGCTGTAATCCTTCGCTTTCATCGTTCTCCGGCTGCTATAGCCTCATCAATGCAGATCGTCCTCATCCGCTCCGTAAAGCGGCATGTTGCCACCCTCCACCACCTTCAGGGTCACGGTGTGGTAGTAGTTGCTGTTCTTCACCTCAAATAGGCCCGTTTTGCTAAACTCGGTTTCCTCGCCAAACAGGGTTTCTTCGCCGTACCAGGTGGAGCCGCTGGCCATCACAAAGTAGTAGTTTCCCTTGGGTACCCTCAGGGTGCAGGTGGAGCCCGGCCTGACAAAGCCCGCCACCGCCAGCTCGTCGGTTTCATAGTTACGTAGCTGTACGTAATAGGCAACGGAATCCTTGGGGGCTTTTACATTCACCTTGGTACCGCTCTTGGAACCGCTCAGCCAGCCCGCCTTGGGAAATTCTTGGGCGGCTTCGTCGGGAAGGCCCTGGGTATCCTCCTGCAAATTTTCCAGCGCCTCATTATAGGGGTAGGCGGCCAGCATATCCTCATAATCGCTGCTGTAAAAGGGCTCTCCATCTACGCTCAGGGAGATGGGAAGGACTTCTTTGCCCTTCTTTTTCATGGAGAGAACGTTGTCCGCCAGCGCCCGCAGCAATTCCTTTTCAACCCGTTCGCCTTCCCACCGCTGATCGTAGAGCATAAATGCCAAGGCGTTCAGGGCGTCGGCCCTGGCGTTTTCCAGCAACTGCGTAATATTCACACCGGTGCACTTCAGCTTGAGGGCGTAAGGGCCCCCGGTTACGTCCAAGGATTGTTTGACCTGCCCGTAGAAGAATGACGCCCACTGCTCCGCGTTCAGGCCTGACAGCGTACTGCCGCGCTCGCTAATCCAGGCTAGGTAATCAGGGGAAAGGGAGAGCAGATCCTCCACCTTTTTTATCCCTTTTCCAAAGCCGTCATAGAGCAGATCATCCACAACGGCGCTTAGCACCCGCTGATCCTTGAAGGCTTTTTGCGAGGCGGTAGCGGCCTTTTTTACGGCGCTTTGCAGCCCCTTGACGCTTTTGGTCGTAAATTCTCCCTCCGCCAGGGTCAGGGAAACCTCCAAGCCATAGGCCCGTGTGTTTTCCAGCATCCGGGCCAGATAGCCCCGCTTGTTTTCAGCCTGGTACTTTCCTAGCGCCTTCAGGCCGGGATCAAAGCCCCTTAGCCGAAAAGTGTAAACGCCCTCCTTCTCGGGATCGAGCCGCAAATCTTGAACGCCCGTGCGGTAAATGGCCAGCTGCCATTCATCCGTAACGCCCTCGGTACACCGGGTCAGCACCTCCACGATTTTCCGTTCTACCTCGTCGGCATTTTCACTGACGGACACGGAGGGGATGGCGGTCGCCACAGGGGATACGTCCTCGCCGGGCTCGCTGTCCGCCGCCTCCCCTTCCTTCAGCAGCGCATCCGGCTCCTTTTCATTTTTCAGCAACGCCGAAATAGGGAACGTGTCTACGTATTGGCTGTTTTCCGGGTCAACCAGCGCGAAATCCTCGGAGGCGTTGCGGTCTTCCTGATTCAGCTTGCCGAAGCAAACCAGATCAGGTATGTTTTTGGTGTCGAAATAGAAGGTCATGTGCATGGGCGTGGATACAGAGGCGGTAACGCCCTCCTCATACTGGAAGCCGTCCTTTGTGCTGATGATGCCGCAGCCAAAGGGCATGTGCAGCTCCTTGTCCCAGATAAAATCCAGCAGTTCGTGGTCGTACAGCGCGATCTCCACAGCCATCCGCTTTTCGCCCTTGTCATAGGCCACGCCCAGCAGGGCCAGCTCATAGGTTTCGTCGCCGACGGTGTAGGCGAAGGTGTTCGCATCCCGTTCCTCCGCCGATTCTTCCGTCGGCTCGGGGGTAGGTTCCGGGGCAGGTTCCGCTGTTGGCTCCACCGTGGCGGCGGGCGTTGTCTGCGGCTCCTCGGTCATGTCAGTGCCCGCCTCGCCAACGCCGGACAACATAATTTTGACTTCTCCCTCGTCGCCCTGGAGGGTAAAAACGCAATCCGCCAGAAGGACGTCGCCGGATAGCCCAAAGAACAGCTCGTAAGGATTGCCGATATTGTCGCTGTTGCAATAGGCGCGAACCTCGTCGCCATTTGGCTGGATCAGCCGCGCGTTGCTATAAAGCTGATCGTTTGCGTCCTCCGCCTCCTTGCCTGGCCCGGCATAGGAAAAGGAAACCAGATGGCCTGCCTTGCCATCCATGAAGTTCTCCGGCACGTAGGAGGGTTCGTCCTCCAGGGCGGAAATGGTATACCGGATGCCCCCCAACACAAAGGAAACGTCTGCGTTGGCGGCGACTTCCTCCGCCTCCGGGGCCTGCTCCGTCGCCCCGTCATGGGGAGCCTTATCCAGGGAAACGATGATGGTCTCTCCCTCCACCCCGGTGGGGATCAGCAGCTTTGCACCGGTCACCGCTTCCGCTGTCTTCCCGTCCAAGTTGTACAGCATCTCAAAGGCTTCCTGCTCGGGCCTTGTGCTAAATCCCTTGTCGGCATCGTAATCCACGCCCCGAACGCGCCAGGAATATGCCGTGTACTCATCGCCGTCCGCGTCACGAAAGCGGATTTCCTCGCTGTGGGTGTCAATATCCTCTGTTGAAATCATCCCATAGGGTGAGATCAGTTTGACCATCACCACGGTTCCGTCACTTGGTGCATCTGGATCATTGACTGTTTCGGGGTCGGTAGAGACCAGCGCCACGTCCAGCGTGTAGCTGAGCCAAGGGAAGATCGTGCCGGACTCAGCCATTGCACCGAGGGTAAGGGAGAGCGCCAGCAGGAAAGTGAGGAACCATGCCAGACCTTTCTTGATGTGGAGAGTTGCTTTCATAGTAGATACCCCTTTCGTTATTTGCATGATGTTGGTTGAAGCAGGATACGCTTCTTCATGGTTTTTCACTCTTAATCCGTGGGTATCAGCAGGATAAAGTCCGCCGCCTCCGCGCTTTTCAGAATGCTTTGCAGGGGCAGGGCGCTTTTCGGCAGGTATTCGTAGAAGCAGGTGAGTTCGTCGTTTGCGAAACCGATGGAATGGAGATGCCGCCTTGATTGTTTATTGTGGTACCTTTTCCGGCAGCGCCGCGAGAACGTTGCCCTGATATGCCGTGTGCCCGCCCGCAGGCGACTGAGAAGCAGCCCTCCTACACCCCTGCCCCAACCAGCGCCGGTTCGTTCAAATAAACTACCTCAACAACCCCGTCCTTCACCGCCACAGCGATCAAAGTGTAACCGTCCTCTAGCGCCCAGCCGTACCAGGCGCCATCCGCGAAGGCCGACGTGAAATCGCCCTCTGTACCTGTCTCGGCGAGGGCCGCCGTGATCCGCTCCGGGTTTTCAAGCGTAGGATCACCGTGCTCTTGAGTCAGAGCATCCCGTAGGTTCTTAAGCCGCGCCGACGTATCGCCGCCTTCCGCGAGCGTATGGAAGCGGATTGCCACAAGTTGCCCATCCTTCAGGAGATAGCCGCCTTGCATCGGCAGGTCGTGCAGCGTAATCTCGTCCAGGGTGCATACCGTGATGTCATCGTGGAAGGTTACCTTTGGATTCGCGCCATATTCCTCCGAGAGAATCGTTTCCAGCGGCGACATCCATGTGATATCGCCCCGGAAGGTGAACGGAGGGACAAACATCTGATTTTCATCAAGATAAGCTCTGAATGACTCCAAGCTAAGAAATTCGGAATTGCCCGTGAATAACGCCTTGCCCTCGTCCGTCAGCCCAAGGGTGAAGTCCGAGCCACACGCGACCTGGGTGACGTTCGTCCAGTTCTCTACGGCGCATTGCCAGTGCTCGTTATCGCCGGCTGCGACGACCGTTCCGTCCTTTTTAACACCGACTGTCGAAGTGGTGGAACTCGCAATTTGCGTGATATCTGTCCAGCCCTCCACGCTACATTGCCCGGTAGAATTGTCGCCGGCCGCGACGACCGTTCCATCCGTCTTAAGCCCTAGCGTACAGTCATAGCCGCATGCGACCTGCGCAATATTTGTCCATCCTTCCACATTGAGCTCCCCGCTGAATGGATTGCCGACCGCGACGACCGTTCCGTCCGCTTTCAGGCCAGCCGCGTGGCTTAATGAGTTGCTCGCGATCTGCACAATGTCCGTCCAGCCGTCCAAATTAAAGTTCTTCTCGAAATTCTTACCCGCCGCTACCACCGTTCCGTCAGCACGCAAGCCGAGCGAATAATCCCAGCCGCACGCGATCTGCATGATGTCGCTCCAGCCGTCCACGTCGCGCTGCCCATTTTGACTATCACCAACCGACGCGACCGTTCCAGCCGCCTTCAAGCCGAGCGTGAACCCCGAGCCGCCCGCGACCTGCTTTATATCCGTCCATTCCCCGGTATTGCCTTGCCCACTGGAATTAATGCCAAACACCGCCACGCTTCCGTCATCAAATAGGAAAGCAGCGTTACCCCAGTTCGCAGCCACCTGCACAATCTTCCAATCCGCCGGGTCGCCGTCCTTGGGGGGCGTGTGCGTGGCGGTTGGCCTCGTGTACTCCCCTGGATAAGCGCGGATGGTGTCCGCAAGGCCGTAGGATGTATCGCCTGCGACCAACAGTCTGCCGTCGGTCGTCAGCGCGAGGGTGAATCCTTTGCCGCACGCGATCTGTCTGATGCTCGTCCAGCCGTCCACATCGCAGGTTGTGGTGAAGCTGGGGCCGGCCGCGACTACCGTTCCATCCTTCTTTAAGCCGACCGTGTGAAAGCTGCTGCACACGATCTGCGATATATCCGTCCAGTCGCTTACTTTGCATTGCCCAAAAACGTTATCGCCGACCGCGACGGCCGTTCCGTCCGTTTTCAAGCCGACCGTGGTGGTTGCGCTACACGCGATCTGCGCGATATCCGTCCAGCCATCCACGTCGCATTGTCCATAGAGATTATTTCCGACCGCGACGACCGTTCCGTCCGCCCTCAGACCGACAGTGCGATCATCAGTGCACGCGATCTGCGCAATGCTCGCCCAATCGCTCACGTCGCATTGCCCGTTTTCGTTTTCACCCACCGCGACGACCGTTCCATCCGCCTTTAACCCGACAGTGTGATCAGTGCCGCATGCAATCTGCGCGATATCCGTCCAGCAGTCCACATTGCATTGTCCTTTGGGATTCCAACCGACCGCGATGACTGTTCCGTCCGCTCGCAGGCCCACCGTGTGGCGGGTGCCGCATGCGATCTGCGCGATATTCATCCAGCTTTCCACATCGCATCGCCCGTCTCGATGGTTGCCGACCGCGACGACCATTCCGTCCGCCCTCACGCCGACGGTGTGGCTGCCACCGCTTACGACCTGTATGGTATTCGTCCAATCCCGGGCCAGGATGAACTCGGAGGGATTCTCCGCAAACATGACCACGTTGCCGTTCGAAAGCATGAGCATGGCGTTATAATTTTTTGCCATCACCTGTACGATGTTGGGCTCAGTCGCATTGTCGGCGCGGGCAAGGGGAGAGGCGCACAGCAGCGCGAGCAGGAGCGCGAGAAGCGCATACGGCTTTTTTTTCATGGTTTTCTTCCTCTCTGTATTTGCGAAATTGACTTGACAGGAAGTTCTTTGGCACGTAGGAGGGTTTATCCTCCAGGGTGGAAATGGTACCAGACGCACCCCGGCGTGAAGAAAGCTTCTCCATTGGCAGGGGCTTACTCCGCCTCCGGGGCCTGCTCCGTCGCCCCGTCATGGGGAGCCTTATCTACCCAGGGTCACGCTTTGCGGCGTGGGAACGATTTTTGCCAGGGCCGGAAAGGCAAAGCTCAAGGCCAGTCCTACAAGAAGAGTCAGTGCGAGGAATCGCTTTTTCATGGAAATCCTCCTTATTATCCTGAATGGTTACATAACCATGATCTTTTGACTATGGGCACAAACGAAGAAGCATTGGGCGGAGAAAACAGGAAGACAGAGAGCGTAGTACATTTCATGAGAGATTTGATTCCGGATGGATGCCGGATGTTTCCATAACGGACTGAACATGCTCTGTCAGCAGCCGGTATACCCCCTCTTTCAAGGCGCCCTTTGGTCTGGCCTTCAAGGCGCACTGAACGATCTGATCGCATGCCGGGGCGGTTGCCAGGCCGGAAGGGAGCAGAAGCGGAGCCGTTTCCAAAACGCCGGAAGCAAGTATTTTTTTTAACTCTGCATCAAGATAAGTTTTTCCGACGTTTGGATGCAACGATCCCGGATTGGCCTGGCAGGCCCTACGGTCAAATGCCGCCTGCGCCGCGCCCACGTTGAAAGCCCCGTTTGGAATCCGCTTTTGTAGATAGCTTCGCACGCATACATCCATACAAAGTCCAAAGTCCGTCAGCTTTTCCGTATCCGGGCTGATCCTTCCGAAGGCCTTCCACTCTTCCGCGATGACGGATAATCCGTCGGCATAGGCCCGGTAAGTGGGTTCCAGCAGCTGCCAGTCCCCCTGTCCGGCAAAGGTTGTGAGCGCATTGTCCAGCCACTGGGCCTGCGCCGCTGCGTTGCCGGAAACCGGAGCGCCCTCCACCGCCTTGACAAAGGTCGCTGTGCCAAGACTCTCTTTGGCCACGCCGCATCTTTGGCACGCATCCTCTACAAACACATGAAGCAAACCGCGCTCCTCCCCGCATACGGCACATCGTTCCCGGCACTGGCCGGCCACTGTCTCCAACCGGTGGGGCACCGCTTCTTTTTTGCCACAAATCGTACAGGTCCGTTCACATTTGTCGGCCACCAGCTGCCATGAGTGTTCCTTATCCCTTAACTCTCCACACTTTTGGCATATGCACCCATCCCAACTGTGTCCAAAGAAGCATCGCATCTGGCATTCTCCTTCTTATTCCTCTGCTTCCTCCCGCTTAGCCCGGAAAAGCGCGATGCAGAGAATGGCCGCTGCCAGGGGCAGGGCCAGCATTAAGAACTCCCATACGCCGTCGATCTGAAAGACGCTATAGCCATTTTGGACGCTGCGCACCCCATGATAGACTAGCGAGCTTGCGCATACGCAGCAGGCCGCCAATGCCGCCCATGCAGCGGGAACCCAGGAAAGGGCGCTGGCGGCCACGCCGCTTGCCAGCAGCAACCATACATAGACGGTGGTGGTGGGCATAAAGGAGGAGTCCGGCCCGGGAAACAGCGCGTCGATATAGGGATAGCTGAGGCTGAAACCAGGGCCGTACAGGATGCTCTTGCCCACCAGCACGCACGCGGCGGCGGCCAGCATCAGCATCGTAATGGCAATCCGGATTTTTGATGATTTCTTCATGATTTCCCTCCTGTTTTCTCTCTTGGCCTTCCGGCGGGGCTTTCTCCTGGGCGGCGGGGGTTTCCGCTTCCAGCGGGACCTGCCCGTCGAACAGGAAGACCGTCTGGGCGTATTCGGGTTTTCCGTCCTCCGCCTTGAGGACGTGGGAAAAGAGGTTGTCTCCCCCCTCCGCTGCTTTTTGAAGTGGGCATTCAACCTGGGTTTATTTCTTTGCCTTACCTGTGAACAAGCCAACGATACCCTGCCAGATGCCAATGAGCAGCGGCTTCAAAACGTAAAACAAGACCGCCAATATCAGAAGACCGCCAATTCCCAAAGCGCCGTTCATGATTCTTCCTCCTTGAAAATGCCGCAAGGCGTGTCGTAGGTAATTTTCGCTTTGTCGTCCTGAAAAACAAAGTGCAGATCCTCATTGGCCGATTCCGGAGGCACCAAATAGAAGAGGGTTGCGGTGCACACCTGCCCCTTACGAAAGCTCTTTGAATCATAGTAATAATAATATTGACTGCCCTCAAATCCATCGACGCTGTTTTGAAGAGAGGCGCCTTTGATCAGCGCTGCGGTTACGTCCTGCACATCATGCTGATTTTCCACTCCCGCAACGTCTCCAAAGCCGGTAACCGTCAGCGAAACCTGTACGCCCTTATATCCGGGGCGATCCGCGATATACTTGATCGTCCCCAGCGTGCCATTGGGAGCATTGCCAGTGTAATCCCTAAAGGATGCCGTTGCGCCGGGAGCGGCGCAGCCGCACAGCACAGTCGCTGCAAGTACAAGCATAGCGATAACAGCAAGAAGTCTCTTTCTCATATACTTTCAATCCCTTCTTTCGCCTCTTGTTTTACGGTTCGATCACCAGCTGGTTATCCCGCACAGCAAACCGTGCCGTTCCTGAAGGAAGCTCCGGGCTGTCGAAAACATAGCAGGCCATCTCCTCGGTGATCCATGCCACCCGAGCGGGATAATCCGTTCCGTCCACCCTCAGCAACGCCGATTGACCAATCACGCCGATGGCGTCCGCAGCCTCATCAAAGCCCAGTGCTGTCTGGTAGCGAAAGGCGATCATCGGCATTGTATATTGCTTGGTGTTGCGCATGGTGGCGAGCTTAAGCGCGCTACCCGCTAAGAACTGCGAGCCGCTGTTGTGTACGGTGGCGCCGATGCGGGTATGCACGATGACCTTGTCTGCCTGCGCTTTGAACGCCCCTGCTTCCAGCGGCGTGAACGCAATACTTTTGCCGTCTGCCGTGGTAAGCTCAATGAAACCATCGCCGGGCACTTTGGCGGTATCGCCGACAGCATCTTTGATTCCGTTCTCTTTTAGCACAAGGGATAGCTCCCCGACCGCGATTCCCTTGGGAATGCAATAGAAGAATACCAGCGTTGGATCTTCCGTCCCAACGCCGCTAACTTGGGGCGCATACGTCTTTCCCTGGGGATCTGCCAGCAACGCCTCCTGATACAGAGCGCCGCAGAGCGCTTCATCCTTCCAAAGGGCCTCCTCCACCATCAGGACTACCGAGACGGCATATTCGTCCTGGGTCATGTTGGCGGGGCCAAACATGGTGCTTTCCATGACCGACGTTACATCAATGGGATGATCCTGCCACAGGTATTCACCCTCCATAGCCATTGCGATAGTGCAGCACAGCGTGCCAAAGAGGATGGTCACCAGTAAAGCTGCGGTCCGTTTCATTTTTATTACCTCCTTTTCTCTTGTCATGGTCTGCTTTGGCATGGTTAATTGCACGTATATCTGTGTTGCAGTGCTATCCGCGTTTGCGCAGCGCGTTCACCAGCAGCAAGACGTCAAAAATGAGCATCGCCACGATCAGCAGCGTGAACATCTCCCGCGACAGCTCGATGGCGCCAAACAGCTCCATGTAGCCGCGCCGGGAGTTGTAAGCCTCGCAGCCCTGTAACATAATGATGACCGTGAAAACCATCCCCAGCAGCGCGGAACCGATATTTCCTTTGCGGGCCTGTTCCTCGTTCCTCTCTTGCTGCGCCTGCTTTAGCGCCTCATTTTGCTTGTGCTCACGCACAAGCGCTGGGTCGGGCGCTTGGCCGGTCTGAACCTGGCGCTGCAATTCCGCTTCTTTCGCGTCCTCCGCTTGGAAGCGTTCCCTGGCCACGGGTACAAGGGCATCGATGGCGCAGGCATTGCGGTCGATGGCTTTCTTGAAAGGCAACAGAAGGAAACCGCCAAAGGGAGCCATTTGCAGCAAGGCCAGCGTCATCAGCTTGCCCTTGCCAAAGCCCGATTTCATAATCAGTACGATGCCCGCGGATAGCTGGACCAGCAGACCGATGCATAGCAGAATCAGCAGGAGTACGCCCGGCGCGGGCAGTTGGGAGTACGTAAGCATGATAGTGGAAAGAGGGAAGAGCGAGCCCGCGTAGGCCAAAGCGGCGATGATCAGAACCGTCCACGCCCTGCGAGGCGCTTTGCCCCTTTCCCGGGCGCATTTGTCGCAGATGGGGAGCCTGCACATTCTCTGGAGGATGATGTTCATGGACTCCGTGATGACAGCAGGCTTGCTGTTGGGGACGTTGGTGCCAAAGCTGCACTGTACGCATTCGGCCTCCTGGCCGCAGACATAGCAGCGGGTGTTTTCCAGCATGGGGGATCCCTCCTGTTCACATCAATAGGGAAGATAACGGAACTGCATTCGCCCCCGCGTCTAGGCAGCCTGGCAGCCTTTTCCACAGGGGGCAGGGGCCCATGTCAACGAGTCGTGTACCGTACCACCACAGCCCCCAAATCCAATATCAGCTCATCGTTTTCCAGGGTCCCAAGGGCCACTGTGTCCTGCTCCGCAAAGGTAAGGGTTACGGCGTTGCCCCCAACAGTGTAGGTGAAGGCATAGGTACCGCTGAACCAATCCCCCATCACCCCTTCGCCGCCATCGTAAAACGACAGCTCCATAAAGCTTGTGAAAGGGTTTTCTCCCTCATTTTTGCTTTGGGCTGTGGACATGATCCACGAGCTTCCGGGGATTTGCGACAGGGCAAAGGGCGGCTTCGGCGTGAAAACGGCGTGGTCCAGCCCCAGCAGGCTTGCCGCGTTGATTTGTCCCCTGGCGTTTTTGAGAATCAGGTCGCCGCTGACCCAAAGCCCGCCTTCCTGCGGCGCTAAGGTAAGATCAACCTGATGATAGGGTCCCGCTCCGGTCACCCGCAGGGTCCCGTCCCCTTCCTCCTGGCAGCCGGCGGTGATGAAATTACTGCCGAAGCCCAGCCGGCAGGCGTTATCCTTGATGGTAATGGAGTATTTTTCGTTCTGGTCGTAGAGGTACGTTCCGTTTTTGGGCCCGCTCCGGGGCTCGGATTCCCTTTCGCACCGGACCACATACTGAAAGTCCCTTCCACCGGCAAAGGCCGTGGTGATATCCAGGGTCAGCACCCCGTCCCCGTAGGCGTAGGTTCCGCCGCAGGCGGAGATGCCCAGCTGGTTATCGGCAGGGACGGTCGCGGAGAAGGTTTCCGTATCGCTTTCCAGCGTGAAATCATAGCTTTCCGTGTATCCTTGTTGGGTGAAGGTGTAGCGTCCCGTCCCGTCGGCATCGACCGTGAAGGCCAGTTGGATGCCGTCACGGGAGACCCCCGTCCAGGAACCTACCAGTTCCGGCGGCACCACAGCTTCCTGGGCGGCGGCGAAGGGTACCAGAAGCATAGGCAGCAGGCAAAGCCATAACAGGACAAATAATTGCTTTTTCATGAGCAAGCAGCCTCCATTCACTTTTATAGTTTTCGTTGCAAACCGCCAGCTTTGAAGAAATGAAGGAGAAGTACCAGGGATACAGCCAGTATTCCAGAAGCCTTGGCCACAGAAAAGCCTCCCTTTCGGCTAAAGTAACGGCATTGCCCCTTTGTCATTGCTTAAAGTTTAGCAAAGTTTTGGCAGGAATTGGTATGCTGCCAGCACACTTTGGCACTTTATTTTTTAACCGTGAAAACTGCAAAGGAGGTTTTTGAACCACAAAAAGCGGCGGGCCTTTTGGTTCGTCGATAGGCGTATGAAATCTTATTGCTGTATAAGTGTCACTCAATATGTAGGGCCTACTGAAAAAGGCGAATCATGCTGCAAGCATTGTTTCACGCAGTTACTTGAGCCATTCTGAATGGTTTTCCAGTCCAACCGACACACTTCAGCCTATTCCAAAGAAGGGCAAAAATGAG
>JAAYDR010000088.1 GCA_012729115.1 Clostridiales bacterium | reverse complement strand
TCGAGATCCCGCAAGCCGCCCGGATGTCCCTTCTGATCCGCCGGGCTCCTTCCGAGGCTTTTCTCTCCCGGCAGTGGCAGGAAAAGATGAGCCGGATTGACGAATGCATCCATTGTGATCATTGCAAGACCCATTGCCCCTACAACCTGGATACGCCCCGGCTTCTGGCCGAAAACCTGAAGGATTACCGGGAGCTTGTGGAGGGCAAATCCACGGAGGATCCCTGGAACCTTTGAATTTCTTAAAAATGTTAGGGAAAGAACAGGGAAAGAACTTGCGCTTTCTGTCTGTCTCATGTAAAATAGTTAAGCCGTGTGTATGATGACGGCCAAGTCCTGTGCGATTTCAAGACGTGAACCCTGTCAGATCCGGAAGGAAGCAGCAGTAAGCGTAGTTTGAGATGTGCTGCAGGGTCGCTTGGCTTGAGTACACCGGTTTTTTCAAAATGGAAAGAAATGCAGGGGGATAGAACGTTGAACTATAAGCACGTGATGGCAAGCGATCCGGAGCTGTTTCAAGCGATTCAAAGCGAGGTAGGCCGGCAGCGGGAGCACATTGAGCTGATCGCCTCGGAGAATTTCGTATCCCAGGCCGTCCTGGAGGCTGCCGGTTCTCCCCTGACCAACAAATACGCGGAAGGCTACCCGGACAAGCGCTATTATGGCGGCTGTGAATATGTGGACGTGGTGGAGAATCTGGCCCGGGAGAGGGCGAAACGGATTTTTGGCGCAGAGCATGCCAATGTGCAGCCCCACAGCGGAGCCCAGGCGAACATGGCCGTATACTTTGCCATGCTGGAGCCGGGCGACACGGTGTTGGGCATGAACCTGTCTCACGGCGGGCATCTGACCCATGGCAGCCCTGTGAACATAAGCGGCAAGTATTTCCGTTTCATCCCCTACGGGGTGGACGAGCATACAGGATATATCGACTACGAGAAGGTCCGGGAGACCGCCAAAGAAAGCAGACCCAGGATGATCGTGGCGGGCGCTTCTGCCTATCCGCGGGCTATTGAGTTTGGAAAGCTGCGGGAGATCGCAGACGAGGTAGGAGCGTATCTGATGGTGGACATGGCCCACATTGCGGGTCTGGTAGCCGCCGGACTCCATGAGAATCCGGTTCCCGTGGCTCATTTTGTCACCACCACCACCCACAAGACCCTGCGGGGGCCCCGGGGCGGCCTGATTCTGTGCAAGGAGGAGTTCGCCAAGGCCATCGACAAGGCGATCTTCCCCGGCACCCAGGGTGGTCCGCTGATGCATGTGATTGCCGCCAAGGCCGTGTGCTTCCACGAAGCTCTTCAGCCTGCCTTTTTGGAGTACCAGCGCCAGATTATCAAGAACGCCAAGGCCCTGGCCGATGCCTTCCTGAAGAACGACATTCGCTTGGTCTCCGGCGGCACGGACAACCATCTGATGCTCCTGGACCTGACCGATACCCAGCGCACAGGAAAGGAAATGGAGCATCTCCTGGGGCTTTCCAACATTACGGTGAACAAGAACACCATCCCCGGTGAGCAGCGCAGCCCCTTTGTCACCAGCGGCATTCGGGTGGGCACACCGGCCGTCACCACCAGGGGCATGATGGAAGGGGATATGGCGATCATTGCTGGATTCATCAAGAGAATCCTTCTGGAGGGCGAGGATGCCTGTCCGGCCGTGAAACAGGAGGTGCGGGAGATGATGAAACGCTTCCCCCTGTACGGTGACTTCCCCAATGGCTAAGGGTGCATACGAAAAAGGACTGGCAGGGGAAGACCTTGCCCTTGAGTATCTGACAGACAGGGGAATGGTGCTGCTTCACAGGCGGTACCATTCCCCTTTTGGCGAAATCGACCTGATTATGCGGGACGGGGACGCCATCGCGCTGATTGAGGTCAAGATCAGAAGCACAGGAAGCAAAGGGGACGGCCTGATGGCCATCACCAGGGCCAAGCAAAGGCGAATTGTGATGACCGCCCGCTATTATCTGGCGGAAACCAGGACCGATTGCCTCCTGCGCTTTGACGCTCTGGAAATAACGCCCCAGGGCATCCTTTATGTGCAGGGTGCCTTTGACGCCGGGGCATGGTTTTGATAGAGAAGGGATATCCTCAATACTCGTCCTTGCGGTAGGTATAGCGCACCACCAGCCAGGGCTTGCTGTTGTACATGCCAAAGGCGTCCGCGTAGAGCCGGTAGCTTTCACCCTCCACCCAGGTGGTCCGGGAGGAATTCTCCACATAGATGACTACCGGGTTTTCCTCTGTGCCGCATTGCATATAGGCCCGCTGGGGTTTGGTGGTTTCGATGGATGTGATGACGCCCTTGCAGACGTAAATCTGGGTCTTCTTTTTGCGTAAATCCAGATTGTTCATCAGGTCTGTGTACTCGGTGACGATATCCCATGCCTTTCTGGAGTATTCGTCAATGGAGGGCACATAGTAGACAACATGCTCCACCTTGGTGGTTTTTTTGCCCGGATAATCCGCCGTGATGGTGATGGTGTTGTTTCCGATGTGGTCAAACACGGCCTTGAAGGAGAAGGAGCCGTCCGATTCCGTATTGGTGATGTTCAGATCCGTATAGGGGGACAGCACCTTCACAATGGCGCCGGGCAGCGTGGTGGCGCGGATGGTGATGGTTTTTTCGGTGCTGCGGGAAGCGATGTCCGACGCCAAATCCAGCGGGATCTCCTGCTTTTCCCGATACAGGGTCACCCGGGCGGTGTTTTCCCGGCAGTACTGGCTGCGCACCACAATGTCAAAATAATTTTCGCCAATGGGCTGCACGGTGGCATTGTAGCTGACGGTTCCGCCCTCGGTGTTCACCAGATCGGAGTAATCCTCTCCGTTGATGGTTACCTGGCTGCCCTCCCGCACGTAAAAAACAATGTTGTACATGGCGGTGCTGACCACCTTGTAGGGGTTGTCCGGCGTTTGCAAATCAATGGGGGAGAGGGGAATGTCAATCTCGTAATGAATGGGTTCCAGGGGCTGCTGCTTCCCCGTCTCCGTCATGAGATAGGGGGTGAGGGTAACGGCCATGGTCTCCTGGAGATAGTCCTCAAAGTCGTCATACCAGATATGGTCCGGAATGTCGAATGTGGCTACGCCGCCCGTAACGATGGCGGATTTGCGAAGTTCCCGAATGGTGATCCTCTGGCCTTCCTTGCCGGGAATGGTGATGGTGTGGGCAGCCAGGTCATCCCGGATGGTGGGCGTGATGGTTACTTCCTCCACCTCCTGGACCTGTCCCGCGCGAATGGTGGGGATCACCACGGCCCAGACCAGCCAGCCTGTTACCATAAGCGATGCCGCGATCAACAGCGCACGCATCACCCTTCTCCGCCCGATCCTCCGGGGAGCCCAGTTTCCTGTGGCGTGCATGCGCAGGGAATGCTCGTACTCGTCCTGGGCAGATGAAAAGGGGATATAGGCACTGGTATCATGATACCCGTCATAGACAGGCTGATCCTCCGCAGACTCCGCCAGGGTATGGATTCGCTGGGTGGCCCCATAGCCGTAGGGGTTGTTTCCACGGTTGACCGGGTCGGCGTCCCGGGAGCGGTACTTCTGCGTATAGACGATCCGGGCATCCCGCTCTACTTCCCCTTCTTCAATCAGGGCAGGGTCCACAGGCCGCAAGGTTGCGTTGGGGTCATCGTAAGCAGAGAAAAAGGTGCCCCGGTTGCTGGTGGTGCGAACCGTGCGGCCGGAGGGGGCAAGCCCTCGCTGAGCGGCCGCTGCCCGCAGATGGCGCTGCTTGATTTCCCCTTGCAGCTTTCTTACCTTCAGTTCCACCATCTCCGCTGCCAGCGCGTCCCGGGGATCCTGGGTGGAGTCGATGTTGCCGTCCTCGTCCACGCGCAGGTAGGCAGAAGCTTTGTCCTTATCCCTCAGTTCGGTCTGCCAGGCGGGTTGCTGCGAACCAAAGTAGGGATCGTCCGTGGGCAGGGGTTCTCCACAATAGAAACAGTGCGGCAAGGAGGATCGATTCCATTTTCCGCAGTTGGGACATTTCATTGCGAACTGCTCCTTTGCAAAGATACCGATTGGGCCCGGGATTGGGCATGGGGGTTATGAGGCGGTTACTCCGCCAGGCCGGTGAGTTCCAGGAACGCACGCTGCCATTCCATGTATTGATCCAGCAGACCGGCCAGTTCCATGACCCGCTCCTCGCTGCATGGATGGTTCATCAGGTACCCGTCCAGGATCTCTTCGAAGGCTTCGTCTTCGTCATATTCATTTTCCCCGCGGTTGCCTTCCTCATCCAGGACACCTGCAAGGTGCATATACTGAAAATCAAGGGTGATAAAGGCGTCCAGAACCGCGGTCAGTTGCCCTGCAAAGGGCTTGGCCCAGGCCCGGTCCATATGGGAGGAGATGTATTGGATGGCTCTGTCCCGATCATATCCGTTCATGCGTCCACCTTTCACCTTTCCCGGAAATCATCCCCAGCCATTGTACCTGAATCATGGGAAGGATGCAAGACGGGGGCAAAAGCGGTAAACAAAGACGCCCTTCCTGGGAAGGACGTCTTTTGAGCGGAAGGCCGATTGCCGTCAGACGCGGCGAACTTCCTTGATTTTGGCCGCCTTGCCTTGCAGGTTGCGCAGGTAGTACAGCTTTGCGCGGCGGGCCTTGCCCTGGCGAATGATCTCGATGTGATCCACCCGGGGGGAATGCAGGGGGAACGTACGCT
>JAAYDR010000087.1 GCA_012729115.1 Clostridiales bacterium | reverse complement strand
TCTCTCCTGAACAGATCCCTTGTATATACCTTTTCCGCCACATCATCCAGGCAGCTGTCATACCGGTTGGCAATGATCGCATGGCTCATGGCCTTAAACTTCTCCAAATCATTGACTACAGGGCTTCCGAAAAAGGATACGCCATCCTCCAAGGTGGGCTCATAGATGATGACGGTCGCGCCCTTGGCCTTGATGCGCTTCATCACACCCTGTATGCTGCTCTGGCGGAAGTTGTCGGAGTTGGCCTTCATGGTCAGGCGGTATACTCCAACCACCACCTGATGTTCCTTCCCTATATCCCAAGCGCTGTTGGCGGAGTAATACCCTGCTTTCTCAAGCACACGGTCCGCTATAAAATCCTTTCGGGTGCGGTTACTCTCCACGATGGCTCCAATCAGGTTCTCCGGCACATCCTCATAATTGGCCAGCATTTGCTTGGTATCCTTGGGAAGGCAATAGCCCCCGTAGCCAAAGGACGGGTTGTTGTAATGGCTGCCGATGCGGGGGTCAAGGCACACGCCGTCGATGATTTGTCGGGTGTCCAGGCCCTTCATTTCCGCATAGGTATCCAGCTCATTGAAGTAGCTGACGCGAAGAGCCAGATAGGTGTTGGCAAAAAGCTTTACTGCCTCGGCTTCGGTGAAGCCCATAAAGAGCGTATCCACATTTTCCTTGATGGCGCCCTCCTGCAGCAGGGCCGCAAAGTTTCGTGCCGCATCCATCAGTTGTGCATCACTGGGATCCGTGCCCACAATAATGCGGGAGGGGTACAGGTTGTCGTAAAGCGCTTTGCTTTCCCGGAGGAACTCCGGGCTGAAGAGGATGTTCCGGCTGCCGGTTTTCTCGCGGATGCATGCCGTATATCCCACGGGTACCGTCGATTTGATCACCATGATGGCGCCCGGATTGACTTCCATGACCAGGCGGATGACGCTTTCCACGGCGGATGTATCAAAGTAGTTCTTCTGGCTGTCGTAGTTGGTGGGGGCGGCGATCACCACAAAATCCGCTTCCCGGTAGGCAGCCCTGGCATCCAGGGTCGCGGTGAGCTTCAGTTCCCTGGTCGCAAGATATTCTTCAATTTCGTCATCCTGAATGGGGGATTTGCGGTTGTTGATCATCTCCACCTTTTCTGGAACGACATCCACCGCAATGACAGGATGGTGCTGTGCCAGGAGGGTGGCAATGGAAAGACCCACATAGCCCATGCCTGCCACTGCGATGATCAGGTCACTTTTGTTCTTCATCGTCATTCCTCCAACGTCATTTGTATTGCGTGGGGCTGTAATGGGCTTGCACAGCTTCATATCCCGCCAGACTGCCGATATCATACCGTTTCCCCGGCATGGGCCAAGCATACACCTGGGAATGGTTGCTCAGCCAGGCCGCCAGGCTGCCAGGTGCGTCCACCGAACAACCCTCTGCAATGGCTTCCGGGATACGCTGCAAATCAGCTTTCGTATAAAGGTAAAAAGGCGGCACGGACAGGTTGCTCCTGGGCTGCTGTGGTTTTTCCTCAAAGGAAGTCACGCGGTGGGTTTCATCCACTGTGATGATGCCTGTCTTGCGCTGTCGTTCTTCATCCGGCTCGATATAACACATCACGCAGGAGTACTTCATCTGCTGATAAAAGGCCACAAAGCCACTAAGCGAAAACTCCAGCACATTGTCTCCGGCGATGACCAGGGTATCCTCCATTGATTCAGTGTGCGTCAGCCCCACCAGGATATCCCTGACTGCCCCGATGCGGGTTTCATTGGTGGTGGAACCGTCGTCCAACACTGTGAGCGGCTTACCATAGCGCTGCTGCTTGCGCCATGCCTCAAAATGGGAAATGAACTTGTGATTGCTCACAATCAGAATTTTCTCTATGGCAGGGATTGTATCGATATCATCCAGCAGCCAATTTAAAATGGGTTTGCCTTGAACCATGAGCAGAGGTTTTGGAGCGCTCTCGGTCAGCGGGTACATACGGGTTGCATACCCGGCAGCCAGGATAATGCAGATCATATGCAACTCTCCTGAATCGTATTGGCTTCGCTGTCCATCAGATCGTTCTGGCAGCCTGCGCCATCCGCAGAATGGCAGAAGTGAATACTAAACCGATCTTTCAAGTCCGGGAACTGCCGCAGATACTCATCGGTAAATTTTAATACAAGCCTGTCCTTGCAGGAAGGGTCAATGAGTGCCATATAGCAGCCCTTGAAGCCCGCGCCGGAAAACCGGCTGCCATACACCCCATCCGCGTGCAGGGCTATTTTATGCAGCGCAATCAGTTCAGGCGCGCCTGCTTCATAGTTTTCAATGCTGCTTGTGCCGCTCTCAAAGATGGCCTTTCCAAAGGCGCTCATATCACCGGCTCTCCATGCCTCAACCCCTGTGCGAACACGCTCCACCTCCGTATAGTAATGGCGTGCGCGTTTTCGCCATGCCTCCGGCAGTTTATCCTGATGGGCTTCAAATATTTCCCTGCGCACATCCCGCAGCCTTGTATCCGCAATCTTTTCGTAGGGCATTCCGCTGCAGGCCTTCAGGGCATAGGCGGCAGCCTTGCACTCATCCACCCGTGCGTTATAGGCTGAGTTGATAAGCGCCCGTGTAATGCCGGAAAATACAATCATAATCTCAAAGGGCGGCATCTTCCCGCTCCGGGGAATCAGCTCATAAGAACTATCCAGGGTGTCCAGGAAGAGCAGGCAATCTTTCCTGCCATATACCTCGCAGCTTTGGTCCAGCAGCCCATTGTTCAGGCCAATGTAGCGGGTTTCCGCCCAATGGGCCAGCCGGATCAGCTGTTCTTGGGTCAGGGAAATGCCGTTCAGGGCGCAAATAGCGCGGATATATGTAATGATCACCGATGCAGAGGAGGACAACCCGCCAATGGGCAGCGTACCTTCGATTTCGCCCTGAATACCCACAAACAGCTCATACTTGGCGTTGAGAAGCGCCGCCACTGCCGAGCGCACATAGTCGCCCCAGTGCATATCCCGGTCGGTCACACTGTGCACGGTGGTGTCGACTGTCCCGCTGAAATTCCTGCTGGTGAGGAGAATCTTTCCGTGGCTCATCGGTTCATAGGTTAGGGTTATGCCTTTGTTCAATGCAAAGCCGGACACCGGCCCGTGTTGATGATCCACGTGTGCGCCCAGGGGGCATACCCGGTAGGGGGTGTGGATGGAGGGCATCTCTGTCACCACGATTCTGCAGTATTGATGTAATATTCCTTGTACCACTTAGCAAAATGCCTTAGACCCGCTTCAATGGGGGTGGAGGGCTTAAAACCGAAATCCCGCATCAGCGGTTCCACATCCGCATAGGTTTGGTACACGTCCCCCGGCTGCATGGGCAGGAATTCCTTTTTACCGGGTTTATCAATGATGCCTTCATCCATCAGGCAACGCTCCAGCGTCTGAATAAAGTACAACAAATCCTCGGGCTTGTTGTTGCCTATATTGTAAACCCGGGCCGGAACGGGGCCGCTCTGTCCGTCATCCGCAGGCGGATGATCCAGCATGCTCATGATTCCCCGCACAATGTCGTCAATATAGGTAAAATCCCGTTTCATATCACCATTGTTGAATATTTGGATGGTTTCGCCCTTCACCAGCTTGTCCGTGAAGGAAAAATAAGCCATGTCCGGGCGGCCATAGGGGCCGTAGACGGTGAAAAAGCGCAGGCCTGTGGTGGGGATGCCATAAAGATGGCTGTAGGTGTAAGCCATCAGTTCGTTGGACTTTTTGGTGGCGGCGTAAAGGGAGATGGGGTGGGACACATCGTCTTCCGTGGAGAAGGGGGTTTTCTGCTGGTTGCCATAGACGGAGGAGGAGGAGGCGTAAAGCAGGTGCTTTACCGGGTAATGGCGGCATGCCTCCAGGATGTTGAAAAAGCCAATGATATTACTGTCCATGTAGGCCTTGGGGTTGGTGATGGAGTAGCGAACACCGGCCTGGGCGGCCAGGTTGATGACGATTTGAGGTTTGTACCCGGTAAACAATGCGTTTACGGCATTGGCGTCGGCCAGGTCTCCCTTGTGGAAGGCAAAGCCGGGGAAGGATGATAGGCCCTTCAAGCGGCTTTCTTTCAGGGATACTGGGTAATAGTCATTCAGGTTGTCAAAGCCGATGACAGTGTGCCCTTCCTGGAGCAGACGCCGGCTGAGGTGGTAACCGATAAACCCGGCAGCGCCGGTGAGCAAAACAACTTTGCGATCCATGATTATCTCCCATTTCTTGCGTATTGATTCTGTTACCTTGCGATGCTTTGCGATATAAGATGCAATACAGAAGGGAACACATCATGCTTCCCGCTTTGGATCGATGTATTCAAAGAAAAGCCAGATATAGGTATCCAGACTTTCCGTAACGATGTGAACCTTGGCCTTGCCTTTGCGTTTGTCCACCCAGACGATACTCCCTTCATAATCCTTCAGGGGGCCGTCCACAACCACAATATGGTCCCCCTCGCGATAGGCCTGGGAGGTCTTTACGAGCCCGCCGGATTCATAGACCCACCGGGCAAACTTCAGGTCGCTATCGTGCAGTTGATGTTCGCCGGTAAGCGTGAGAACGCGGTATACATGCTCAATCTGGATGATACGCCCAATATCGATGTCCTCGTTGAGGAAAACAAACACATAGCTGGGAAGGAGCCTTTGCAGCATTTTTCGGTGCTGCCCGCGGTAGAAGCGGAACTGCTCGGCAGATAAAAACATGGCTTCAATACCCAGGATCTTCTCGCAGAGGCATTTAACGGTGGCTTCCTTCCCTGTTTTGCAGAACAGGCAGTAAACATGTCGAAAATCAAACATATCGCATTCCTTATCATTCGCTGCGCTCTGGAGAGGGAACCAATGACCAGAGGAAGCAACTCAGGATGTTAAAGACCATGATTTTGTACTCGTGTTTTGCGAGGTCCGGCTACACTATGTCAGCAAGCGCGATCAGAACGGTCAAAGCCGATGCTGATCGACATCATGCGGGGACCTGTGGAAGACAGCCAGTATGTAAAAAGGTAAAAAAATAACACCACCAAGACAGGCTGGTTTATTGTGGTGGATATGTTGGGAATTGCCAAAAGAAGATTATCCTGACACCTGTCATCATCATCATAGCAAGAAATTGGGGTTTTGTCAATTCAAGGAACTGATAAAGAGTCATGGCTGGTTCATTCGCTTGGCGCTGATACCCAGTCCCCGGACCCCTTTGGGAGCCCTGGTGCCGGAGGGCCGTTTTCTTCGCCTGGAGGACTGTTTCACCGCCGCCGCGCCAACCTGCCCCACCCGCGCCCAGGTGATGATGGGCGCGTAGCTGCGGAAAGGCAGGGCATCGGGCTGCTCCAACCAGATAAAAGGCTTCAGGGTAGGCCAGCCCCGCTGTACAATATAATAGTAGGAGCCTGCCCGCTTGTAGTTCTCCCGCATCATGGCATGGGGGGGTACAGTGAGATCGTGCAGCCCGCCCAGGAGTTGACGCAGGGTATATTGCCTGACCACGGGCCTCAGGCTCTCCTGGAGGCGGGCAAGGCGCTCTTCGTCCATTCCATGCCCTGCCAGAGAGGTGTAGCCCTTTTCCGCATAGCCGGCAATGGCCTTCACCAGATCCTGGGCCTTGTCTCCAGCATAGGAAAGCATTCTTTCGATGGGGGCCACGGTCCATTTCTTGTCGATCAGCTGGGCCAGGCTTTCCTCGCCCTTTTCCTCCAGCACGCAGTAGCAGAAGGCCACGCAGATCTCCATAACGCTCAATGTGTCGGACATCTGCAGGGTGAAGGGCCGCAGGGCCTCCCGCACCTGGGCTGCTTCCTGCAAATCGCTCCAGCCATACACAGCCTTGCGAAAAGGATCATGGGCCTGGTACTCCAGACAGAGCCCCAGGTGCAGCAGCGCGCCGCAACGGGGCACAATATCATCACTGTTGAGCACATGATACAGCGGATAACGGGCCGGGTCATAGACAAACTGGCCTGTGGCCACAGTGGGGGAGGCAAAGCCGTAGCCCACCATGTTTTGGGGCAGCACACCCCAGTGGGTGAGAAGGCTGTGGCAGAAGACTTGCATCACCGCTGCTCCCTGGCTGTGTCCGGCCATCCAAAGAAAGAAGCGGCTGTCAGCCCGCTTCATCTCTTGCAGGATGTCCGCCAGGGTCAACTTTTCCAGTCCCAGCTCCGCGGCGGTGTCTGGGAAGAGGATGCGCTCGGCGCTTTGTTCAAAACAGGTGGCCAGTTGAAAAAAACCTTTGTGAAAGCCCTCCTCGGTGATGAAGCGCAGGTTGGAAAACCAATCATAAAACCGGGATCCCGTGCCCATAAAGCCAATGGCCACGACGTAGCGGCCTGGGGCCTGCCTGCGGAGCATGGTGACGGCTTTGATGGTATCGCTGCGCTCCCGCTGCCGCAAGGCCCCCGCGATACGCATGATGGGGTTTCGTTCCCGCAGGGAGGCTCTGGCCCGGTAGAGCTTCCACAGATTGATAAGGCTGCGCATCTGCTCACCGTTGGCACTTTCCCCCGTAATCACGCCGCTTT
>JAAYDR010000086.1 GCA_012729115.1 Clostridiales bacterium | reverse complement strand
ATGATTGAGGATTTCTGTAAGAACGGCGACGACATGAACAACATGCTCATGCTGGATATGTACGCCCAAAACATCGCTGAAATGGTGAACTGGCTGATGAACGACGTGGGCGTCACCTTTCAGGACGGGCTCATCTTCCAGGCGGAATATCAAAAAGACCGCGTGCTGTATCCCGTGGGCGCAGCCAAGGGCTTGACCCAGTGCCTCATTGACAGCATGGAAGCCGGGGATGCCGAGTATATGCTGGATACCCGGGCTACCGAACTGATCACTCAGGATGGCAAAGTGTGCGGCGTGAAAGCCCAGGGCATTGACAAGGATTACGTCATCTACGCCGACGCGGTGCTGATGGCCTCCGGCGGTTACGGCTATGCAAAGGATCTGCTCCCCGAATCCCTGCAGTCTGTGCTGTACTACGGCCCCACCTTTGCCACAGGCGACGGCCAGAAGATGGTCATGGCGGTGGATGCCAAGTTTGACCTCTTTGACTTGGGCAAGATCTACCCCAACGGGGTGGAAGTGGCTGCCGGTACCGCAAAATCCACCATCTGGCCCAATGCGGCTGCTTTTTCCGCCAGCGGTATCCTGGTAAATCTGGATGGCCAGCGCATCGTCAATGAAAAGGCTTCCAACAACGACCTGAAGCAGGTCCTGATGGAGCAGCCCGGGCAGATCATGTATCTGTTCATGGATGCCGAATCCTTCGACGCCTTCTGCTCCCGCGCAGGTGAGAACGGCATATCTGACGAGGAGATCGCTGCCTGGCTGGAAAACAACGGCAGCTGCGCTCCCATCTTTGCCCATGGGGAGACCATCGACGAGGTTTGCGCCATCGTCGGTATGAACGCCGAGGGACTGGCCGCCACCGTTGCACGGTACAATGGCTTTGTAGAGGCGGGCAATGACGAGGACTTCGGACGTCCCGCCGCCTTCCTTGCCAAGGGCATCGGTGAGGGACCTTACTATATCGTGGAACAGAAGCCCCGCTTCGCTACCACCATGGGCGGCGTAGTGCTTACCGGGAACATGGAAGTGGTGAACAGCCAGGATCAGGTGATCCCCGGCCTGTACGCCTGCGGGGAGATGGCAAACCTGGTGCATGGCTCCAATTCCCCCGTGGGTGCCAACGTGAGCTGGGCTTTGACCAGCGGTTACCTGGCAGGCGAGGCCGTGGCCAAGGCGCTGAACAAGTAAAACCCTGTCTTTTGATGCTCTGTGTGCCCCACCCGGGTTTTTCCGGGCGGGGCACGGCTGTTTCCCAAGGGATGCCAGGCTTGTGAAAACACGTTTTTTTCCGGTCTTCTTCCGATGTTCCCACACGGCTAATACGGGTCCCCTCGCTGTGACGATATTCCCTGTACGCTTTCAGGTCGACAGGGATTATTGTACAGCCATATCCTCCCTGCGGCAGGAAGGATGGGTCGGGCCGCAGGGAATGCCTAAAATGAAGAAAACCGGACTGGTACGCGCTTCACTTTTTCTTGACAATTCCGCACCCTCCTTGTATAATATCACTGAAGGCTGCAGGAAGTGCGGCCCCCTGTCTGGAGGTGCCCATGGGCAAGATGATTT
>JAAYDR010000085.1 GCA_012729115.1 Clostridiales bacterium | reverse complement strand
CTGCTGGACGGCACCAAGATGATCCCCGACAGCTCTGAGAACATACAGATAAACAACATCGACATCCGTACTTCCGAAGAGTTCAAGAACTATATTAAGTACTTGGATTCCGGTGTTCCCGCCTTTACTCCCCAGGAGATCCTGGACATGACCCACTACCAGAATCCTGAAATGGATGCCGCCGCTATGGAAGCGATCGCAAAGGCTTACACTCTGGAAGATGTCATGAACCGTCACGCTGATCTGCTGATCGATTAATTTGCTCGGCAACAAGCTACAAAGGTCAAAGGTAATACTGTATAGCGAATTTGATAAGCCGCCTGTTGCGGCCAATGGAGGTGCTCCCTTGAAAAATCAAAACAATATTGGTAAAAAGATATTGGGCATCTTGATGGCCCTGGCTCTGCCGGTTCTGGTTTATGTGCTGTTCGGCGTGCTATCCGGCGGCCGTATGTTTAACGCCCGCGCGATTACGACTACTTTGCGCACAACTGTCCAGCCTGCCATTATCTGTTATGCGCTGCTGTTGGGCATGAATATCGGCATGATGAATTTCTCTGCCGGTGCGATCGTTCTGTGCTCCGCAATTATCGGCAGCGGTTTGAGCAATATGTTGGGCTGGGGATTACCCGGACTGATTCTCTTTGCTATGCTGACGGCACTCCTGTGCAGCGCAATTATGGGCGGCTTGTATAACTGGCTGCGGGTTCCCAGTATGGTTTTGAGCTTGGGATTGATGCTGGTTTACGAAGCTTTGCCTCGTGTATTCTTCCCAGCCGGCGCTGTGATCGCCACCGAGAATGGTTTCCTGGCAAGAGTCCCCTGGATCTTTGTGGTGGCTGCCATCACAATGTTCATCTTCTATGTGCTGTTTAACAAGACCGCCTATGGTCATAACGTTCGCGCCATTGGCGCCAATCAACCTGTGGCTCTGGCAGCCGGTCTAAACCTTGATAAGATTAAGTTCATCAACTTCCTGGTTAGCGGTATCTTCCTGGGCATTGCCGCTGTGCTGCATATGTCTAACAGCGGCAAGATACAGAACGTGGCCGCCCTGGGCTCCATGACCGTTATGATGGATGCCTTTATGGGCGTGTTCCTAGGCATGCTGCTCTCCCGTTGGTCCGATCCCAGCATTTCCGTGTTCTGCGGTGTGCTGACCATGAAAATCATGGCTACCGGCTTTGTGGCCGTAGGTCTGGAGGCTGTGTGGAAAGATGTTGTCACCGGCGTGTTTATGCTAATCATCATGACGATTTCTGTCAACGCAGCGATTCCCGCCATCAAGAGGGCGAACAATATCTTTAAGGGCGAAGCGGAGGCTGAGTACGCGAAACAGCTCGATTAACAAAATAAACTTGGAGGGGGGAGATGCAGCAATGTAGTAAGCTTTTCCACCCCTCTTTTAAAAGATTGTACGAATTTTATGAAAGGAGCAAAAGGTATGAAACGATATTTATTCAATGACGGATGGCTGTATAGTGCAGGTGCCACCGGCTCTCTGGCGGCTTTTCTGAGCGACATTGCCCCTCCAGTACCCGTGACCCTGCCCCATGACGCACTGATCGGCACGGAACGCGTTGAAGATCAGAGTCTGAATCCTGTTGCCTTCTATAAAGGCGTCAATATGAGCTACTCCAAGGAAATCCAGCTGACTGAGGAATGCCTGAAGGATAAGACCTATATTCTGGAGTTTGAAGGCGTTTACCAGATGGGTTATCTGTATGTAAACAATGCATTCGTTGGTGAATGCAAGTACGGCTACGGCAACTACTTTCATGACATTACCCATTATTTGAAACCGGGCAAGAATGTCATCAAGATGACCGTTAAAAACGGCGGAAATCCCGCGGGCCGTTGGTATACCGGTGGCGGCATCTATCGGGACGTGAACCTGTATGTAGCCGACAAGCTGCATATCAAGGTCACCGGGACCCGCGTTTCCACCGAGGATGTGGATGACGTTATGGCGACGCTGAAGGTCATCGTACCCGTAGAGAACAAGACCGACAGGGTCATGGACGCCGTGATCGTCAATGAAGTTCTCTGCGATGGTGGCCATGTGGTTTCTTCCGCCCGTGCGCCCATCACCCTGCTGCCCGGCCAGGAAGAAGATGTCCGACTGAGAATGGTGGTGGAAGAGGCTAAGCTGTGGGATGAATTCACCCCCAATCTGTATACCATCCGCACCACCCTGTATAAGGGCGAGGAAGTCTGCGATACCTTTGAGGATCAGTTCGGCATCCGTAAGCTGCAACTGGATGTGAAGCGCGGCTTGCGTATCAACGGCAAGACGGTCAAGTTCCGCGGCGGTTGCATCCACCATGACAACGGAGTCCTAGGCGCCGCTACTTTTGAAGCGTCCGAAGAGCGCCGAGTCCGCCTGATGAAGGAAGCCGGCTACAATGCCATCCGTATGGCGCACCACCCCATGAGCAAGGCTATGCTCCGCGCCTGCGACAGACTGGGCGTATATGTTATGGATGAGTTCTCCGATGTCTGGTGCACGACCAAGGCCGAATTCGATTACGGCTTGAACTTCGCTACCAACTGGGAGCTCGACGCCAAGAACCTGGCCTACAAGGACTATAACCATCCCTCCGTGATCTTCTACTCCATCGGCAACGAGATTCCCGAAACCGGCAACAAGTTCGACGCCGCCTGGGGTAAGAAGTTGACCGACGCCATCCGCTCCGTGGACGATACCCGCTATGTAGTGAACTCTGTGAACCTCCTGCT
>JAAYDR010000011.1 GCA_012729115.1 Clostridiales bacterium | reverse complement strand
TCTGGTAGTTATTGTTTTTCATACATCGATTCTACCAAAAAACAGAGCCCGTGTCACCGCTTTCGCAGTGCACCGGCTCTGTTTTTTCCTTTGGGTTGGGATGCTGTTTTGCTACAGCCCCTTTTGAACGCTACTTGTAAGCCGCAAAAGCATCGCTGTTAAATCTTTCCCTCGCATAAAGGCCCCTCAAAATCCCATACTAGGGATGCAAAGACAAACAGCAAGGCAGTGCAAACCAGCATTTCGCAATTTTGCTATCAAGGAGGCAGGCACATCATGCGGGCAACGGGTATCGTGCGGAGAATTGATGAACTGGGTCGGGTGGTGATTCCCAAGGAAATTCGCAGAACACTTCGCATCCGCGAGGGGGACCCGCTGGAGATTTATACCGACCGGGACGGGGAAGTAATCCTGAAGAAGTATTCACCGATTGGTGAAATGGCGGCCTTTGCCAAGGATTATACGGAGTCACTCTTTCGGGCCATGGGACACATCGCCTGCATCGTGGACCGGGATCAGGTGGTGGCAGCCAGCGGCGTCAATAAAAAAGAGTTGTCGGACAAGCCCATCAGCCATGACCTGGAAACTGCCATTGCCAACCGGCAGACCGTGGCCATCAACCGGGCTGTGGGCGGTAAAATCGTGGCGGTAACCAACGAGGAAGACATCACCGGCTACACAGCCCAGGTTGTATCCCCTATCATCGCCGATGGCGAGGCCATTGGAGCCGTGCTGCTGCTCAGCAAAGAGCAGGGAGCCCGCATGGGGGATACGGAGTTGAAGGTGGCCGAGACTGCTGCGGGCATCGTGGGACGACAGATGGAGCAGTAACAGCGGCTTGCCGGTTTGCCCGCCTCACAGCCGCCCGCGAGATTGGCTTGCACTACCGCAACATAATGCTTATAATAGGCATGTTGCGGTTTTCTTTTTATGCCATATCCTGGAAGCTGGAGGCATCCCATTGAGCGAAAAACAGAAATCCATTGTGGGCGGCATGACGGTGCTCACCAGCGTCGGACTGATTTGCAAAGTGATGGGGGCGCTGTACAACATCCCCCTTGCCTGGATTATCGGGAAAACAGGTCTGGCCTTGTATCTGCTGGTTTATCCCACCTATAACATGCTTCTGACGCTTTCTTCGGCAGGAATTCCCGTGGCCATCAGCCGCATGGTGAGCTACAGCCTGGCACAGGACGATCCCCGCAATGCCAGGAGGGTTTTCCGGGTTGCCCAAAGCCTGCTCTTTGTCCTGGGGCTGCTTTCCACCCTGCTCATGATCATCTTCAGTGGAAGCCTGGCAAACAGGGTGGGAGATCCTTCCACCACCTGGGGCTTTATGGCCATTGCGCCCTCGGTGCTGCTGGTGTGCTCCATGTCCGCTTTCCGGGGTTTGATGCAAGGCCAACAGAACATGGTACCCACTGCCATCTCCCAGTTGATCGAACAGGTGGGCAAGGTGGTCATTATTTTGCCCCTGGCCTATTTTGGCATGAAAATTTCGGTGATCCATGCGGCTGCCTTTGTGCTGCTGGGGACCACACTTTCGGAAGCCGCTGCGCTGCTGTATCTGGGTATCGTGTACAAGCGCAACCAAAAATCCCTTGCGGGAAGGTTTCAAAATGGCGCCCTGCCCAGACAAAGCGGCAGGGTATTGACGCGCCAGCTCCTGAACATCTCCATCCCTGTGGCATTGGGCAGTCTGGTGATCCCCCTGTCCTCCTTCATTGACAGCGGCATGCTGCTCAATCGCCTTATGGACAGCGGTATGACCCTGGAGGTGGGCAGGGCTTTGTACGGCCAATACTCGGCTTATGTGATCGCGTTGATCAACGTGCCCACGGCGCTGTCCATCGCCATCGCCATGAGCCTTGTGCCTGCCATTTCCAGCGCCATGGCCCGGGAAGATTACGACTGGATGCGGCGCCAGTGCGCCATGGGCATCCGATACGCCTTCCTGCTGGGGCTTCCCTGCTCCGTGGGGATGAGCCTGCTGAGCAGCCGTCTTCTTTCGATGATCTTTCCCTTTGACTCGGCGGAGAATCTTCAGACCATCGCCGGGTTGCTGAGTCTCTCCAGCTTGACCATTATCCTCTTTACGGTGGTGCAGTCCACCGAGGGTATTTTGCAGGGGATGCGCAGACCGCGCGTTCCCATGTTCACCCTGATCACAGGGGTGATTGTAAAGATCGTTTTAAACTATGTCCTCATCGGAATTCCCTCCATCAACATGTATGGCGCGCCTATCGCCTCCATTGCCTGCTACACGGTGGCGATGATCCCCAATCTGTATTTCACCTACAAGTATGCCAAGATGAAGCCGGATTTTATGGGAACCATGGTAAGACCGCTGCTGGCCACTGCGGGCATGGGCCTGGTGGTCTGGCTGGGCAACCGCTTCTTGCCCCAGGGCAGGTTGTGGACGGCTTTGCTGCTTCTTGTGGCCGTGGTAGCCTATGGGGTATTTGCCCTGGGAACAAAGGCCATGACCCGGGAGGATCTGAAGCCCTTCCTGAGGCGTACTCTGAGAAAGCGAACCGACGCTTAACAAAAGGAGAAAGCTTATGAGCCAAATTACGGTGGTGACCCTCAGCACCGGGTCCGAGGAGTTGCTGACCCTGGCTGCTCTGCGTGCATTGGAGGAAGCGGGGCAAGTTGTACTGCGTACCCAGCGGCATCCCCTTGTCCGCTACCTGGATAGCAAGGGGATCCCTTATCAATCCCTGGATTTTCTTTATGAATCCTGCGAAGATTTCGATGTATTCAACCGGGCTGCAGCGGTAAAGCTGCTGGAGTTGAGCCGTCAGGCCCCGGTATGCTATGGGGTGGCGGACCCTGTTATGGATGCAACGGTGATGGCCTTGCACAGGCTAAAGCCCTCCGATGTTCAAGTGACGGTCCTGCCTGGGGTCAGCCACTGGGAGCGATGTCTCGCCCAGTTGGGCCTGCAAAGTGCTTCCGTACGGCTGCATGCGGCGGAGGAGTTTCGTGGGGTTCAGGTGATCCCAACGGAGCCCCTGTTGCTGTGTGAGCTCCACAGCCGGGAATGCGCCGGTGACTGTAAATTGAAGCTTCTGGACCTGATGCCCCCGGACATGGAAATCACTTTTTTTGAAGGAACAGCCCAGGGTGGGTTGCAAAGGAAATGCCTGCCCCTTTGTGATATGGACAGGCAGGAGCATTACGATCACCTGACGGCGGTATATGTGCCCGCAATGCCCATGCTTGAGCGGCAGCGCTATGACATGGAGGATTTGAAGGCCGTGATGGCCCGGCTTCGGGGCCCTGGGGGATGCCCCTGGGACCGGGAGCAGACCCATGAGAGCCTGCTGACCAATCTGCTGGAGGAAAGCTTTGAGTACATTGCCGCTGTGCGGGAGGCAGACATCGATCATATGTACGATGAGCTGGGAGATGTGCTTCTTCAGGTGGTGTTTCATGCGGAGATTGCCCGTCAGCACGGCGAGTTTGAGATGAATGACGTCACCACTGCGATATGCCGGAAGCTGATTGAGCGCCACACCCATATCTTCGGCGACGTAAAGGCGGAAACGGCGACTCAGGTGCTCGACAACTGGGAAGCCATCAAGAGAGAAAAGCGGGGCATCACCTCCACCGGGGAAGCCATGCGGGATGTATCTACCGGTCTTTCCACCATGCTTCGGGCCTGGAAGGTGCAGCACAAGGCCGCCAAAGTGGGATTTGATTTTTCCGGCCCCATGGAAGCCCTGGATAAGGTTCGCGAGGAGACAGAGGAGGTTTTGGCAAATTTGAAGGAGAAGGTGGATCCGGAGGAGGAATTGGGGGATTTGCTGTTCTCCATTGTCAACCTGTGCCGTTTGTGCGGTAAAAATCCGGATACAGCGCTGTTTTCGGCTACTGATAAATTCATCGATCGATTTGTTTCTATGGAAAACGCGATAAAAAGCGCAGGAAAATGTGTTGGGGACTTGACTTTATCTGAAATGGATGTATACTGGAGCTCAGGAAAGCAAGCAAAGTAACACTTTTCTCGAGAAGCGTTGTTTTGTGGGACTTTCGAATGGGGAACCCGATTTCAAACCATGATCAGATGGTTAAAACTGAGGAGGTACTACGTTATGAACAAGGCTGAATTGACTGCTGCTCTCGTGAAGAAGACCGGATTCACCAAAAAGGACGCTGAGAAGGCCCTGGGCGCTGTGACCGAAGTGATCACCGAAGCGTTAGCGGAAGGTGAAAAGGTTCAGGTTGTGGGCTTTGGCTCCTTCGAAGTCCGCAATCGTCCCGCCCGTGTTGCCCGCAACCCCCGTACCGGCGAACAGATCAAGATCAAGGCTTCCAAGGCTCCCGTCTTCAAGGCCGGCAAGGCTCTCAAGGACAGCGTCAACAAGTAAGCAACGACAATGAGAAGGCGGTTTTTACGCTTTCATGCAAACGCGGGCGTTCTACGGAGCGCCCCGTTTTTTTGTTCAAGGCCTTGTCTCTGAGGCTGGGACAGGGTACAATCACAGGACAAGGATGGAAGGGCGGAGAGCGCACAATGAGGCTGGATAAATATCTGAAGGTTTCCCGAATCATCAAGCGACGCACGGTGGCCAACGAGGCCTGCTCGGGAGGGCGTGTAAGCGTCAATGGTCGGGTCGCCAAGCCCGGGGCAGAAGTAAAGGAAGGAGATCTGCTGGAGATCCGCTTTGGCAACCGGGTGGGGAAGTATCGGATCGCAAGCGTCACGGAGCATGTGCGCAAGGAAGGCGCGGCGGATTTGTACCAGGTGGTTGAAGAAAGCCCGGAGGTGGCGTCTCAGCGGGGAGAGGAATGAGATGAGTATCGTTGCGGTGGTACTGGCAGGCGGCCGGGGAGAGCGAATGGGCAGGGGAGAGAACAAGGTATTTGTTCCATTGCGAGGCATTCCCGCCATTGTGCGGGCCATTGCTCCTTTTTCCACTCTGTGCAGTCACCTGGTGGTGGTAGCCCGTCAAGAGGAGCTTGCGGCAATGGAACAATTGCTGAAGCGCTATGGCATGAGCCATCTGGTTCACAAGGTGGTGCCGGGAGGCAGCAATCGCCAGGCATCGGTTCTGGCGGGGCTTATGGCCCTGCCCCCTGATGCGGACGTGGTGCTGGTCCATGATGGCGCCCGGGCCCTGGTGACGGAGGCAGTTATCCAACGGGTCATCAATTCTGCCATGGAGCATGGCAGCGGAATCGCCTCCGTTCCGGTGACGGATACGATCAAGCGGGCCGGGGGAGATGGGCGAGTGCGGGAAACCCTTCCCCGGGAGGAGCTCTTCGCGATGCAAACGCCTCAGGGCTTTCGGGTGGAGCTTCTGCGTCAGGCCCATAACCACGCCCTGGAAACCGGCTATCTGGGCACGGATGATGCGGCCCTTGTGGAGCACATGGGCCTGCCTGTTTATCTATGCCGGGGGGACCATGAGAATATCAAGCTCACCACACCGTTGGATGTGGCCCTGGCGGAGAGGATTCTGGAAACCAGAGCGATGGGGGGAGCGGATGCATGATGCGGATCGGACATGGAATGGACGTGCATCAATTGGTGGAGGGAAGGCCGCTGGTGCTGTGCGGCTTGACCATTCCCCATGAAAAAGGGCTGCTGGGCCACAGCGACGCGGATGTAGCCACCCATGCCCTGATGGACGCGCTGCTGGGTGCTGCAGCCCTGGGGGACATCGGGAAGCTGTTTCCCGACACCGACGAAGAGTACCGTGGAGCCCGGTCCCTGGAGCTTCTGGGGAGGGTAATGCAGCAGCTTGATGAGGCTGGATACCGGCCTGTTAACGTGGATGTGACCATTGTGGCCCAGCGCCCGAAGCTGCGACCCCATATAGACGAGATGCGGAGGATGCTGGCACAAGCCATGGGCATGCTTGTCACCTGCGTCAGCGTGAAAGCCACCACTACGGAACATTTGGGCTTTGAGGGAGCAGAGAAGGGAATTTCTGCCCAGGCGGTTTGCCTGGTGGAGAGCATCCAAAGCAAATAACTCGCAGGCACAGGAGAGGGTCATGCACGAAAGAAGAGGCCGCCTGGTGACTACGGTCCGCCGCCACGATGATCCTGAACGCAACCACCTGATGCTGGTGGTTGCTTTTTCGCTTCTGATGGGAATGCTTATGGCCCCGGCCATGAAGGAAAGCGGCTGGCCCTGGCTGTTGCTGCCCCTGGCGGCGTTGCTGCTTTTTTCGCTGCACCGGATGGGCCTGGGTCCTCACCTGGGGGTGGCTGTGGCGGTATTTGCTCTGGGGGTGCTGTGGGCGCAGGCCTGGCTTCATCCCCTGCAGCCTGCCCCGGGGGAATATGCCATAACGGGTTATGTTTATGGGGAACCTGCCCAAAATTCCCAAGACCGGATTGCCTTTTTCTTAGGCGATGTGGAGATGGATGGGCAAAGGCAGCGGGGCAGGGCCTACTGTACCCTGTATGTCTATGGGGATGACCCCATGCCTCAGCTCTATGACGGAGCCAGGATATCCTTCACAGGCCGTGTCTATCATCCTCGGGGCAAGGGGGGACTCCATGATTTTGATTTCCGGATGTGGCTTTTGCAAAGTCGCATCCATTATGGGATCACCTCGCTAAAGGGTCTGCAGATCCACAATACGCCCCAGGATGCACCCTGGAAAGATATTGCCTCGCGTATCCGGGCCGCTATGCGGGAGGCCTTGACAAAGGTTATGGGAGATGAGGCCAGGCTTGCAATGGCCATGCTGGTAAGCGACAGGGAAGGGCTTGGGGAGGATGATAACCTGGCCTTTCAAAGGACAGGCATCGCCCATGTGATGTCGGTTTCCGGGCTTCATGTGGCCATTGTAGGCGGGCTTCTGGTGTGGCTGGCAAAGAAGCTGAAAGTTGGACGACGTTTACGGTTGCCGGTGCTGGCGGTCCTGCTGATGGGGTACTGTGGTCTGACAGGGTTTTCTGCCGCTGCAGTCCGTTCGGCAGTGATGATGCTTACCGCCTTGCTGGGCCGGGAACTGGGCAGAAAGCCCGACCCACTGATTACCTTGGCAACCTCCCTGGTGGTCGTGTTGATCATAAACCCCTTGCAGCTGTTTTCCGCAGGCCTGGTACTCTCTTATTCCGCTATGGCAGGGATTTTGCTTCTGCAGCCCGTGTTTATGGATTGGTTTAGCGGTAAGGAGAGCCGAAAGCGGGCCTTCGGCAGGCACGCCATGGAAAGGGAGTCCCGGGGCATGAAGGCCTGGCTGAAAGCGCAAAAGCTCAAGCTGCTCTCTTTGCTTAGTTTCTCCCTTGCGGCGCAGCTGGGGGTACTGCTTCCCACGGCGGTATATTTTCATCAGCTTCCCACCTATGGGGTGGCCATCAACCTGCTCATCGTCCCCATGGTGGGGGTGCTGGTGCCGCTCTATTTCATCGCCCTGGCCTTATCCTTTGTACCTTGGATTGGGCTTGCAGTAGGCTTCGTGGCCAAATCCCTCAGTGTCTGTCTTTTGTGGCTGGTCAAGCTGTTGGCGGAGCTGCCCTATGCCTCCCTTCGGGTACCTTCTGCGCCGGCCTTCGTTCTCTGCGGAGCAGCGGTGGCTGGGGTACTGATATCCAGATATTTTCCGGGGGGGTGGAAAAGGCGGCTTGTAGCCCTGATGCTGGTGACCGGCCTGGCCTTTGGCGGAGCTTGGCTCACCCGGCCTCCTCAGTTGCGCTATCTGCAGCTCAGTGTGGGGCATGGGGATGCGGCCCTGGTGATGGATGGCAGGATTACCCTGGGGATTGATACGGGGGAGGATGGCAGGGAACTGACGGACACGCTGTTGGCAGAGGGAAGGGACATTGATGCGCTGTTTCTAACCCATCTGCATCTGGACCATGTGGGTGGGATTCCCGAGCTGATGCAGGCAGGAATAGCCATCAAACAGGTCTATCTCCCGGCAGGGGCCACCCGCCAGCTGGTGGACCCTCAGGCAATCGACCTGGTGGATATGCTGCTGCAAAGGGGTGTTCCCGTCGCGGAGCTTGCGGCAGGGCAGGAATTGCGTTACAATAAGGTGACCATTACATCCCTGTGGCCGATAGGTAACAAGCTGCGCAGTGGCCAGGCCGCCAATGATATGTCCATGGCCCTGGCCGTGAACATGGACGGATATGTTCTCCTGAGCGCCAGCGATTTGAATGGAACGTATGAATCCTATGCAGCCATTCCCTGTGACGTGCTGAAGGTGGCTCATCACGGCAGCAAAAACAGCACGTCCAAAGCCTTTGTGGACTTTGTCTCGCCTTCCATGGCCCTCATATCCTGCCCGGTGGGGAACGCTGCATTGCCTGCCATGGAAACACTGGAGCGTCTGGCCGGTCAGGGCATACCGGTTTATCGCACCGATGAGCGGGGAGACATCACCTTGACAGTCGCCGATGGACGACTGGAGCTGACCACGTACAAGTGAGGGGTATTTGTGAACCATACGGGCTTTTTCACTGCAATCAAGGAGAGAACCCTTTCAGGGGTCTATCTGCTGGAGGGGAGCGAGGAATACATCAAGCAGCAGGCATTGGCCCGGCTCTGCGCAAAGCTGCTGCCCCAGGGCCTGGAGCAGATGAACCTTGCGGAACTGGACAACCCGGATGCCGATGCGTTGATTGCAGCCGCCGAGACCTTGCCCTTTATGGGGGAGAAGCGGGTGGTGGTGGTGCGGGAATGCGATTTGCTCACGGCGGGGCGAAAACAGGAAAACGAGGGCAAGGCGGAAGTCCTGCTTCACTACCTGGGCCATGTATCCCCCAGTACCTGCCTGGTCTTTACCGTGAAGGGGAAGGCCGACGGCCGCAAAAAGCTTTATGCGTACCTTAAAAAAATCAATGCCATTGTGGATTTTTCACCCATGAGCGACCTGGAAAGCCAGGACTGGGTCTGTCGCAGTATGAAGGCCCTTGGTAAGAAAATGGACAGGGACACCGCTGCCCTCCTGGTGTTTACTGTAGGCCGGGATGCGGCGCTGCTCAGGCAGGAAATGGATAAACTGGCAAACTACGCGGGTGATCGGGAGGAAATTACATCCCGGGACATTGAGGCGATCTGTACCAAATCCCTGGAGTGCACGGTGTTTCAGATGGTGGATGCCCAGGCTGAGGGCAGGAGGGAGGAGGCATTCCGCCTGCTGTCGGACATGGAGCACAGCGGGGAGGACCGTATGGGCATACTGGCTATGCTGCTGCGCCAGTACAGGATTTTATACCATGCCCGACGGCTGGGGGAGGAGCGCGTATCTCAGCAAAACCAGGCGGCATTGCTGGGTGTGCCCCCCTTTGCCGTAACCAGGGCGCAGCTGCAGGCCCGCAGGTATTCTCAGGAAACCCTGGGGGCGGCCTATGATGCGCTGCTTCAAATGGAATACAACATAAAAAGCGGGCGGCTTCCGCAGGAGGGTTGCGCCCAAACCGCACTGTTGACTTTAGAGGGAATTTTGAAGGCTACTTGAAAAAGGAGGGATCACCATGTCCGACCCGGTGAAGCAGATTGCCATGCGCATTCTTGATCTTCGCGAAATTTCGGACTACACAGTCCAGCAGATGGCGGATGCACTCTGCGTACCCGTAGAGGAATACCGGAAGTATGAGAGCGGCGAAGTGGACATGCCCATCAGTTTTTTGGTGAAGATCGGCGAGGTCTTTCATGTGGATATGACCGAGCTGTTAACAGGGGAGGCCCCCCGGCTCAGCGTGCTCAGCGTGACCCGGGCAGGCAAAGGCCAGGACATTGTCCGTCATGACCAATACACGTATAAGAACCTGGCCTATAACTTTGCCCATCGGAAGATTGAGCCCCTGTATGTAACCGTTCCTCCGGGAACAAACCGGGAGATGGTGCCCAACAGCCATGAGGGACAGGAGTTTGATTACATCCTCTCCGGCGTGATGCGCATGGTCATCGGAAAGAATGAAGTTGTGCTGCGTCCTGGAGACAGTGTGTATTACAACTCCAGCACCCCCCACGCCATGCAGGCTGTGGGTGAGGAGCCGGTGCATTTTTTGGCGATGGTGATCCCCTAAGGAATGTGAGGATGGGAGTTCGCGCCCGCTGTAGAGAAGGAGTATGGTAGTATGCTGGCGGATCGATATATTCGGACGGATTTTACTTCTCAAGAGGAGTTTGAGCGGTATTTTTCCCTGCAGATACCGGAGCACTTTCATTTTGCCTATGACATCATCGACGAGTACGCCAGGACTGAGCCGGGAAAGCGGGCGCTGATCTGGTGTGATTTGCATGGCAACGAGAGAACCTTTACCTTTGGCGAGATGAGCCGGTTAAGCAACCAGGCCGCCAACGTGTTTGCCGCCCATGGTCTGAAAAAGGGCGAACCGGTGATGGTGATGCTCAAGCGCCGCTATCAATTCTGGATTGCATTTCTGGGGCTCCTCAAACTCGGCTGCGTACTGATTCCGGCCACAGCGCAGCTGCAAAAAAAGGACATTGTTTATCGGGCCAACGCGGCGGAGGCCCGCGCCATCCTGTGTGTGGACGAGGCAGAGGTTCGGGCCAATGTATGGGCGGCAAAGCCCGATTGCAAAACGGTGCGCACCCTTTTCACCTTGTGTGAGGACGAGCATTTTTTCAACTTCAACGAAGAGCTGGAGGTAGCCTCCCCCCATTGGGAGAAACCCAAGGATCTTCCCGCCAATGAGGACAGGATGCTGATGTACTTTACCAGCGGCACCACGGGGATGCCCAAGATGTCAACCCACAACTGGGTCTATCCCATCGCCCAGACGGTAACCGGTTATTACTGGCACAATCTGGGGGACGACGACATTCACATGGCCGTGGCGGATACCGGTTGGGCCAAGGCAGGATGGGGCAAGATGTTCGGCCAGTGGATCTGCGGCGCGACCCTGTTTGTGTATGACTTTGACCGTCTTGTGGCCTCCCAGCTGATGGAGGTAATTACACGGCACAGGGTTACCAGCTTCTGCGCGCCTCCCACGGTCTATCGCTTCATGATCAAGGAGGACATCAGCAAGTATGATTTCAGCCACCTGCGGTGGGCCAATTGTGCCGGAGAGCCGTTAAACCCCGAGGTATATGAGCAGTTCCTCAAAGCCACCGGGGTGAAGATCCGCGAAGGCTTCGGGCAGACCGAAACCACGCCCTTGCTGATGACCACCAAGTGGATGGAACCCAAGCCCGGTTCTACGGGCAAGCCCTCTCCCGCTTATCATATCGCTTTGGTGGACGCGCAGGGCAATGAGGTGGAGGACGGCGTGGAGGGTGAGATCGTCATCCGTCTTGATCGGGGTCACCCGCCGGGGCTTTTCGCAGGCTATTATCATAACCAGGAACAGACCGACGAGGTGTTTCAGGGAGGGCTGTACCATACCGGGGACATGGCTTGGCGTGATGTAGAGGGATACTATTACTTCATCGGCCGCAGTGACGATGTGATCAAGTCCAGCGGATATCGCATCGGGCCCTTTGAGGTGGAAAGCGCGCTTCTAACCCATCCGGCGGTGCTGGAATGCGCAGTTACCGCCGTGCCCGATCCGGACCGTGGGCAAGTGGTCAAGGCTACCGTGGTACTGGCGAAAAACCGGGGGTACGAGGCCGGGGACGAGTTGGTCAGGGCCCTTCAGAAGCATGTGAAATCCGTTACTGCGCCCTACAAATATCCCCGTATCATTGAGTTCGTGGAGGAGCTTCCCAAGACCATCAGCGGGAAGATTCAGCGAAAGCTGATTCGCACCCGGGATGAAGGAAGCCGCACCGAGCACCAGGAGGCCGCAGTGAAGCAGTCCATTGCCCTGATGGCCCTTGTTGTACGGGATTATGACGAAGCCATTGCCTTCTTTACCCAAAAGCTGGATTTTATCCTGCTGGAGGATACCTATCAGCAGGAACAGGACAAGCGCTGGGTGGTGGTGGCCCCACCGGGCTCCAAGGAGAGCGGAATTTTACTGGCCCGTGCCAGCAAGGCCCAGCAGGAAGCCTTCATTGGCGAGCAGACCGGCGGCAGGGTATTCCTGTTTCTGCAAACCAACGACTTTTGGCGGGATTACAGAAAGATGCTGGGCAGAGGCATCGAGTTTGTCCGGGAACCCAAACAGGCCCCTTATGGAACGGTGGCGGTGTTCAAGGACCTGTATGGGAACCTTTGGGATTTGGTGGAGTACGACAAGAGCCACCTGATGAGAAACCGATAAAATATCCAGGGGGCGTAGCCCCCTGGACGTTTACCTGGACCGAATGTTTAGCTCCGCGCGTTCCTCCGGCGACAAAGCAAATGAGAAAGCCTTGGCGTTGTCTTCAATCTGCCCTGGGCTTTTTACCCCCGTGATCACCACGCTGTGGGGCAGGGTCTCCAGAATCCAGCGGATGGCGACACTGGACACCGGCACCTTGTATTTCTCAGCCATGGATTCCATGGTTTCCACGATGCGCAGGTTTTTTTCCAGCTTCTCTCCGTAAAAATTGTCATAGACCGGACGGCTTCGGCGGTCATCGGATTCAAAGCTCACGTTTTTGCCGTACTTGCCTGTCAGGATGCCCTGTCCCAGACTGCCCCAGGTCATGGGGATGATGTCCAGGGTCTCTGCGATCTGGAGGATGGAGACTTCGTCGTTGCGATGGGCCAGGCTGTAATGGTTTTGGAAGCCGGCCAGTTCCGACGCATAGGGCTTAAAAGCGGGCAGGTCGGCAGGATTGATGTTGCTCAGGCCGATTCCGCGAATTGCTCCCTGGCGCTTATGCTTCAGCAGTGTCTCCATCATTTGGGAAATGGGAGTTACTCCGTCCAGATAATGCACCTGGTACAGATCAATATAATCCGTTCGCATACGGGCCAGGCTGGCCTTGAGCGCAGAATCGATGTAGGTGGGGCTGTTATCATAAAAGGTCCGGCCCTGTTCCATGCGGACGCCAAATTTTGTCGCCAGGATCACCTTCTCCCGGCGCCCCCGCAGCACTTCGCCCAGGGTTTCCTCCGAGCGGCCCAGACCGTAGGTATCCGCGGTGTCAAAAAAGTTGACGCCAAGATCCACAGCGTGGAGGATGGCAGCCTCGACCTCTTGGCGGCTGACATGGCCCCATCCGTATTCTCCTGCTGGGCAGCCGCCCATACACAGACGGCTGGCCTTCTGTGCCAGGCCTTTCAGCTGAACAAATTCCATAAACTCTCCTTTGTACTAGGGCCGGCGAAGCCCCTTGGGATAATGGTTTTTCAGTTGACCGTCATTCCCCTTGGCCCATCCCAGGGCAATTCCATGATAAGTCATGAGCACAAAGCCGCCGGGCGCGTCTTCCATCGGGAGGGTTTCTCCCCGCTGATAGGCCCTTGCGCTTGCATGGAATAAAGAAACGGTCGGGAACGAATAGGGGGCATCCAAGCCCAGGGCCAAGGCATGATCCGGGACGAAGGATTTACCCTTAAGGCTCCCCAGATGCAATCCGGCCCTCAATACCTTGATGCCGCCAAGGGGAGGCAAAGGGGGAGCATAAAGCAAGGTTTCCCCCAGCAGGGCATTGGGGAGGGGCAGGAGCGGCTCTCCCGCGTTTTCATCGGCCCGACCCAGGAACCCCCGGAAGGCATCCAATTGCAAGGGAGAGGGCGGCCTTAGAGCTTGGCCAGGCGGGAGAAATGGGGCAGAATCGGACGGAAGATTCTCCTTGCCCAGCATCGCGACAAAATGCCCTTCTCCCCGGATGCGATGGGGATACACCTGGAGCAAGCCGTCCTTTGAGAACTCGAAGCAATCATCCCCCATAGGAACGGAAAACTCCATCGGCTTCATGTCCGGATACTCGCCGCGGAACCAGGCAATCATCTCTCCGTTTTCCTCAGGAGAAAAGGTGCATGTGCTGTATACCAATCGGCCTCCCGGCCTTAGCAACTGATGGGCAGAGGCAAGAATGCGTCTCTGACGCGACCCGCAACCGGCTGGGCTGTTTTCCTGCCACTGCAGGCGAGTTTCTGGATGACGGCGAAACATGCCCTCACCGCTGCATGGGGCATCCACCAGTATCGCGTCAAAAGCCTGGGACCAAACCCTGGCCAGCTGGTCCGGGTCAGCACAGACCACCAGGGTCCCCCAAAGACCCATTCTCTCCACATTGCGGCTGAGAACCGCAGCTCTTGACGATACAGGCTCGTTGCATACCAGCAACCCCTGTCCCATCAGCATGTCCGCCAGTTGGATGGATTTCCCCCCGGGAGCAGCACACAAATCCAGCACCCGTTCCCCCGGCTGGGGCGCAAGGATGCGGGTGGGAATCATGGCGCTGGGCTCCTGCAGATAATAGGCTCCTGCTTCATGGATGGGATGGCTTCCTGCCTGGCTTTCGGCGGAGAGCCAATAACCATTTGGTTCCCAGGGGATGGGCTCTAGCAGGCCGTCGGGTTCATCCCCCAGGGGCAGCGGCTTTCGGGGATTCATATGAATGCCACGTTGGGAGGAGGCCTCCAGGGCAGCAAAAAACGCCTCCGATTCCCCGCCGAGCTGAACTCTCATCCGTTCCACAAAAGCTTTAGGCAAAGGGGGGAATGCGTTCATCTGTCCTCCCGCAGCCACTCGGGCTTCATCACAGGACTTAGGGGAAAGTAGAGGGCTTGCATCTCAGGAGGAAGCTCTTTGCGCAAGTGCTGCGCACCCACCACCAGACCCACGGGCACGTTCAATCGCCGGGCAACCCTGGCAAGCAAATCCTGGGCCTGAATCAGGTCCCTGGCAGTGGTTTCCTCCTGCAGGTTGGCATTGTTTACCAGATAGTCCGGGCGAATCCGGGCGCGGCTTTCAATCATGGCAAACAGGGCCGTGATATCCTCCACCGTATCTGAAAAAGGCCTGAGGGGGTTCACCACATAAAGGGCAACCACCTGTTCCCGGCGGGCTGCCAGATGCGCCGCATACCGGCCCAGGGCTACAGCTCCGGTATCATCTCCGCCCACATCGATCACTACATGGTCGAAGTCCGATTCAAACACAGACTGGATCTGGGCCGGGAGAGAGGGCACGTCTACGGAGGACAGCGCAAAAGAAGGCATCATCACTTCGATGCCCTCCTGTTCCAGCAAAGCTTTCTGCTCCGCGCTGCGAAAATAGGGGTTCACCATATCCAGATCCACCAACGCCACCCGTCCGCCGGAACTGTGGCGCTGCTCCATGGCCAGGGCCAAGGCCAGCTCGGTTTTACCGCTGCCATAGTGGCCCAACAGCAGCGTATATTTTCCCTGGAGGGGCAGCATCATTCCTCATCGGCCTCCCCTGGCTTTTTTGGCAATACCGGAGCATGAAAAGCGGTCTTGAAGTCGGCGGTAGGCTGGAGATCACGTATGGAAGGCGGGTTGTCCTCGTCGCTGACGCGGACCAGTTCCCGCGCCTTTTTGGCCAGGGAGGACAGGCTGCCTTTGGACCGTACTGGGGTTTCGGGCTTGTCTGCCTCCCGGTAAAAGGACACATAGGAGGGATTGGGAAACGCAACCACGGGCCGGAGCAACGGCTTCTCCCGGGAAGAGGGTTCCTGGGGCTCATTCAGCCCTATGTTCTGCTGGAAGGTTTCCAGATCAAGGCCTGGGTGTATGGGTTCGCTTTGGGGGAGGATCTCGCGGCTTGGATAGGGGATTTCAGATGTTGGGGCCATGGCATAACCCTCCTGATTCTCCCGCAGATAGGCAGAGGGTTCGGACGTGGAGAGGCCAAAGCCGGGGATCAGATGCTCAGCCGGGTTTTCATAGGGTTGCTGGTAGGATTCCATCGATAGTCCATGGGCAGCGACGGGAGTCCATACCTCCGTGGGATCGTCAAACACCGGCTGTATGTCCGCCAGTGGCGGCGCGCCATAGGCAACTTCCGGATCCTGGGTCGCCAGAGGTGCGAAATCCCGGGTACTGACGGGCAGGGGATCATACATCCAGTCATCCCTCACCTCTTCCACTTGGGTGGCTTGCCTTCGTTGTTGAGGGGCGGCCTCCCTGGAATATGGCTTGCGCTGGGACAGGCTGCGCTTCAACCTGCCCCAGCGGCTGCTCCACACATAGTCGGGGCGCCAGCGAAAAAAATAGATGATCCGATCCAGCACAAAGCCGCCCACACAGAGGATAATAAACACTGTTTTCCAATGGAGCCGTAAAAAGGAGAGGAAGCTTGAGCCGCTCTCGCTGCTTAGTACACGCCAGAGGCTGCTAAACAGAGCGCGAAGCCATCCCAGCAGAAGGGTAAGAATGGCGCTGGAAAAGCCGTTCATGCAGGATCTCCTTTCTTTCGCTCACTGATTGGGAACAAGGATTCTGTCACTCCACCTCCACATGGAAGGCGGCATTTTTGGGAGTTATGGCATAGGTGAAATTTCTTTCGTCCACGCCGCTGATCTTCAGCAGGATGGGCAGTTCATAGTCTCCGGCAGGCAAATCACTGGCATCCACATAGGCAACAAATGCCGTGGCTTTCAAATTGTTCAGGATCATGGCAGGGCCCGTGAGAGTCAGTGAGACGTTTTCCAGATCGCACGTCACTTTGCGATGGGTGGAGCGGTCCGTAAAGCTGAGTTTGACCTTATCAAATTCCCTGGTACTCATCACCGGGGTGATCTCCACATACAGGGTGATGCTGTCCGCGCTGAGGTAAACAAGTTCCGAAGGCTTGCGAATCTTGACCTGAACGGAAAAGGGCTCACTACGGCCCGCCACATCCACGGGCTGCTCTAAAAAGAGGGAATCCAGAGCCTCCAGCCCCGTTTCCTCCCCGGCGGCCACCAGGATGTTGGGTGTAGCGCTGACGCTTTTGATCTCATACCCCTGGGCAGGGGATCCCTGGGTGAGGGACAGGGAGGAGATGGGCAGGGTTTTGGTGGCGTACAGGGATTGCTCCACTACGATGGAGCGCAGCAACACCCCTGCGCTGGTGACATCGATAAAATCGCTTCGAATCTCATCACCCAAAGCGTCCTCAAAGCGCATGGGGAGCGCGGTGCGAACCAGACCCACCTGGGGGGGAAGTTGGGACACATCAAAGTCCACCATCACCCGGGCAATTCGGGTAACGATGCTTTTGGGGCCGCTGACAGAGACACTGGCTGGGTCCAATGCGGGAACCGTGCCATAGAATCCCTTGGGAAACTGCCCCTTGCGCTCCACGGACACCGGTACCCGGTAACTGGTGATATACTCGTCCACCATCACTTCCACGCTATCCGGGAAGACCTGGCTCACACTTCCATAGGTGGTGGTGGAGGAGGTACTGATGCGGAGCTTCTGCAGGCCGGTCGAGGTGATTTTGCTTAAATCTATGCGGGGGTTATAGTTGGCGGCTGTCACGGTGTTGTATTCCCGCTGGGGAACATCCGCGCTGAGCCGCACGGTCAGTGGAGTGACATCAAAATTGGTCAGCACGATCAGTCCGTTGCGCTGCAAGGTATCCTTGCCGGTTACGGTAACGGGCACATCGGCAAAGGTCCGCTCCCGGGTAAGGGAGGGGTCCTGGGTGATCAGGCCTGCCCAAAGGCAGACAGCCAAAAACAAAGCCAATAGCTTCCAGGGCAGGCGGTGCATCAGCATCTTCCACAGCCTGAGGGGAAGCCCCTTCAGCGCGGTGTGCAGAGTGTTTTTTTCAGGGTACGCGCCTTTCTTTTCGTTCATCTCAGGCTCCAAGTTCATACTGCACCTCCCTTTCGCCGTTTGGTTTTTTCCAAAAGGGTAGCCCACAGACTGGTGTCCCTTTGATGGTACATGCCGCTTAACACCGCCTCCAGGGCAGTGCGGTCCAAATGGCGGGTGAGCCTGCCCTCACGGGCAAGGGAAATGATGCCGGTCTCCTCGCTGACGATCAGCGTGACGGCATCGGTGGTCTCCGTGATGCCCAGGGCAGCCCGGTGGCGGGTGCCCAGCTCCCGGCTGATCGCCTTGCCCTCACTGAGGGAGAGGATACAGGCGGCTGCCATGATTTGGGTAGAGCGGATTACCACCGCGCCGTCATGCAGGGGCGTGTTGGGCTCAAAGATGTTTTCCAGCAGTGCGCCCGAAATTCGTGAATCGATGCGGGTGCCGGTTTCAATCACGTCCTTGAGACCAATGCGCTGTTCAAACACGATGAGCGCGCCTACCCGGCGGCGGCTTAAGGATAGGATGCTGTTGGTAACTTCCCGGATAATGCGGGCGCTTTCCTCCTGATCGGTGGGGTGAGAACTGTCCCGCAGGGCTCCCCTGCCGATCTGTTCCAGTGCTTTGCGCAGTTCAGGCTGAAAGAGGATTACCAGCACCAGTGCGCCGTTGTTTACCACATTAAGCAAAACCCAGTTCAGGGCCGTCAAACCCAACAGATCGCTGACCCAACTGGCTAAAAGCAGCATGGCCAGGCCCTTGAGCACCGCGCTGGCTCGGGTTTCCTTGGTGAGCATCAGCAGTTCATACAGCAAAAAGGCTACAATGAAGATGTCAAGAATGTCGGTGATGGTAGGGCGGTTGAACACATTCCAAAGAACGGTCTTGATCTGCGTCCAAAGCGTTTGCATGCGTTCTCGTCCCCACCTTCGTATAGCTGATAAAAGCCCATCTTTTATTATACATCATTTTACAGGCGTGGGAAAGACCTGCGCGGTAAAAAGTGCGATGATTCCGGCCCTGCCGGGGATGGGCTACAGCCAATTAAACGAAAAAGCGCAGCCGAACCATCCTTTAGGACTGGTTTTCCTTTCCTGGGAATTGTGATATACTATGGAATATTCCGGAAAAGCAACGGATACAGGGTGGAGCGTGGCAGCGGCATGGAGCACGAGGGACACAGGCAGCGCATGAGAGACCGGTTTTTAAAGCAGGGGTTGGAAGGATTCGCGCCTCATGAGGTGCTGGAGTTGATGTTGTTTTATGCAATTCCGCAGAAGAACGTGAATCCCTTGGCCCACGATCTGCTGGAAAAATTCGGGTCGCTTCACAGCGTGCTGGAGGCTGAACCTCGCCGGCTGTGCCAGGTTAAGGGCATCGGTGAGTATGCCGCAGCCTTTCTTAGCCTATTTGCCCCTGTAGCCCGTTATGCCCAGATGGAAAAGGCTGGGGAGCGGGTGACACTTGCCACCCGCCAAAAGGCGGAGGATTATTGCGTCAAGCTTCTGGAGGGCGAGCGCAGGGAGGTTTTTTATGCCATTTGCCTGAATGGGCAAATGCAGGTGCTTTATAGCGCGATGATTGCCAGGGGTTCCCTCACCAACGTACCTGCTTACCCCAGGCTGGTCGTTGAGGCGGCCCTGCTTCATAATGCCCACAGTGTGATGCTGTGCCATAACCATCCCGGAGGTTCCCTCATTCCTTCCCAGGAAGATGTGGAGGTGACCCGAAGGCTGGGTGCTGTGCTCCAGGGAATGGATATCACGCTGATTGATCATATGATCGTGGCGGACGGGAAAGCCTTGAGTATGGTTGCCAGCCGTTTGATCCGGCAGGAGAGTTCTCCGGAGGGTTTATCCAACCGGGCGGCGGATTCATCCGGAGGCATCCGCTCCTGCAGTAAGCTGCCCATGGGGGAGCAGAAGGCGGAGTGAGCAAAAGACAACGTGTTGGAGGAAAAATGGGAGCGAAGAACCAGCAAGCGGAAAGCCTGAATCAGGAGATGGCGGCCGGAAATAGAAAATCCCTGGGGAGGCTGGTACGGTTGGCGATCCTTTTGCTTTGCATGGGTGTGGTCTCTTTTGCCGGCCTGGTGGGTTATGTCTGTTACCAGGAAGTCCATGTGCCGCCCCCTTCGGACTATGATTCCATGATTGTGTTGGGTGCCCAGGTGCTGCCCTCCGGGGAACCTTCGGTTCAGCTGCGCTGGCGGCTGGACAAGGCGCTTGTAATGTACGGGCGGCACCCCTGCCCCATCGTAACCTGCGGGGCCAGGGGGGGGAACGAACCGGATGCCGAAGGCAAGGTCATGAGGGAACTGCTCATCAAAGACGGTCTGCCGCCGGATCAGATCATCGCGGAGACCGGCTCTGAGGATACCCGGGATAACATTCGCAATGCCTGGTCGATCCTGTCAAAACTAGGCCGCGAAAGGCCTCTCATCGTCACCAGCGACTATCATCTGCCCAGAGCTCTGGCTATTGCGGCAGACCTGGATGTCCCCACCCAGGGCATCGGAAGCCTGTGCAGGAATGGGCTTGAATATTGGGCGAAGAACCACTTCCGGGAGGCCTTGGCATGGGTGAAATATTGGGGCATCAAGCATCTGGGGTTACGCCTTTGACCAGGGAGCAGGGAGTGTCCCTGCTGACGGGCCGCCTGGATGGGCTGGGCATTGCCTATGATCCCCATGCTCCCGACAGACTTTGGGACTACCACGTCCTGCTGAGCCAATGGAACCAAAACATGAACCTCACCGGAGAAACGGACTTTGATACCGCATTGGATCGCCTGTATATGGATTCTCTGGCCCCTCTGGCCATTGCGGGGCTTTTTCCCCAGGAAGCAAAGCTGGTGGATGTGGGCAGCGGCGCGGGTTTTCCCGGCCTGCCCCTGGCCATAGTCAGGCCGGATATGCAGGTGTTGCTGTTGGATTCCCAGGCGAAGCGGATCGGTTTTCTGGACACGGTGGCAGATGCCCTGGGCCTTGCCCGGGTGCAAACCCTTCATAGCCGCGCGGAGGATGCCGGGCAAACACCACAGCTAAGGGAAAGCTTTGACGTGGCCGTAGCCCGGGCGGTAGCTCCCCTGGCAGTGCTTTGCGAACTGATGCTTCCCCTGGTGCGGGTGGGAGGCCGTATGATCTGCTACAAGGGCCCCTCCGTCGGGGAGGAATGGGACGTGGGAAACCGGGCAGCCATGATGCTGGGGGGAGGCGCCCTGCTTTCCTATCCCGTGACCTTGCCCAGCCAGCCGGATTGGCGGCATCATGCGGTGGTATGTGAGAAAATGCAAAAAACCTTTCGACAGTATCCCCGAAAAGCCGGGGTACCGGTGCGTAAACCCCTGGGAGATGTCGACAAGAGGTGACACAAGCAAGGGCAGAATACATTAAAGGACAAGGATGCGACACAGAGGCTTGTCCGTTTGTGACGAACGATTCTGTCCCTTTTATAGCAGGAAAAAAGAGCAAGAGAAGGAATTTGCTTTGTATGGGCGCGCCGGACAGCCGCGTATGCCAAGGGGGAGGGTATGCGTAGCCGCTCGGCGCGCTCAGACCCATGACGGGAAGCTGGCGACGAGGGGGCGGGGCCATGCAGATGCTTGCGGAACAAGTGTGCTGGGTACCCATCAGCGAGATCGCGGGCTGGAAGGATGGGGAAGTCGGCTGCAGAGGCCTCCCCGGGGCGGATGTCTGGGAGGGCGGCGCCAGCGTGCTTCTGGAACTGCGGGAGGAAGGCGGATACATACTTCTGGCAGGCCGCGAGCGCCTGTTGGAACTCAAAGCACTGGGGCAGAATTGCGTGGATGCGGTGATCAGCCCCCGGTGGAATCTGGAGGAAAGAATCTCCGGCCTCCTCAACCGGCTGCTCAAAGGGACCGTTCATTACCTGGAGGAGGCGGAGGAATACGACCTGCTTCTTAAAACAGGCTTGATCAGCCGTCAGGAACTGGCGCAGCGTCTGGGCCGTTCCCAGGCTACCCTCCAGCGAAAACTGCGCCTGCTCAGCTTTGCAGAGGAGACCCGAAAGCTGCTGCGCCGGCATCAGCTTTCTGAACAGCAGGCTCAGGCGATTCTGCGCATTCCCGGAGAGCAGGGCCGCAAGCGCATGGTCGAGCATGTGGGCAAGAACGGCCTTTCTCTCAGGGATACCGAGGATTTGGTGGAAGAAACCCTGTCCCGGATGCCCATTCCCGTACCCAGGGACCGCCGGATGATTCCCTTGATGCGGGACCACAGGCTCTACATCAACGCGATACGAGGCATTGTAGAGCAAATGCAGGACGCCGGACTCCAGGCCGACATGCAGGTGCGAACCGGGACCGCTCTGGTGGAGGTCCGCTTATCCATCCCCTGTTTCTCCCAGCCCAGAAGACAGGGCGGCAGAGGGTAGCCGGCAAAGGAATTCGCCCATCCTATGCGCAAGGCCGTATGGCTTTGCGCGTTCTTTCAGCCTGTGATATACTGATGTTATGGGGTGAGAGCATGAAACGATGGGGCGTAGCGATGCTTGTATGCCTGCTATGCTGGGCCGGGTGCTTTGCCAAACCGGCCTGGGCGGAGCAGGCGGTTGCGTTTTATACATTCTCTGCGGAGGAGGTACCACCGGCGCTCCTCACCACCGCCATGCAGGTGCACACCCAGAATGTGAGCATGCTCCTGACCTTCGGGGGGGATTGCACCCTGGGCGGCGAGCCTTCCGGTGTGAACGGGGCCAAAGGTTTTGGCGGCGTTGTCCGCAAACATGGACTCAGTTATCCCTTTTCCGGGCTTGAGAGCCTATTTGCCACGGATGATGTCACGGTGGTGAACCTGGAGGGTGTGCTATCGGACAATCGGAAGGACCCCGCCCCTGGCAAGACATTTCATTTTATTGGAGAAACGCGCTATGCAGCCATCCTCTCCCTGGGCAGTGTGGAATGCGTCAATCTGGCCAACAATCATGTAATGGACTTTGGCCGCCGGGGGTATAAGGACACGCTTCGTGCCCTGAATGCGGAACAGGTGGCTTATTTCGGGGAGGAAATGGTCACCGTTGCGGAGAAAAATGGGATGCGTGTGGGATTCACAGGAAGCACTGCCAATCTGAGCGAGCGCCGCAGGGAGGCCCTGGCCCGTCAGATGGAGGTTCTGCGCAGTGTGGGCTGCCAGTGGATTGTCCATACCATTCATGGCGGTGTGGAATATGATGCACAGCCCTCTGCCAGGCAGCGCGCCGCGGCGGCCTTTGCCGTGGAGAATGGGGCGGATCTGGTGGTGGGCCATCATCCTCATGTGGTGCAGGGAATGGAGCTGCTACAGGGTGTCCCGGTGTTGTACAGCCTGGGAAACTGCTGCTTTGGGGGAAATCTGAGGCCCAGAGACATGGACGCCTGCATCCTGAGGGCGGAGCTTTCTTTTAAAGAAGGAGAGCTGCAAAGCATGGGGTTGACCCTTTGGCCTATCCGAATCAGCGGAGACAAGGGGAGCAATAATTATCAGCCTGTGCTGGCTGCCGGAAAGGATGCCCGGAGGGTGATGGACAAGCTGCAGAAGTCGTCTGGGGTCGAACTCAAGCCGTATGTGGAGGGTCAGGGCGCGCTGCAGCCCATGATCCGGTACGAAGGACGAAGGGAGAGGTAATCATGGAAGAGACGATGGAGAAGGTCGTCCGGGGATTGGAAGCGGGCGGGTTTGAGGTCATTCCTCTTCGCACGGGGAAGGAGGCCTGTAAGTATCTGCTCTCCCACATTCCCCAGGGAGCCGTGGTGGGAGCGGGTGGTTCGGTGAGTATTCGGGACACCAATGTGCTGGAGGAGCTGGCGCTTAAAGGCTGTACAGTTCTCAGCACCGCCGGGGCTCCCCCTCAGGATCATGCCAGAATCCGCGAGCAGAGCATGAGAGCCGACGTGTACCTGACCTCCGCCAATGCCATTACCAAGCAAGGGCAGCTGGTGTTGGTGGACGGTATTGGCAACAGGGTGGGTGCCGTTTCTTTCGGCCCGAAGAAAGTATTTTTCGTGGTGAGCCATTCCAAAGTGGTGGATGGAGGCATCAACACAGCCATTGCCAGGATCAAGAAGATTGCCTGCCCCCAGAACGCCCGCAGGCTGGGCTTGAAAACCGGTTGTGCCCTCACAGGGCTGTGTGAGGGAGAAACCTGTGCGGACAGCATGTGCCGCCTGACGCTGGTGTTGGACCGGGTGCCCAGGGGCCGGGAGATGCGTGTGCTTCTGGTGGAGGAGCCTCTGGGATACTGAGGGGCCATGCTGGATGAAAAAATCACAGAATTAGGAAAAATAAGTAGCGCGCCCATTGGGTTTGTGGTACACTGATAGATGGTATTGGATGCAAATACAGGAGCCGTTCAGCGTCTCCACAAGGGAATGGTTGTATGAGCAAACGCGCGTACCGGTTTTTGGAAATGATCCAGGCGGGGCCTGGACAGGGAGTCCTGATTCATAAACCCTCCAATATGTTTTATCTCTCCGGGTACTCCGGGGAAGGATGTCTGTTGTTGTCGGACAAAGGGCTGGCCCTGATAACGGATTTCCGCTACACCGAACAGGCGGAAAAACAGGCTCCCGGCTTTGACATCCACATGACCCAAAAGGGCGTAAGTCAGGAGGATGTGCTGGGATCTCTTTGTGACCGGTGGGGCGTGGAAGAGATTCTCTTTGAGGATGACGGCCTGACGGTCTGCGCCTTTGACAAGTTGAAGGATGCCCTGCCCAAGGTCCGCTGGAAGCCTCTGGACAGTTCCCTGGAGAAGATGCGTCGCATCAAGGACGAGGGAGAACTGGCCCTGATCCGGGAAGCCTGCCGGATTACCGGTGAAACCTTTGAGCGCTTGCTGCCCCAGATCAGGGAAGGCATGACAGAGAAGGAACTGGCCGCCCTGCTGGAGTATGACATGCGCAGCCATGGAGCCGACGGCATCGCTTTTTCCACCATTGTGGCCTCCGGGGCGAACGGTTCCCTGCCTCATGCGGTTCCCAGCGACACGAAGCTGAAAAGGGGCGATATGATCACCCTGGACTTTGGCGCGAAGGTGGGCGGCTACTGCGCCGACATGACCCGTACGTTTGCTTTGGGCGATCCCGGTGACGAGATGAAAAAAGTTTACCGGGTGGTACAGGAAGCTCAAAGGCTGGCTCAGGAGGCCGTTGCGGCAGGCAAGGCTTGCCGGGAGGTCGACCGGGTGGCGCGGGATTACATCCATGCCCAGGGTTATAAAGGCCGCTTTGGCCATGGCCTGGGGCACAGTCTGGGGATCGACATCCATGAAGCTCCTCGTTGCAATGACATCTCTGAGGATGTCCTGGAGGAGGGCATGCTCATGACCGTGGAGCCCGGCATCTATCTCCCCGGCATAGGGGGGGTGCGGATTGAAAATACTGTGGTTGTCACCAAGAACGGATGCATGGCGCTTACCACGCCAACCCGGGACCTGATTATCCTATAGGATTCATCATCAACTGCGAACGGAGGAAAATGAATGATTACGGCAGGGGACTTTCGCAAGGGAATAACCATAGAGTGGGATGGCGGCGTTTGGAATATCGTAGATTTTCAGCATGTGAAGCCCGGCAAAGGCGCCGCCTTTGTCCGCACCAAGATCAAGAACATCATGACCGGAGCGGTGGTGGAGCGCAGCTTCAACCCCACGGACAAAATGCCCCGCGCTGTGGTGGAAACCAAGGAAATGCAGTATGTCTACGCGGACGGCGATCTGTACTACTTTATGGATGTTGAGACCTACGAGCAGGTTCCCCTGAGCAAGGAGTCGGTGGAGGATGCCATCCCCTTCGTGAAAGAGGGAACCAACGTGACCGTGAAGTTCTTCAAGGGCAGCGCCTTCAGTGTGGAGGCTCCCAACTTTGTGGAGCTTGAGATCATTGATACCGAGCCGGGCTTCAAGGGCGACACCGCCAGCAATACCTACAAGCCGGCCAAGCTGGAAACCGGATACAGCCTCCAGGTGCCCCTGTTCATCAACACGGGGGACCGCATACGCGTGGATACCCGTTCCGGTGAATACATGGAGCGGTGCAAGTAACAATAAAATAGAGTGTGTTGCTATCCCAGGCAATGGGAAGCCGCGAAAGGAGACCCTATGGGCAATCTGACAGACCGCACGGCATACCTGAGGGGTTTGGCTGAAGGCATGAACCTTTCCAAGGACCAGAACGAGAACAAGCTTATGCTGGAAATGCTGTCCGTCATGGATGAAATGGCGCAGAAGCTGGCAGAGCTGGAGAACGGCATGGCGGAGCTGGATGAGTACGTGGAGTCCATCGATGAGGATCTCAGTGACATGGAAGAGGTGCTCTTTGGAGACGAAGAGGACGAGGACGATTACGAGGACTATGATGAGGAGGACGACGAGTCGGCCTTCAACGAGAACGAGGAGTTGTCCTTTGAGTGCCCCCACTGCGGCAATCCCATGCGCCTGAAGGCAGCGGACATCGATTTTGACCAGAGCCCTGTCTGCCCCAAGTGCAACAAGCCGTTTTTTCCCGATGTGATGGAAGGGGAAGACGAGGAGTAAGACTTGCCTGGCTGAAACAGCACCGGAGTCGTTCACAAACGATTCTGGTGCTGTTTTTACGTATTCGGTCTTCCCCGGATCATGTTGACACCCTTTTTTATCGATGGTATCATTGCGGTATTAAATCTATCGTTTCGTCATTCATCCTCGGGAGGACGCTGGCATGAAGCTGAATACTTGCCGTATTCTTGCATTGGCGTTTGCTGTGACATTGGCGGTATCAGTTCTGCCAACCAGCGGCTTTGCTGGCGAAGTTGTCCTTCCCGGACCCGCGGATCAGAAGTTTCTGCCCCTTCACTCCACAGCGGCTTCCGCTGCCACAAGCGACTATGTGGATCAAACGATCAACAAGTTCCTGGATGATGAACGCGTCGGACGTTTGGTGCTGGAGCAGGGGAAAGCAGCTGTTTTTTTGTTTGAAGGCTCGGGGAAAACATCAAAGGTTACAGTGCGCCAAAATGCCCTGTGCGTGGTGGTAAAAAACATAGGCAGCAAGCCAGCCATCGTATTTGAGGATAACTTCTGCAGCACGGTACCTGATTATCCCAAGGATACGGACTTTAACGACGGAAGGGATATGCCGATCGTACGGGACGGTCTGTATCACCTGGTGACGGTCAACCATAAGGGATACCCGGCTTTGGAGGTAACGTCCCAGGCGGAAGATGGCAGTGTACCGGTGATTCGCTTTAATGAGGATGATGCTAGTAGTGGACGAGTGAGCACCTGCAGGAGCATTCATATCCATCATCGGGTTGTCAATGGCCTGGGGGAGGGTTATGCCAACTCCGCCGGCTGTTTCCTGATCGGCCCCATTGCCAAAAAATATGATGCCTATGTACGATTTTTACGCGCGGTAGGAGTGATTCGCGCTGAAGGAAATCTTGATACGCCTCTGGAGGAGACAGGCGTTCCCATGGGGGTGGTCATCGTGGACCGGAAATGTGCCCTCCGGTACCTGGACATGTTATACGGCAAGAAGGGCCGGGTAAAAATTCTCAATGGGAAGTAGGGACCTGCCCCAGGTTCTTTCTCCTTTCCTTTACATTCCAATAACAAGGATTTATAATGGCAGCAAGAGGCCGTGCCGGCATCTCCGGGAGCCGGACGCGTGCCTCCGGTATACACAGGCTTGTACCCTCCTGGGCCCACGTCGGGTATCTCACAGGAACTCGAACGGAGGATCAAACATGACAATCAATGATTTGCATGGGAAACGGAGAAAAAGGAGCGAGTCCACCCGCAGGATGGTGGTGGCTGCCATGCTCAGCGCCATCACGGCGGTGCTGGTTTTTACGCCCATCGGAATGATTCTTTTGCCTCCGCCACTTCCCGCTGTTACCACGGTGCATATCCCGGTCATTTTGGCTGCCCTGGTGGAAGGGCCTGTGGTGGGCATGACGGTGGGCCTGGTGTTTGGGCTTTGCAGCCTGATCCGGGCCTGGGAAAGCGGCATGGTGGGACTGACGCTGTTTTTCCGCAATCCCCTGGTCAGTGTTTTGCCGCGGCTGCTGATTCCCCTGACGGCCCTGGGGATCTATCTGCTTTGGAAAAAGCTCTTTCGATCCCGCTCCATTGTAAGCCAGATCGGGGCAGGGGTGGCGGCGGCCTTTGGCACGCTCACCAATACCGTGGGCTGCCTGGGGATGATTTTGCTGTTGTATGGGAAGGACTTGAATGAGCTGCTGAATGGTATCATTGCCGCAGGCGGTGCCGACAGCGCCTATTCCGACCGCGCCGCTGCCTGGCTGGTGGCAGCGGTGGGCTTGCCAAACGGCATTGCAGAGATGATTGTGGCGGCCATTCTGGTACCTGTCCTCAAAGCTGCGGTGGATGCCCTGCAGAGGCGTTCCGGACGCAAAACCGCGGGATTTGCACAAAAGGAGCGTAGCAAATGATTTTGACCATGGACGTGGGAAATACCAATATCAAGACTGCGCTGTTTGAAGGAAGTCGCCTGCGGCAGTATTGGCGGATATCCACCAGCAAAACCTATACCTCCGATGAGTACGGCCTGATCCTGTCGGGCCTTTTCGCCCATCAGGGGATCGACATGAAGGCGGTGGAGGGCATTGCCATGTCCAGTGTGGTCCCCACCATCAACTTCACCCTGGAGCACATGTGCAAGAACTACTTTCACAAGGCTCCCATGATGGTGGCGCCGGGGATTAAAACGGGCATCAACATCAAGTACGAAAACCCACGGGAGTTGGGCAGCGACCGTATCGCCAACGCCGTGGCCGCTTACGAGATTTATGGCGGGCCCTGCATCTTTATTGATTTTGGCACGGCCACTACCTTTGGAGCGGTGGATGCGGGCGGCTCCTTTCTGGGGGGCTGCATCTGCCCCGGTATCAAGCTGGCCAGCGAGGCCCTGGTTCGGGACACGGCCAAGCTGCCTCATTTTGAGCTGGTAAGGCCTGATCATGTCATTGGCAAAACCACGGTAACCAACCTCCAGTCCGGCCTCATCTACGGATACATCGGCCAGGTGGAATACCTGATCAGGCAGATGAAGAAAGAGCTGGGTACCCCGGATGCCTATGTGGTGGCCACGGGAGGCATGGCGGTGCTTGTGGGGGAGGATGCGGGCATCGACAAGCGGGATGGCTTGCTGACTCTCAAGGGCCTGCGGATCCTGTATGAGCGCAATGAGTGAGAAGTGAGCTGCCGCAGGGATAGGCGCAGGCGGCGAAAGGATGACCGGGATGAAAGTTGTTCACATAGGCTTTCTGGGATGCGGCAATGTAGGCAGCGGCGTCTGGCGGTTGCTGGAGAGCTTTGGAAAGGATATCCAGCACAGGACGGATTTGTCCTTTCATGTGAAGAAGGTGCTGGTACGAGACATCAACAAATCCCGTGGCATAGCCTTTCCGGAGGGAGTGCTGACCCGGAAGGTGGAGGATGTGCTGGAGGATCCGGAAATCTCCATTGTGGTGGAATTTTTGGGGGGCGAGGAACCGGCTTTCACTTGGCTGCACCGGGCTTTGGAAAGCGGCAAAACCGTGATAACCGCCAACAAGGTGGCTTTTGCCCTCCATTGGCATACCCTGCAAAAAACCGCCAAGGAGCATGCGTCTGGGCTTTATTATGAAGCGGCGGTCTGCGGGGCCATTCCCATCATCCATGCGCTGGAGGACAGTCTCCAGGCCAACCGGATCGATAAGATTTTTGGCATCGTAAACGGCACCACCAATTACATCCTCACCCGCATGAGCAAGAACAACGAGAGCTATGACGATGTACTTTGCGAGGCTCAGCGTCTGGGTCTGGCGGAGCCGGACCCGGCAGCCGACGTGGAGGGCCTGGATGCCGCTTACAAACTCAGTATTTTGGCCAGTCTTGCCTTTCATGGCCGGGTGCCCTTTGAGAATATCTATGTGGAGGGGATCACGGGAATCCAGGCCGAGGATGTGCGCTGCGGTCTGGAGCTTGGCTATACGCTGAAGCTTCTGGCAATCGCCAAACGGGACGGGATGAGCGTGGAAACCAGAGTGCACCCCACCTTTATTCGTTGCGACCATCCCCTGGCCAATGTCTCGGGCTCCTTTAACGCGGTGTATTTGAAAGGCCATGCCTGCCAGGAGATGATGTTTCTGGGCCGTGGGGCGGGGGACATGCCTACCGCCAGCGCTATTGTCAGCGACCTGGTGCGGGCGGCTTCTGCCCAGAAGCACCTGTATCCCACCTTTGACAATGAACCCATTCCTGCCGTCGCCCTGAAGAAGAACATGGATTGGAGCTGCCCCTATTACATCCGGCTGCTGGCCAAGGACACGCCGGGGGTGCTGAGCCAGATCGCCAAGGCCTTCGCCGACCAGGGGGTAAGTATCGCCGCCATGCAGCAAAAGGGCGGGCAAAGGGATGGAAGGGTACCGCTGGTGTTTATCACCCACAGTGCCCATGAAAAGGCCATGCAGCAGGCGATCCATGGAATCCCCCGGGAGATTGCCACCATGGAAAGTATGATCCGGGTGGAGGAGGAGTAACAGGGTTTTGGGATGGAGAATCTGTCCATTGTATGGATGAATCCGATATTGTCTATGGTAGGCCCTGAGGCGTATGATGGTATGCGTTTGGCGTCCAGTCACCACCAGAAAGAGGCGTATCCCTTTGTCCCCACAGCAGCGCTCCTCCCTGTTCCCTGTCATTCCCTTCCTTGGGCTGCGCACCATGAAAACCGTGGCGGCTGTTTTTGTATCCGCCCTGTTTATGAAATATGTACTCAATCAGTCGCCCTTCTTTGCCTGCATCGGCGCTGTGGTGGCGGTGGAAAGAACGCTGTCCACCTCCTTGCGTGCGGCGCTGATTCGCAACATCGGCACCCTGACCGGCGGTGTGGTGGGGATCGCCATCTCCTCTTTTACAGAAAACGTGCTGCTGATCTCCCTGGGGTTGATCCCTATGATATGTGTGGACAATCTGCTGGACAAAAAGGAGAGCATTGTTCCCGGGGCCATCGTATATTTTGCCGTAGCGTACCTCAATACCATGAGCGAGGCGTGGGTCTACGGCGTCAAGCGGATCATCGGCACCTTCATCGGCACACTGATCGGCCTGGCGATCAATGCGTTGATCTTTCCTCCCAAGCTTATGGAAGATGACGCTTCGGCCTTGCCTGAGTTGGAATGAGGGGTTTTTCTGGAATAAAGGGAGGGTCCAGGCAGAAGCCTGGGCTTTTTTGTGGTTGCCAATTCTTTGCTTTGGCCTTACAATCAGGAAAGAACGAACATCATAAGGAAGGTGCGTTGGGATGTTGAATTTTGATTTTTATTCTCCTGCCAGGATTATATTTGGAAAAGGCTCGGAAAACCGGATCGGCGAGCTGCTTAAGCCTCACGCCTCCAAGGTGCTGGTGCATTATGGCGGCGGCAGCATCAAGCGCAGCGGCCTGTATGACAGGGTGATCGCATCCCTGCAGGAAAACGGCCTGGCTTTTGTAGAGTTGGGCGGCGTACTGCCCAATCCCCGGCTGTCCTTGGTCCATGAGGGGATTGCCCTGTGCAAGAAGGAGAAGGTGGACCTGATTTTGGCGGCGGGCGGCGGAAGCACCATCGATTCCGCCAAGGCCATTGCCATGGGCGTATACTATGAGGGGGACGTCTGGGATCTGTATGAACACAACAGGGAGATCGAAAAGGCGCTGCCTGTGGCCACCATCCTCACCATCCCCGCAGCGGGAAGTGAATCCAGCGGTGACACGGTGATCACCAACGAACAAAAGCAGCTGAAATACGGCTACGGCAGCCCTCGCCTTCGCCCGCTGCTGAGCATCATGAATCCGGAGCTATTTTTCACTTTGCCCAAGGCTCAGGTGGCGGCTGGGGTGGCGGACATGATGAGTCATGTCTTTGAGCGCTACTTCACCAACACCACCCACACAGACCTAACGGACGGCCTGTGCGAGACGGTGCTGCGAACGCTGATGAAGAATGCGCCCATTGTGCTGGAGGACCCGCAGAATTACGAGGCCTGGTGCGAGCTGGGGTTTGGTGGTACTGTGGCCCACAATGGCCTGGTGGGCATGGGCCGGGAGCAGGACTGGGCCTGCCACGTCATGGAGCATGAGTTGTCGGCGATTTACGATGTGACCCATGGCACGGGCTTGGCCGTCCTGACGCCGGGCTGGATGGAATATGTCCATGGGGACAACCCCAATATGTTTGTGCAATTCGCGGTGAATGTGATGGGTGTCCAGGGCAGCTATCGGGACCCGGAAGCGCTGATTCAGGAGGGCATTGACCGCCTGCGCCGGTTCTACAGTCGGATGGGCCTGCCCGCCACCCTGACGGAGCTGGGTATCCCTGGTGACCGGCTGGAGGAAATGGCCAAAAAGGCCACATCCGCGGCTTTTGGCAGTGAGAACCCCATCGGCGGGCTCAAAAAACTGTATTGGCAGGATGTGCTGGAAATCTACAAGCGGGTGAAGTAAGGGGATCGTTTGCCTGCGGATTTTCCATGGATCCGATCCAAAGGAGAGATATGTGCATGAAGAAACTGATCTCATGGGTTGCCGTCTGCTGCCTGCTGGTGGCGGGTATGGCCGATGCGGTGGCTGCCTGCTGCCTGATACCGGCGCGTATAACCGATGAAAAGGCCGCCGCTGTGACCACGGACCGGCAGGGCACGCCTATCACACTGCCTGAAACCATAAAACGCATCATAGCATTCGGCCCTTCCAATGTAGAAATTCTGGTTGCCCTGGGTGCAGGCAAGAAGCTGGTGGCAGCGGATACCTACTCTGCCCAGGTGGAGGGCATCCCGGAGAACCTGCCCCTGCTGGACATGCTGGCACCAGACGCAGAGCAAATTCTGGCTCTCCAGCCGGACGTGCTCCTGGTGAGCGGGATGAGCCAGGTGGGCGGCGAGGATCCCTACAAGCCTGTGAAAGATGCAGGGGTATGCGTCATTTATATCCCTACCAGCAACAGCATTCAGGGGATCAAGGAAGATATTCGCTTTATCGCGGCAGTATTAGGCACGGTATGGAAGGGTGACGAGGTGGTAAGGGGAATGGAAGCGGAAATCGCCGCTGTGAGGGCCGTCGGCGATACCGTCACCCAGAAGAAATCCGTGTATTTCGAGATTTCCGCAGCACCTTATCTGTACAGCTTCGGCAGCGGCGTGTTTCTCCATGAAATGATTGAGCTGATTGGAGCCGTCAATGTGCTGGCAGATCACAACTCCTGGATCTCGGTCACCGACGAGACCCTGCTGGCTGCCAATCCTGATGTGATTCTCACCTGCGTCAACTACATCGACAATCCCACGGAGGAAATCAAGGCCCGGCCCAGTTGGGACGCTATGAACGCAGTTAAGAACGATCAGGTTTATTCCATCGACACCGACGCCAGCAACCGCCCCAGCCAGAACATTGTAAAAGCACTGTGGGAGATGGCCCTTGCGGTATACCCGGAGTTGTACGGGCAGGCAGGTTTGCCCAAGGAGCGCTGATGACGCTTCGCGCAAAGGAATGGCTTGCGGTTGGCCTGAGCGCCGCCGCGCTGCTGTTGGGCGTGGGCGTGGGGAGCGTATGGATTCCGCCGGGGGATGTGGTGGGCATCCTGGGGCATAAGCTCTTTCACACCGCTCTCCCCGGGGGCATTACCGATATTTCCGTAAACATTCTTTGGAAGCTGCGTATGCCCAGGGCTCTGCTGGCCTTTCTTGTGGGCGCCGGTCTGTCCGCCAGCGGAGCGGTGATGCAAAGCGTCCTGAAGAACCCTTTGGCGTCCTCCTATACGCTGGGAGTGTCTTCCGGTGCGTCTCTGGGAGCTGCTTTGGTAATTTTCCTGGGAATCAGCCTGCCGGGGCTCTCCCTGTTCACCCTTCCTGTGATGGGGTTTGTCTTTGGCCTGGGCACCATTTTGCTGGCCATGGCGGTGGCCTCCAGGCTGGACGGCAGGATGGAAAACAACACCGTGATCCTGATAGGGATTGTGTTCTCGCTGTTTACCAACGCGGTGACCATGCTGATGTCTGCCCTGGCCAAGGAGCAGATGCAGCAGCTGATCTTCTGGCAGATGGGCAGCTTCTCCATGAAGGATTGGTCAGCAGTGCTGATTCTGGCTCCCATCACGATGACAGGTATTGTGCTGATGGTGCGCTGCCACCGGGAGCTGGACATGATGACCTTTGGGGAGGAGCAGGCCCAGTCCATGGGTGTGCCGCTCAAACGCATGAAATGGTTCATGCTGATCCTTACCGCAGCGCTGACCGGCAGTGCTGTGGCCTTCGCGGGCATCATCGGGTTTGTCGACCTGATCGCCCCCCATGTGGCTCGCAAGCTTTTTGGCTCCAGCCACAGGCGGATGGTGCCCATGGCTGCGATGATAGGCGGTCTGTTTATGGTACTCTGCGATCTTTTGGCCCGCACGGTCCTCTCTCCCCAGGAACTGCCTGTGGGTGTGGTAACGGCATTGATTGGCGGGCCCTTTTTCGCCTACGTATACTTCAGGCGCAGGACCGGCCGGTCGGCATAGGGGAGGGAAAGCGGATGCTGGAGCTGAGAGATGTCAGCGCTGGATACGGGGAGGGGGATGTGGTCCGCGGCGTGTCCCTTACATTGGCCGCCAATGAAACCCTGTGCATCATCGGGCCCAACGGTTGCGGGAAAACAACCCTGCTGAAGGCGATTGCCAATCTCCTTCCCTTCCGGGGGGATATTTTGCTGCACGGAAAGCCGCTGCGGAGCATGAACCCTCAGGCCATCGCCAGAAGCGTCGCTCTGCTCAGCCAGTCCTCCGGCGTGTACTTTTCCTACAGCGTGGAGGAAACCGTGATGATGGGCCGTTACGCTCACCGGACGGGGCTGTGGGGACAGCCTTCAAGGCAGGACCGGGAGGTGGTGGAGCGTTGCCTGGCGGCTGTGGATTTGCTTCCGGAAAAAAGCAGGGAAATCTCCCGTCTGTCTGGCGGGCAGCTTCAGCGGGTGTTTCTGGCCAGAACATTGGCCCAGGACCCGGAGATCATTTTGCTGGATGAGCCCACCAATCATCTGGACTTCAAGTACCAGGCGGAGCTGATACACTATTTGCGCCGGTGGCGCAAGCAAGAGGGCAGGAGCGTGATTGGCGTGCTCCACGACGTCAATCTGGCCCTGAGCCTGGCCGACCGGGTGATGCTGATGCGGGAGGGTCAAGCCGTCGCTCTGGGCCCCACAGCTGAAACCCTGACCCGCTCCGCCCTGCGGCAGGTATTTCAGGCCGATGTGGCCGGGTATATGCTGGACACCCTGCGACGGTGGGAAGAAGTTGCCGAGTAAGAGCGCGAAAACATGCGTATAAAACAATAAAACCCCGCCTTTCGGCGGAGGCTCCATTGTGTTGATCCTCAAGGGGCAGCTTGGCTGGGGTAGCAGGATTTGAACCTACGAATGCGGGAGTCAAAGTCCCGTGCCTTACCGCTTGGCGATACCCCAAGAAAAATGGGGTGAGCAGTGGGGTTCGAACCCACGACATCCAGAGCCACAATCTGGCGCTCTACCACTGAACTATGCCCACCACAGATGGCGCGCCTGAAGGGATTTGAACCCCTGACCCACGGCTTAGAAGGCCGTTGCTCTATCCAACTGAGCTACAGGCGCATGGCCGTTCCAGCTCCAGGGAACATCCTTCAGCGAACCCGCTGACGATTAGGAATTATACCATCCTCCAGACAGGATGTCAACCACTTCCTTCACAAGTGGCAAATCCAAGTGTATCGGCGCTGAACTCTGGTTTTGGGCTCTTGCGTTATGCTTATTTTCTTTCTTGAACCAGCAGATGGCCGTAGCCTTCCAGCCTGCCTTCCTGCCAACCGGAGGCAAGCAGTGTAACCGTGCCTGCAGGCGGCGTAAGGGGGATGGCCTCGGTGCCCGCATTCAGGTATGCTATCAGGCATTCTCCCTCCAGGCAGCGGGAAAATGCATACATACGGCCGCCTTTTTGAGCAGATACCGTCCGATAGTCCCCCAGGAGGATGACCGGGTTTTTGCGCAGGGCCAATGCTTGCCGGAAGAATGCCTCATATTCAGCGTCCCGGTGGGCCCAGGGCATGGCTGCCCGAAACTCCTCCTCCGTGAGGCCGGTCATGGCCTGCTCATCGCCGTAATAGATGCTGGGTACGCCTGGGAATAGCATCAGAAACAGCACCGCCAGCATATGCTTGCTTCGGTTGCCATCGCAAAGGGTCAAGAAGCGGGGTACGTCATGGCTGTCCAGCAGGTTCATCTGACCTCGCACCATCGGGGTGGGGTAGCGCAGGCGCAGTTGGGTTACGCGGCTGTCAAAAGCGGCGGCGTCGATGGCTTCCACTGCGAAGAACTCCCTGCAGTGGCGCAGAAAGTCGTAGTTTATGGCGGAATCAAAGGCATCGCCCCTCAGCCAGGTTTCCGCGTTTTCCCACACCTCGCCAATCAGTACAGCCTCCGGGTTGGCGGCGCGGATCTCCTTGCGAAACAGCCGCCAGAAATCCCGGGCGACCTCGTTGGCTACGTCCAGACGCCAACCGTCGATGCCTCTCTCCTCCACCCAATACCGGCCCACCCGTGCGAAATAGGCCTGGACCTGTGGGTTGGCAGTGTTTAGCTTGGGCATGGAACCCACATAGGCAAAACAGGCGTAATTGGGCTGTTCATCAGGGCTTTGGGGCTCCCGTACAGGATATTCCAGATGGTAAAACCAATCTGCGTATACAGAGGCGGGACCGTTTTTCACCACATCCTGAAAGGCGAAAAAATCGCTGCTGCAATGATTGAACACACCATCCAGGAGAATGCGCATGCCCCGCCGGTGCAGATCGGCTACCAGGGCGTCAAAATCCTCCGAACTGCCCATGCAAGGATCAATGTGGAAATAATCCAGGGTGTCGTACTTGTGGTAGGCCTTTGCGGTAAAGATGGGGTTCAGGTAAAGGCAGGTCACGCCCAGGTCCTGCAGATAGTCCAGGTTTTGCCGGATGCCTTCCAGGGTGCCGCCCAGCCTGGAGCGGCTGATGTGCCCGGCCGTCAGGGGGATGGCCCGGGCTTCCTCCCTGAGAATCTCTTTGCCGGTGGCGAAACTGTCAGGGAAGATTTGGTAGACCACAGCCTCTTGCAGCCAGCGGGGCACAGCGGTAAGCTCCGTGTGCAGCGTGACGGGGTATTGATAGCCCTCGCCCAGGATAGGGTGAAGAACCCCGTTTTCCGGCTTCTCAGGAAGGACGTCGAAAAACAGGTCGGCATAGTAGTACAGGGATTCCTCCTCCTCTTCCAGATGGAAGCAGTAACAGATGCGGTCAAAGCCTGCGTCGATCTCCACCTCAAAATAGTCATGGAGGCCATCGGAAGCAATGAGGTTCATTTTCTGGGAAAACACCGCCGCTTCCGCTCCTGACAGGGCCCTGTCCGCATACAGGACGGAGCAGGAAGAAAGGTTGCCCTGGGCAGCCCGCAGGCGGACTGTGATACAGCCAACACCGGTGGCGTAGGCATACTGGGAGAGGGGAATGTGTAAAACTGCTTCCCTTTTGATCATAGGCTTTTTCTCCTTCAGCGGCGTCCATGTGATATCAGGGTCGGCACGAGTGGTATTGTATAGTTTGTATCTTCATGGTAACATCCAAGGAGAAGCATGTCAATTGATGCAAGAAGCAGGGTGGGCCGGGTCATAATGGACTTGCTTTTTAGGTATGGATGAGGTAGCATAGGTCCAAATATCCAAGCACACAAAGGGGAGGCGGAAGGACTTGTTTTCTTGGACATGGCTTCAGACACAATTGACGGAAGTCACGATGATATCCACTTTTATACGGCTCTTTCTGGCGGTTTTATTCGGCGGCACCATCGGCATGGAGCGGCGCTACCGGCGGCGGGCCGCCGGGATGCGTACCCATGCTTTGGTCTGCATGGGCGCGGCCCTGGTGATGCTCACAAACCAATATATCTTTACCTTTTTAGGGGCTTCCGATCCCACCCGGCTGGGCGCCCAGGTCATCAGCGGTATTGGTTTTCTGGGTGTGGGCACGATTGTGGTGGACAGGTACCGCCAGGTGAGGGGCCTGACCACGGCAGCAGGCTTGTGGAGCTGCGCCTGCATGGGGCTTGCCTTGGGGATCGGTTTTTATACAGGGGCTATATGTGCTTGGTTGTTCATCCTCATTACCATCTCTGCTCTGAACAAGCTGGAAACCACCGTGCTGGGAAAGTCCAGGGGAATGGTAATTTATGCCGAGTTCCAGGTGTATAGCGACATCAACCGCCTGGTGGCCTTGGCAGGTGAGGACGGGATTGTTGTCATAAGATTGGAGGTCATTGAGCCTCACGGATACTCCGGGGAGGAGGACACCCGCAGCGCAGCGATCATCACGCTGACTTTGCCCAAAAACCTTGCCCATGCGGATGCCATCAAGCGCCTTGGGGCATGTCCGGGCCTGCTGGCCCTGGAGGAGATATAAATAAGCCGCCGACAGACAGGCGTTTGTCGGCCGCGGCCGCATGATGAAAATTTTATTTTCATGCAGGAAAAACCCTCTCCCGGCTCATACTGCTGGGGGAGGTGTTTTCTTTGGAATCCATTTGGAGCGCCACGGCATCCCTGAAACAATGGGATCCCTTGCGGGAGGATATTCAAACGGATGTGCTGGTGATCGGGGGTGGCATGGCGGGCATACTCTGCGCCCATGCGCTTCAAAACGCGGGCAGGCAGGTGGTGGTGGCGGAGGGCCGTCGGGTGGGAGGTGGTGTTACCCAAAACACGACGGCGCAGCTGAACACCCAGCAAGGGCTGATTTTCAGCAAATTCATCAAGGCCATGGGGAGGGAGAAAACCTCCCTGTTCATCCAGGCCAATCAACAGGCAATTGAGGTGTTCAGGGCGCTGTCCCGCACCATCGATTGCGATCTGGAGGATAAAGATGCCCACCTGTTTTCCAGAACAGATCGGCAGGGGTTGGAGGAGGAGGTACAGGCCCTGCAAAGCCTGGGAATTAAAGCGGAATTTCTGGAGGAGTTGCCGCTGCCCGTGCCCATCGCCGGTGCGGTTCGCTTTCCCAGCCAGGCACAGTTCCATCCCCTGCGCTTTCTGGAGGGGATCAGCAGGAACCTTCGGATATATGAAAACACATTTGTGAAAGGGCTGGAGGGAACCACAGCCTACACGGATCGGGCACGCATCCGCGCCAAGCGGATCATTGTTGCGACTCATTTTCCCTTTCTCAATACCCACGGGACTTATTTCCTGAAAATGTACCAGCATCGCTCCTATGTAATTGCCATAAAAGCAGCACCGGATCTGGAGGGTATGTATCTGGAAGAGACCATGGACGGTCTGTATTTTCGCAATGCCAGGGGGATGTTGTTGCTGGGAGGTGGGGATCACCGCACCGGAAAGCAGGGGGGCAACTGGCAGGTGCTTCGGGAACTGGCCAGGGAGGCCTATCCCCAGGCCCAGGAACAATACGCCTGGGCCACCCAGGATTGCATGACGCTGGACGAAATCCCCTACATCGGCCCCTACTCCCCCAGAACACCGGGGCTTTATGTGGCCACGGGGTTTAATAAATGGGGCATGACCGGCAGCATGATTTCGGCCATGCTACTCACCGATCTGATCAACGGAAAGCGCAATGAGTTCGCACCGGTCTTTGATCCCTCCCGAAGCATGGCCCTGGGACAGCTGCTCCTGAATGTGGGCTCCGCCCTGGCGGGTATGGCCTATCCCACGGCAAAGCGCTGCCCTCACTTGGGTTGCGGCCTTCGGTGGAATCCCATCGAGCATACCTGGGACTGCCCCTGCCATGGCTCCCGCTTTACGCAAAAGGGAAGCCTGATTGATAACCCCGCCACAGGGGGAATCTTTGGGGAGAAGGGCAAGGTTCCAACGGGGGATGCGGGTCAAAGCCGGGGCAGTTGAATTGAGCCTGTCTATGGAGTATGATGGAAGGCGCCGGGGAAACCCATGAAAGCACTCAGGAAAGCGGGGTACGCCTATGCAATACCGCACGAATCCAAGGAACGGCGATCAGCTCTCGGTACTGGGATACGGTTGCATGCGCCTGGGAAGGAACGAGAAAGAAGCGGAAAAGCTATTGGTGTCCGCAGTGGAGCAGGGGGTCAACTACCTGGACACCGCCTACTTTTATGCGGGAAACGAGGCCATGCTGGGGCGGATTCTTCAGCGTACGGGGCTGAGGGACAGGGTGAAGCTGGCTACCAAAATGCCCCAGTACTTTGTAAAAAAACCGGCTGATCTGGACCGGTTTTTCAACATCGAGCTGGAGCATTTGCAAACTGATTTTGTGGATTATTACCTGATGCACACCCTCAACAGCCTGGACCAGTGGCAGCGCCTGGTGGGCTTTGGCGTCATGGAATGGATTGCGGCGAAGAAAGCGGCAGGTCAGATTAAAAACATCGGCTTCTCCTTCCATGGCAGCAGGGAGGAGTTCCGAAGGATCGTGGATGCCTACCCATGGGAGTTCTGCATGATACAATACAACTACCTGGATGAGTACAACCAGGCGGGGAAGGACGGCCTGTTGTATGCCGCCGATAAGGGAATGGCGGTGATGGTGATGGAACCCTTGCGGGGTGGCAGGCTGGCCATGGGTTTGCCCCGGGAGGTCCAGGATATTTTCAGCCATGCCTGGCCGGAGCGCAATCCCGCGGAATGGGGCCTGCGGTGGGTATGGAATCATCCTCAGGTGACGCTGGCCCTGTCGGGCATGAACACCTCCTTGGTGCTGGAAGAAAACATCCGGGTGGCCTGCGATGCTAAGCCCGACAGTCTATCGGAGGAGGAGCTGGCCCTCATTGACCGGGCCAGGAAGATCATCCTGGAGAAGACAAAGGTACCCTGTACAGGCTGCGGCTATTGCATGCCCTGTCCTTATGGGGTGGAAATTCCCTTGTGCTTCAGTTGCTATAATGAAACGGCGGTGAAAAGCAAGTTCCGCTCCCAGATGAAGTATATCACCTATGTGGGCGCACATGGGGCCTCCCGGTGCAAGCAATGCGGTAAGTGCGAGGAACATTGTCCCCAGAGCATCCCCATCCGGGAGAAGCTGGCTGAGGCGGCCAGGTCGCTGGAGGGTTTCCCTTACAAACCTGCCCAAGCCTTGATTGGCCGGTGGCTGAGGTGGGAGAAGGGGCAGGGTGACCAGGGGTCGGAACGCAAGGAGGAGCATTCCTCCTAGGGAGTCACCACCAGATAGGTATCGTCCATCCGGTCATCCTCCACGATGAACTGGAGATGGGCTGCCAAATCGCCTCCGTTTTGTATCAGCAATTTGTAGGCCTCCAATTCCTTTACCGTGGCCGTGTCCACATTTTCGCCGCAAATGTAGTGGTAACTCATTTGTTGAACCAAAGCCAGCATCTGTTCCCGCTGCTGTGGTGTGAACCGCTCGGTGTCAATCTGGTCAGCCAGGGCGCTGAGCGCGGCATCCAGCCTGGCGCGGGCATAGGCATCATATTCCAGAAGGCTGGAATCGGATATTCCCTTTGCCCTTGCCCATCCGGATAGATCCACGCGGCGGGTTGTATATTCCATGACGCCGTTTTTGTATTGCACAACCCCGTACTGGTGGGGATACAGGCAGAGGGCCTGGGAGGTCACCTCGGATACGCCCTCATAGGTGACAATGTCCTGGAAGTGAATGTGTCCGCTGAAATGGAGCTTTACCCCAAGAGAAAAAACCAATTCAAAAAACTTTGTGTTGTTGGTCAGCACATAACCCGTGGTCAGGCGCGGGTGGTGGCGGTAGAGGTTTTGGTGGGTCACAGTGATCAGCGGATGTCCTTCCTTTTTCGCTTTCTCACCCATGTGTTTGATCCAGGGAAAGAGGCCCTCGTCCACCTTTCCCTCCGATACGGGATAGCCGAATTCAATATTTTGCTCATACTGGTTGGTATCCAGCATCATGATCCATGGCCCCACAGGGGATTGAACCACATAGTCCAGGGAATGATCCTTTTCCTCCCGGATCAGGGACATGCCATAGTCCGCGTAGATTTCCGCAAACTCCTGGGCGGTGACGGAATCCGCCGGGATCGTCCGGTCGCCCTCAAACCGTACAGCATACGGATTGTTGATATCATGATTGCCGGGAAGCACATACACTTTTGTAACGCCGGGGTCGATGCGGGCCAGTTTTTCGGCCAAACCCTGATGGCTGGCCTTCTCCCCGTTGAAGGTGAGGTCTCCGGTAAGCAACACCATATCGGGTTGTTCTGCAATGATCTCGTCCACAAAGGCGTCGATGATGGTGTCAATGTCTCGGATGGTCTTACCATCCTGGGGCACCGAGGCCTGCTCATAGGCTGCTCCCTGTGTGCCCAGGCTGGGGGAGAGGTAATGAAGATCCGAAGCAATGAATATGGTCAGGGAATCCTTGGGTACACTGGGGGACTCTGCGCCTGCGGCAGTAAGGCCGCTTTGTTCAAGCAAAAGGCATAGCAGCATGCAAACAAGAAATAAACGCGGTGATTTCTTGGACAAGTGCATAGGGATTCACTCGCTTTCCGGTATTCATGAGGGGGTTGTCCTCTGACAGGAGGATACCATATCGGCTCCTGGAAAACAACGCGAAAGATTAATGGAAAAACTTTCAAGGGGAAGGTTTTGCTTCCGTTATATTTTTTGCATTTTTGGAATTGACAAAATGGAAGGGGTGTGCTAAGATAATTTTCGCCGCTATGGCACGGTCTGTTGGCTCAGTTGGTAGGCCGCACCGGTAAGGTTACCAGAACGCTCAAGGTCGCATGGCTCAGTTGGTAGGACACCTTGGTA
>JAAYDR010000084.1 GCA_012729115.1 Clostridiales bacterium | reverse complement strand
TGGGGTGCCAATGTTTAGGATAAAATCATGATTTCTGGATGATAATGACCCTTTAACTACGAAACGAACGCCAAATCTCAGTGAAAAAAGAGGCTGTAGCAAGTTTTGTGTTTTGCTACAGCCCCTTGCTGTTATGGATTTGTTCGGACATCAGCCCGTTACTTTGCGCTCTTGATCTCCAGCCACATGGCGTTGTAGATGGGAATCACGTCCTCGATGTCGTTGAAGAACTCGCAGCGGTCGATGATCTCCTGGGTGGGATTCATGGTGAGGTTGTTGATATAATCCTCTCCCATGAGCTTCACGGCTTCCAGGTTGGGGGTGGAGTACCAGATCTCGTTGCAGTTGATCTGGGCCACATCCGGGCGGCTCATGAAGTCGATAAAGATCTCGGCGTTCTCCTTGTTCCTGGCACCCTTGGGGATCACCATGGCATCCACCCAGATGTTGCTGCCCTCCTGCGGCACCACGTAGGCCAGGCTGGGCTCGGTTCCGTTCTTCTCGGCGTTCTCCTGGTCGATGTCGATGGCATACTGGGCGTCGCCGCTCCACATCAGGGCCAGGGCCGCTTCTCCGGCCACCATCTTGTCCTTGGTCTCATCCACCTGGTAGGCCTTCACAATGCCTTCCTTCTTCTGCTTCACAAGCAGCTCCTTGGCGGCGTTCATCTCCAGGGGGTTGCGGGTGTTCATGGCATATCCCAGGTACTTGAGGGTGATGCCCATGGTGTCGCGGATGGAATCCATCATGAACACGTTGTTCTGATACTTGGGGTCAAACAGCGCGCCCCAGCTGGTGATAGGCTCCTCCACCAGCTTGGTGTTGTAGAGGATGCCCACCGTTCCCCACATATAGGGCACGGAATAGAGGTTCTCCTTGTCATAGGAGGGGTTTTTCAAATTGGGGTCGATGTACTGAAAGTTGGGCACTCTGGAAAAGTCGATGGGTTCCAGCAGGCCTTCCGCAATCAGCCTCTCCACGCAGTAGTCCGAGGGGAACACCACGTCAAAGGAGGAGGAAGAGTTGCGAAGCTGCACCATCATGTCTTCGTTGGTGGTAAAGTTCATCATGTTCACGGTGATGCCGGTCTCCTGGGTAAACAGGTCGATGGCTTCCTGGCTGATGTAGTCCTCCCAGTTGTACACATTCACCACGCCCTCGCCCAGGGCGCCGGTGGGAAGAAGCAGGATGGCCAGGGCGAGGCAGAAAAGGCGGATCAGGGCTTTGGTCATGTCGGTTTCCTCCAGTTTCTCATAATTAAATGGATTTAGCGGCTTTGGCGGCTTTTTGGGGTTCGCTGCTGCGGTGGTTAACGATTAGCAGCAGCACCAGCAAAGCCAGGAACATGAGGGCGCTCAATGCGTTCAGGGTGGGCTCGATACCGATGCGCGCCTTGGAATAAATCAGGGTGGACAGGTTTTGTACCATGGGGCTGGTGGTAAAGTAGCTGATTACAAAATCGTCCAGGGACAGGGTAAAGGCCAGCAGCGCTCCGGTAACCACCCCAGGGCTGATTTCCGGCAGAATCACGTGGAACAGCGAGTAGGTGGGGGTGGCCCCCAGGTCCAGCGCCGCCTCATAGGTGTGCTTGTTCATCTGCTTGAGCTTTGGCAGCACCGAGAGGATCACATAGGGCGTGTTGAAGGTGATGTGGGCCAGCAGCATGGTTACGTATCCCCGCTCGATCCTGGAGAAGGTGAACAGGATCATCAGGGAGATACCGGTGACAATGTCGGGCATGGTCATGGGCAGGTTGGTGATGGTCATCATCACGCTCTGGGGCCGTTTCTTCATGGCATGGATGCCGATGGCGGCCAGGGTACCCAGCACGGTGGCGGCCACGGCAGCGATGACGGCCACGGTCAGGGTTACATACAGGGCTTTCATAATGGCCTGGTCCTGCAGCAGGGCTCCGTACCACTTCAGGGACAGGCCTTCCCATTTGGCCCGGCTCTTTCCGGCGTTGAAGCTCTGCACGATCAGCACCAGAATGGGCAGGTAGAGGAACAGAAGCACCAGGGTCAGATAGCTCCTCTGGAAAAAACGCTTCATACCAGGCCGCCCCCTTCCCCTTCCGGGTCCGCCTTGCGCAGTACGCTCAGGCTCAGCAGGATCAGCACCATCATCACCAGTGACAGGGCGCTGCCCACTCCCCAGTTGTTTTCCGTCAGAAACTTGTTCTCAATCAAATCGCCAAACATCATGGTGTTGCCACCTCCCAAGATGCGGGGAATGAAGAAAGTGGTTACCGAGGGCATAAACACCATGGTGATGCCGGAGATCACTCCCGGCAGGCTCAGGGGGAAGGTCACCCTGGAAAAGGTGCGCACAGGGTTTGCGCCCAGGTCCTGGGCAGCCTCCAGGAGTTTGCGGTCCATCTTGTTCAGCGATGTGTAGATGGGGAACACCATGAAGGGCAGGAAGTTGTACACCATACCCAGCAGCACCGCGCCGTTGTTGTACATCAGGTGCGCGCCGGAAAAGCCCAGGGCCCTGAGAATCTGGTTGATGAGGCCCTGATCCTCCAGCAGGGTCATCCAGGCAACGGTGCGCAGCAGGAAATTCATCCACATGGGGATGATAAACAGCACCACAATGGTGGATCCCTGCTTCATCTGCCGGTCCGTCATAAAGTACGCGGCAGGGTATCCCATAAACAGGCAGATCACGGTGCACAGCAGGGCCATCCAAGTGGAATAGATCAGGATGTCAATGTTCACCGTGCCACGCTGTATCAGGACGCTCATTTCCGGCCCCATGTCCTTGTACATCCTGTTGACGGTATGGTTGCTGTCCCAGAAGTTGGCAAAGTTGTCCAGGGTAAAGGCTCCCTGGGCGTCAGTGAGGGCATAGTAGCCAATCAGCACGCAGGGGATCAGGGTAAAGACCACCATCCACACCGTATAGGGGGACGCAAAAAAAGAACGCTTCATGCCGTGGTTCTTGCGTACCGCCAGCACGCACAGGGCCACAAACAGCACAAATCCCGCGCCAAGGGCCCACAGGGTCCAGGAGGGAAGCAGCAGACCGCGGTTCATGTCATTCCTCGCCTCCCTCGTTTGCCGGCTCCGCCAGGGGATCGTCCGTTGCTTTCATGATGTGGATGTTGTAGGGCACGATGGACAGGCCCACCCTGGAGTCCTGGGGCTGCATGATGGTGGAGTGCACCTTGAAGGTGGTTTCCCCGGTATCGATCATCATTTCATAATGAACACCCTTAAAGAGCACGCTTTGCACCGTGCCGCAGATCTGGCCGATGTCCTCGCCCACAATCATGATGTCCTCCGGGCGCACCACCACGTCCACCGGCGTGTTTTCACCAAAACCGGAGTCCACGCAGGGGAAGTCATAGCCGCTGAAATGCACCAGCTCGTCGCGCACCATCCGCCCCCGCAGGATGTTGCTCTCGCCAATAAAGTCCGCCACAAAGGCGTTGGCAGGTTCGTCGTAGATCTTCTTGGGGCTGCCGATCTGAAGGATCACCCCGTCCCGCATCACCACCACGGTGTCGCTCATGGTCAGGGCTTCCTCCTGGTCATGGGTTACATACAGGAAGGTGATGCCAAGCCGCTGCTGCATGTTTTTGAGTTCCAGCTGCATTTCCTTGCGCAGTTTCAGATCCAGCGCGCCCAGCGGCTCGTCCAGCAGCAGCACCTCAGGTTCGTTCACCAGGGCCCTGGCGATGGCCACCCGCTGCTGCTGGCCGCCGGAGAGGGCGTCCACGCTGCGCTTGCCATAGCCCTGCAGGTTCACCAGATCCAGCATCCTGTCCACCCGGCGTTTGATCTCATCCCGGGGCACCTTGGCAATCTTCAGGCCAAAGGCGATGTTGTCCTGTACGTTCAGGTGGGGGAACAGCGCGTACTTCTGAAAGATGGTATTTACCTTGCGCTTGTAGGGGGGCACGTCGGTGATGTCCTTGCCTTCAAACAGCACCTTGCCCTCCGAGGGATATTCAAATCCGGCGATAATCCGCAGGGTGGTGGTTTTGCCGCAGCCGCTGGGCCCCAGCAAGGTTACAAACTCCTTCTTGCGGATGTACAGATCGATGTTGTTGAGCACCCTGGTGCCGTCAAAATCCTTGGAAATACCGTTCAGGTCAATCAAATGCATGCTTTCAACCATGGGGGAAGCACTCCTTCGTGATGCACTAAAAGCTGGGAGGGGTGGAAATCCACAAAACGGTGGCTTCTGTCTTGCCTGTGTTGACCAGGCAGTGGGTGGTGGAAGGGTGTAGGCAGAAGCTGTACCCGCGTTTGACGGTGTATTGCTTTTTGCCTGCCAGCAGCTTCACCTGTCCCTTCAGCACGTAGCCAAATTCTTCCCCTTCATGGGGCGGCAATTCCTGCGAGGTACAGCCCGGCTGCAGTTCCAGCAGTATGGGCTCCATTTTGTTCTTCTGCGCGTCGGGCACCAGCCAGGTAATCTTGCCGCGCTTGTTTTCATCGTCTTCCTTTTCAAACATGTCCTGGGGTGCAAAAACCACCTTTTCCTTACGCTCTTCCGAAAAGAAGGCTTGCAGGCTGCTGCCCAGGCATTCCAGCATATCGGTCAGGGTGCTGATGGAGGGGGAAGCCAAATCCCGTTCCACCTGGGAGATGAATCCCTTGCTGAGCTCGCAGCGGTCCGCCAGTTCTTCCTGGGTCAGGTTCAACTGAATCCGAAGCTCCCGAAGCTTTTCTCCGATCTTCATGCTCTCACCTCCCAGGATGTTTGAAATGGAATAAGTTTAGTGGTGGTAAACTCAGAAACAGAAATTATTAAACCACAAAGGTGTATGGCTGTCAATAGATTTGGGAAAGAAACGCCCATTCCAAAAGAGAGGAATGGACGGCAAGATAAGCGTTTGCACTGCTTTTCAGAAAGATGGGGCGGGGGGATGGCCGATGCTTATCCCACCCAGCTTTCCAAGACGTACGGTCAGCATGGCCATACCCGTCAGCGACAGTGCCATCACTGCATACAGCGCGCTGTTGGGCACGGTGGTTTTGTCCAGTGCAAACTCCACAGCGGTACAGACACCCACCCCTGCAACCAGCCCCGCACCATACACGCTCAGGGTGCGGCCGGTGCAACCGGCCCGGCGGGCAAGGATCATCCGGCGCACAGCCACTGCCAGAACGCAGGCCATCGCCGCCAGCTGGGAGACCTTCACCAGCCCAAGCCGAAGCAGATCATCGCTTCGCAGGCTTTCCAGCAGCACCTGCGTGAGGCCAAGCCCCAGCAGCCAGGCGGATGCCGCGTCAAGGGGTCTGCGCTTGGTGCTTTGCAGTTTGCGCGCTGCAAGGAAGGCAAGTCCCAGGCCGACGATTCCCTCCCACAGGAACACCGGCATCATCCACTCTCCATAACCATCCGGCATGGCAAAGGGGAACCACTGCAGGGCAGGCGGCTCCACCGGCATACCTACCCCTTGGGAGGTAAAAGCTTCCGCAAACCTCGCCAGTGCCAAGGCAAGCCCGGCGCCTGGTGCGGCGGCATCCAGCACGTCGGCAGCACGGTAATGGTTGCGCCGTGCACAGCAAAGCGCAGCCAAAAGACAGCCCGGCACTACGCCAAACAAGGCAAAGCCTCCGTCCCATAGCCGGAAAATCTGCTGCCAGCCAAGTTCGTCCACCACAAGGCTCCAGCGGAAGGCCACAAACAGGATGCGGCCGCCCAGCAATCCCATGGGGATCGCCCACAAACCAAAGCGTACCGCCCCATCGGCAGGCAGCCCAATACGGCGGGCGGAAAAGGTCATCCACACCAGGCCCCCGCCAACCCCGATGGAAAGAAGCAGTCCGTAAACAGTGGCCTGGATTGCTCCCAGCGGTAGGACCGGAATCTGCTCCCACATACCCGGTCGCCTCCTATTGCGCCGCTGCTGCGGACGCAAAATAGATAATATCCGAAAGAGGCCGGATTTTTCCGGTGCTTAAGGCGTTGATTTTTTTGTTGTTGAGGACGACCGTTGCCGAACTGCCGCCATCCAGGTTGTAGGCATTGATGCAGCCCTGTTCCGCCACAAAATCGGCAAACTGATCCAGGGTGAGCCCAAGGGAATTCTTGTTTTCCGGCCCTTCGGTGGCGATGCACAGGTATGACAGCGGGCCGGTTTGGGCGATGCAAATGCGCTGTGCCAGCTTGTGGGGAGCGACCTCCGCTTTGTTTAGATCGGTGCAGCGCTGCCCATCAATAACCAGCGCGGGGCCAAAGTTGAAGGTATTCACTGCCACGCCGCCAAATGCGGCCAGCGATTCCTTGGTCGCCTTGGGATAGATGTGAAAGTCGCCTTGATCGTCAATGATCAGCACATCGGTTTTTCCATCGGGCTTGTTGCGGTACATTTTGCCTTGGCGCACCAGATAACCGCCGGAATGAATGGCGTAAAAATCCCCGTTGAGTGCTAGCACGGCGTTTTTCCGCTTTGCCAGCACCGATCCGATGTGGGTGGTGTTGGTGCCGTACCGGGAGGCCATGGAGGTACGCAGCTGCGAGGGATCGGCAATGCGGATATTCACCAGCATGATATGGGTATCATACGCCCGGGTCATACTCACATCAACGGTGATCGAGGCATCCCAGTAGCCTGTTCCATCCTCGCGATAGCCCGCAGGATCAGGCATGCAGCCGGGGGTGTCGTCGATGGGCAGCGGAGCAGTGGCCTGCAGGATATTGTCTTCCGCAAACGCGGAGGGCATCAGCGACGGGCAAGGTGCCAGCAGAATGAGTGCAAGCAGCAGGAGCAGCAGCACCAGCAAGCGCAAACGGCGGGCAAAAGGCTTGGGTGTGGGGCTGGAAACGCGCATGCAATAATCCTCCCTACTCTCCAAACATGTACCACAGCGCCGGCCGAAGCGCTCCGCTGGGCCGGTACACATCCCGGCTTCCATATCCACTGATTCGGCCATCCGACCGTACGCCGCTGGCATCAATGGGGCGCACCCCCGGCGAACGAAGCCACCACCAGGTGTTGCCGCTGGACGGATTGAAATAGGCTCCCTGGGCAATGGCGTACTCCGTAGGCTGACCGGGACGGCCGGCCACATCGGGGAAATACTGGTATGCCTCTGTCTCGCTTAACAGAAAAATCCGGTCTGTGGTATCCGCGCCTCCAGGCGTGCCGTAATGGGGGTTATCCGCATTCACAAGGGTTACGGCGGGTATTTTTGCTTGTTCCTCTTGCGTGAATGTTTCCGTCAGGAAGGTGTCGTTCAGCCATGCACGCAGGGTGCACCGGCTCCAGGTCATGGGTACAAACCGGGTGTGGTAAGCCCGCGCGTCAAGGCACAGGCGGCTGATCAGCAGCGCTTGATTGCCTTTGATATCCAGCACAATCCATTCCACAGGCTCTTTGCCGTTTTCCAGATTGTTGTCCTGCTCATAGCGGCCCAGGGTTACAATAGCACCCACAGCAAAAGTGTTGGCAGTTTCCGCCGTAACGGTGCCAACAAAACACAGGGAGAGTGTGATTCCCAATACAACAGACAAGAACCTCTTCATACCCCAACATCTCCTGTTCACTTTTGGTACATGCCGCTTTTAGTGAAAGGCTTTCCGGAAGATAGAATGATTGAGAACAGCGACAACGTATGATGTGTTATGGAGAGAGCCGCTATCGGCAACAATGTAGCATATTTAACCGAAAATGTAAACGGAAACATACCGGTGTTTAACGCGGTCCATGCGTAGACTTGGTGCCTTGTTTTACTTACAGACTGTCCAGCGCTTTTTGCACTTTCTCCCTGGAGGCGAAATTCAGCGGTGAAAACCTTCCCTCCAATGCTTTTTCCAGCTTTTCCCGGGCTTCGTCCTTCTTGCCTTCCTGGATATCATACTGGGCCAGGAAGTACAGGGTGTCGATCTGGCCGGGTTTTAAGGCAAGCGCCCGTTCAAAATATTCCCTGGCCTTTGCCTTGTCCTGGGTCAGACGGTAATGGGCCTGGGCCATGTTGTCCAGGGTGATGGAGTCCTCATCATCATACTCCAGGGCTTCCTCATTGTAGGCGATGGCTTTGTCGGCATCCCCGGCCTCCACATACAGATATCCCAGGGTCTCGTACACAAGCCCGCTGGGCTGTTTCCTGTGCCGGCCCTCCAGCACGTCAATGGCCTTTTGCAAATCGCCCTGTTTATACACCGCGCAGGCATAGTTCACGGTCAGGGTGGTCCGCTGTTCCTCCGTCATGGGATATTTCTGGGCCTTTACCAGCAGTTCCCGGGCCTCCTGGTACTGTCCCTGGCGAAGCAGCAATACGGAAAAACTCAACACATAGCGGGGATCGGCAAGGCCTTCCGCAATGGCCTCCCGGTAAAGTTTCAGGGCTTCCTCCACCTCGCCTTTGGCTTGCTTGGCGGCGGCGTTTCTGGCTTTTATGACGGTCAGAATTCCCATGTCGGAACCTCCTAGAGGATTTGCTTTCCCTGCTTTCTCAGCAGGCGCGCATATCGGTATTGTAGCGCAATTCGCTTCTCTTGTATAGAGGCATCAGGGAACAGGCTGGGCTCGCTGAGCGCCAGCAAGGCCTGACGGGTATAGTGAAGGGCCCTGGGGATGTCCTTGTACTGATGCTCGTA
>JAAYDR010000083.1 GCA_012729115.1 Clostridiales bacterium | reverse complement strand
TTGCTGTCCACATAGACCGGGTATACCGGATCGGTGACGGCAATGGTTGCGTCGGCGCTGAAAAGCTCCTGCAGGTTGGCAACGTCGCTCTTGGCTCCGTCGGAGATAAACACCTCATCAAAGGCCAACTCCACGCCCCTGGCCCTGTAATCATTCTCCAGGATGGCATTCACCAGAAAATCATAGCCGAAATCCGGGCCGTAACCGTGGAAGGTCTCCTGGCGGCCCATCTCTTCCACAGCCTTTCCCATGGCTTCCACCACAGCGGGGGCCAGGGGCCGGGTCACGTCGCCGATGCCCAGGCGGATCAGATCGGCATCGGAATGCGGGGCGGAATACTCCTTCACCCGCCTGGCGATCTCTGCAAAGAGATAGCTGCCGGGAAGCCGTTCAAAATATGGATTGGCCTTGATCATGGTACTCCTCCCCTATGCCTTCAGCCATTGCCCGTCATACACAAAGGAAGCGGGCCCGGTCATGTATACGTGGTTGTCCTGCTCATTCCATTCCACCCGAAGGGTGCCGCCGGGCAAAAGGATGTCCGCCGCCCGGTCTGTCAGACCGTTCAGTACGCAGGCCACCAGGGTTGCGCTGGCTCCGGTGCCGCAGGCCATTGTTTCCCCCGTGCCCCGCTCCCACACCCGCACGGTCACGTGGCTGCGGTCCTTGATCTCCGCAAACTCAATATTGGCACGCTGGGGAAAGACGGGGTGGTGCTCCAGCAGAGGGCCCAGGGTCCTCAGCGGGACGGCAGCCACATCCGGTACAACGATCACCGCATGGGGATTGCCCATGTTCACCAGGGTAACGGGAAAGGTCTCCCCCTCCACTGTCAGGGGATGAACCAAGACGGGATTGCCGTCCAGCATGCTGGGAATCTCCCGGCCTTCCAGCACCGGCTCGCCCATGTCCACCCGCACGCTGTCCACCTTGCCGTCCTTCAGATGACAGGTCACATGCTTGATCTGTCCCCCCGATTCCACCGTAAACTCGGTCTTGTCCGTCAGACCCCGGTCGTAGCAATACTTGGCAACGCAGCGAATGCCGTTGCCGCACATGCCACTTTCGCTGCCGTCGCTGTTGAACATCCGCATGCGAAAATCCGCCACATCACTGGGCAGGATCAGAATCAATCCATCGGAGCCGCAGGCAAAATGGGAGAGGCTCATGCGCACGCTCAGGTCGGCAGGATCCTCCACATGTTCCTCAAAGCAATTGATGTAGATATAGTCGTTTCCTGTTCCCTCCATCTTGGTAAAGCGCATAAAACCGCCTTCTTTCCAAAGAGTGTCGTAATCCAGTATACCAAAAAGGGGAAGATTTTACCAGAATGAAAAGGGCGCCTTCCCGGCATGCCCACCCATAGCGTATGCAAAATCGCGGGAAAAGAATCGCGGGAAGCCCCAATTGACATCCACCATCCCCTGGCTTATACTGACTCTGGAAGTTCTTGCCGTGGAATGGCCGTTCCTTGCAGGGAGCGGAGACAACTGAAAAAGAGATGCCCTTTGGCAGGCCGGCCCGGGGCAGAGGAGGCAGTCTCGTGGAGGAGCAGGTTATTCTCAAAACGCCGCTGTATGAAAAGCACATCCAGCATGGGGGAAAAATCGTTCCCTTCGCAGGGTACTACCTTCCCGTGCAATACCCCGCCGGGGTCATCGCAGAGCACAAGGCCGTGCGGGAAGGCGTCGGCCTGTTTGACGTAAGCCACATGGGCGAGGTGGCCTTTGAGGGCAGGGATGCGCTTGCCAATCTGCAAAACCTCCTGTGCAACGACTTTGCGAGCCTGGCCATTGGCCGGGTGCGTTACAGCCCGATGCTCAACCCCCAGGGCGGCGTGGTGGACGATGTGCTGGTCTACCGCCTGGGGGAGGAATCCTACTGGATGGTGGTGAACGCCGCCAACCGGCATAAGGATGTCGCCCATATACTCGCCCACCGGTTTGGAGAGGTGACCATCACCGACGTTTCCGACCAATATTGCCAGCTGGCCTTGCAGGGCCCCAAGGCAGAGGCCGTGCTGGGAGCGCTGCTGCCCGCCCAATCCATTCCTCAGCGGTATTACAGCTTTGTACCCGAAGCAGATGTGGCAGGTGTCCGTTGCCTGGTCAGCCGCACAGGGTACACCGGGGAGGATGGCTTTGAGCTCTACGCCCAGGCGCAGGATGCCGGGGATCTCTTTGACGCCCTGCTGAAGGCCGGAGCCGCATACGGGCTCCAGCTTTGCGGCCTGGGCAGCCGGGACACCCTGCGCATGGAAGCCGCCATGCCCCTGTACGGACACGAGATGGATGAAAGCGTCTCCCCTCTGGAAACGGGGCTGGGGCATTTCGTAAAGCTGGATAAACCCGACTTTATCGGCAAGGCCGCCCTCCTGGCCGCCGGAGAGCCCAAGCGGGCGCGCGTCGGGCTTACAATCACCGGCCGGGGCATCGCCAGGGAGCATTACCCGGTGCTGCGGGAGCAGCAGCAGGTGGGCATCACCACCAGCGGCACCTTCATTCCCACCCTGGACGCACCCGTTGCCATGGCTCTGGTGGAGACATCCTGCCAGGCCCTGGGAACCAAGCTTTTTGTGGACATCCGCGGAAAAGCGGTGGAGGCCGAGGTCGTGCCTTTGCCCTTTTACAGCCGTAAAAAATAAAGAAGCCGAGGAGGAAATCCCATGGAAATCAAGAAGGACCGCCTGTACTCCCAAAGTCATGAATGGGTTCTCTTTGAGGACGACACCACCGCCACGGTGGGCCTGAGCGATTATGCCCAGAGTGAGCTGGGCGACCTGGTCTTTGTAAACCTGCCCCAGGAGGGGGACCCGGCCGTCAAAGGCGAAACCATCGCGGATGTGGAGAGCGTGAAAGCCGTCAGCGACGTGTTCAGCCCCGTAAGCGGTACTGTCCAGGCCATTAACGAGGAACTGCTGGACACCCCGGAGAAGATCAACCAGGCTCCCTATGACGCATGGCTGTGCCGCATCAAGGACGTGACCGGCAAGGACGGCCTGCTGACCGCCGAGGAATACGAGGCCTTTGTGGCCGGCCTGTAAAAGCTTTGGGGCGGCCCCAGGCCGCATACAGAAGGAGGGAACGCCATGGGCCATTACCTGCCTCATACGGATGCCCAGAGGGAGGCAATGCTGGACGCGCTGGGTCTCACCGACACACAGGAGCTGTTTGCGGACATACCCGGCAGCGTTTTGCTGGACCATCCCGTCAATCTGGCCCCCGGTTTGAGCCAAATGGAAGCCCTAGCGGCCATGAAGGCGCTGGCTGCCGGGAACAAAAGCTATCGCCTGACCCTGCGGGGCGCGGGCTGCTATGATCATTTCATCCCCTCCGTGGTGACCCGCGTGGCCGCCAAGGAGGAGTTTGTGACCGCATACACTCCCTACCAGGCGGAGATGTCCCAGGGAATTTTGCAGTCCATCTTTGAGTTTCAAAGCCTGATGTGCGAGCTCACCCAGATGGACGTCAGCAACGCCTCCGTCTACGATGGAGCCTCCGCCGCTACCGAGGCTGCCGTGATGTGCCGGGAGCGCAAGCGCCGGGTGGCCCTTGTCAGCGCCACCGTCCATCCGGACACCATCGCCACCCTGAGGACCTACTGCTATGGCACCGGGGACGAGGTGCGGGTGATTCCAGCCCAGGACGGTCTCACCGACAGGGCAGCCCTGGAAGGGATGCTCACCGAGGACGCAGCCTGCCTCATCGTGCAGCAGCCCAATTTCTACGGCTTGCTGGAGGATGTGTGCGGCCTGTTTGCCCGGGCAAAGGAAGCCGGTGTCAAAGGGGTGCTCAGCGTCAACCCCATGACTTTGGCCCTGCTGCCTGGAGGCAAAGAGGTGGGTGCCGACATCGTTTGCGGCGACGCCCAGCCCTTTGGCCTGCCCATGGCTTTTGGGGGCCCCAGCCTGGGCTTTATGACCACCACCAATGCCCTGATGCGCAAACTTCCGGGCCGCATTGTAGGCCAGACCACCGACCCGGCCGGCCGCCGGGCATTCGTGTTGACCCTGCAGGCCAGGGAACAGCACATTCGCCGGGAGAAGTCCTCCAGCAACATCTGCACCAACCAGGCTCTGTGCGCCCTCACTGCAGGGGTCTACCTGACCTGTCTGGGGGAAAGAGGCATCAGGGCCGTAGCGGAAAACTGCCTGTCCAAGGCCCATTACCTGGCAAAAGCGCTGTGCGAAATCAAAGGTGTGGCGCTGCGCTACCCGGGGGAGTTCTTCCACGAGTTTGTGACCGTCCTGCCTGTTGATGCCCGGAAGATTCAGGATGTATTGGAGGAAAAGGGCGTGCTCTCCGGCCTGCCGCTGGAGGATGGCACCATGCTCTGGTGCGTCACCGAAAAGGCCTTAAGGTCCGACCTGGATCAGGTGGCCGCCTGGGTGAAGGAGGTGTGCGAAGCATGATGGAAACGGCTTTGCTCAACTATGAAAGAAGCGTCCCCGGGCGCTTCAGCGAGGTAATCCCCCCTCCGGACGTGCCCCTTTACGCTCTGCCCCAGGCCTTTACCCGAAAGACCCCCCCTGCGCTGCCTGAGCTGGATGAGTGCGGGGTAGCCCGCCACTATACCGCCCTGGCCCAGCGGGCCCACGGCGTAAACAACGGCTTTTATCCTCTGGGCAGCTGTACCATGAAGTACAACCCTGCCATCAACGAACAGGTGGCCGCGCTGCCGGGCTTTACGGACACCCATCCCCTGGCGCCGGAGCATGCCACGGAAGGCTGCCGGGCCGTGATGGAGGAGCTGGCCCATGCCCTGTGTGAAGTCACCGGGATGGATGCCTTCAGCCTTCAGCCTGCCGCCGGCGCCCATGGAGAACTGCTGGGGATGCTGTGCATCAAAGCCTACCATGAAGGCCGGGGAGATACGAAGCGAACCAAAATTCTGGTGCCGGACAGCGCCCATGGCACCAACCCGGCCAGTGCGGCCATGGCGGGCTACACCGTTGTCAATGTGCCCAGCCGGGAAGATGGCTGCGTAGACATCGAGACGCTGAAAACCCTGCTCTCTGAAGAGATCGCGGGGATCATGCTCACCAACCCCAACACCCTGGGGCTCTTTGAGAAGAACATCTACCAGATTGCGGATCTGGTTCACGGGGCCGGAGGCCTGCTGTACTACGACGGGGCGAACCTGAACGCGATTCTGGGCGTGGCACGCCCCGGAGACATGGGTTTTGACGTGACCCACCTGAACCTGCACAAGACCTTTTCCACCCCCCATGGAGGCGGCGGTCCCGGCAGCGGCCCGGTGGGCGTGAAGGCGGCCCTGATCCCCTATCTGCCCGGTGTCAGCAGCGCGGGTCGGCCGGGCAAGCTGCAGATGAAAGCCTTCCACGGCAATTTCTCCGTCATGGTTCGGGCACTTTGCTACCTCAAAACCCTGGGCTGCGACAACCTGCGCTGCGTGGGGGAATTTGCGGTTCTAAACGCCAACTATTTAATGCGCCGCCTCACCGACATCGGATACACCCCCGCCAAGAACCGCACCTGTATGCACGAGTTTGTGCTGTCCCTCCAGGACATCAAGGACCGGTACGGAGTCAGCGCCCTGGATGTGGCCAAGGCCCTCATCGACCACGGCATCCATCCCCCCACCATGTACTTCCCTCTGATCGTCCATGAAGCGCTGATGTTTGAGCCCACGGAAACCGAAAGCAAGGAGTCCCTGGATCATGCGGCCCAGGTTATGCAAACGATTCTTGAGGAGTTGCAGCGGGATCCGGAAAGTATGCACCATACCCCTCACCACGCCGTCATCGGCAGGCCCGATGAAGTGACCGCAGCCCGCAACCCAGTGTTGCGTTACTCCCCCCACGACAAATGATGTGACGTATGATCAAACGTACCGCCTGCCTCATCGCCCGTGGCACGAATCCCTTTCATAATCTGGCTGTGGAAAAGCATCTCATGGATACCCTCCCTGAAGACACAGCCATCCTGTACCTGTGGCAGAACCAACACACCATCGTGATTGGCCGCAACCAAAACCCGTGGTATGAATGCCGGGTGGAGGAGTTTTTAGCTTCCGGCGGCTCCATCGCCCGCCGCTTGTCCGGCGGCGGCGCTGTGTACCATGACATGGGCAACCAAAACTTCACCTTCATCCTGCCCAAAGGAGAGTTTGACATCCCCAAGCAGCTTTCCGTGGTGGCCGCCGCCACGGCCTCCTTTGGCATCCAGGCTGAACCCAGCGGCCGAAACGACTTGCAGGTGTCCGGACGCAAGTTCAGCGGCAACGCTTTTTACAAAGCGGGCAGCAGCGCTTACCATCACGGAACCATTCTGGTGGATTCCAACTTCTCCATGCTGGAACGCTATCTCAGCGTGGATGAAAAAAAGCTTGCGCAGCACAGCGTGACCAGTGTCCGCTCCCGGGTGGTGAACCTTGCCTCCCTTTGCCCGGACGTAACCATCAGCCGTATGCAGGAAGCCCTGTTCCTGGCCTTTGCCAAGGTCTACAGACGGGATCCCATCCTGCTGGATGAGTGCATGCTGGATCATCCCACCCTCCAGAAGATCGCCGAGCAGTTTGAGGACGAAAACTGGATCTATCCCGCCGCCCTGCCCTATGGGTTTACGGTCAGTGAGCGGTTCCCCTGGGGCAGCATTACGGTAAAGCTTCAGGTGGAGGGGGGCATCATCCGCGCCGCCAAGATCTTTACCGACGCCATGGAGGCCAGCCTGTTCGGCCGGCTCGAGCAGGCCCTTCCCGGCTCCCCCTACCTGATCTCCTCCATCGGCAGCCGGTTTGCACAAAAGCTGGAAATGCTCACGGATCCCACCCTGCTGCAAATGGCGGGGGACGTGTGTTCGCTCATCTGCGGCAAGATGAAAGCCATCGACCGGGGGCACGAAAGCTGAGTTCTGGGCCCAAGGAAAAGAGGTAGCGTATGGACTATGATCTGATTGTCATCGGCGGCGGTCCCGGCGGTTATGCCGCCGCTGTGTATGCAGCCAGGCACGGCATGAAGGTGGCCCTGGTGGAAAAAGACCGCCTGGGCGGCACCTGCCTCCAGCGGGGCTGCGTGCCCACCAAGGCTTATCTTCATGATGCCCAGGCGGCCCATGCCGCCCTTGCATTTGCACCGGAGGCTCTGCGAACCTTCGACCGCCGGGCGATGTGGGAGCGGAAGAACAAAGTGGTGGAACAGCTGACCTCGGGCATTGAGCAGCTGATGAAGACAAACAAAGTCAGCGTGTTTTACGGCACAGGCAGCCTTATGAACAATGCCGCACCCTTTTTGGTGCGGGTATCGGGAGAAGCGGAAAGCCTTGCTGCAAACAGGGTGCTGCTGGCTACCGGAAGCTACCCCGTCCGGCTGCCCCTGCCAGGATGCGATGACCCTGCGGTCTGGACCAGCGACAATCTGCTGGATGAAGCCGGAACCGGGCCCTTTTCCTCCCTGGTGATTGTTGGGGGCGGCGTGATCGGGATGGAGATGGCCACCCTCTATGCCCGACTGGGAGTCAGCGTCACTGTGGTGGAGGCTGAGAAAAGCTGCCTGCCCATGATGGACAGAGAGCTGGGCCGGGCCGCGGAAACCCTTCTGAAAGGCATGGGCGCCACGCTGCTTACCGATGCAAGGCTTCAGGGGATCGCCAAAGACGGAGACGGCTTTGTGGTGACAGTGGAAAAGAATGGCACGCAAAGCATCTCCTGCGACAGGGTACTGCTGGCAACCGGACGCAAGGCCATGACCCAGGATCTGTTTCCGTCCAGCCTGGACCTGGAGCGGTTCAGGGGAGCCTTGAAGGTGGATTCGCATTATCAGACCGGCATGCCGGGAGTATACGCCATTGGGGACGTCAACGGGCTGGATTCGCTTGCCCATGCCGCCCATGCCCAGGGCGTGGCAGCGGTCAGCCATATGTTGGGTCTGGAAGCGCCCATCGCGACCCAGCCTGTGCCCCTGTGTGTGTACACCACACCGGAGATCGCCTCCGTAGGCTTGACGCAGGAGGAGGCCAGGGAGCAGGGTCTGGAAGTCACCGTGGGCAAGGCCCTCACCACCCAGAACTGCCGCAGCCTGATTGAGGGACTGGGTCGGGGTTTCATCAAGCTGGTGGCTGAGAAGCAAACCGGGCGTTTGCTGGGGGCCCAGCTTTTCTGCGGCAGAGCCACAGACCTGCTGGGTGAGCTGACCCTGGCAATCCAGCAAGGCCTCACCCTGAAGGAACTGCTGCGGCCCATGCGGGCTCATCCCACCTTTTACGAAGCGATTACGGACGCAGTAGACGCGGCCATGAAATAAACCTGCTTCCAGGCAAAGGGGCGGAGGGACAACATGGGCAGAGTGCTGATCGTCGGCGCGGGTGCGGCGGGGATGGCTGCTGCCATTGCAGCCGCCCGGCAGGGGCAGAGCATCACCGTGCTGGAGCGGAATGAAAAGAGTTTAAAGAAGCTGGGGGTTACGGGGAATGGGCGGGGCAACCTGCTCAACTCCGGTGATCCCCTTTATTATGGGGATGCGGGCTTTGCCGCTCAGGTGCTTGCACGGATTCCCTATGGAAAGCTGGTTCAATTCTTTGAAGAGTTGGGTGTTCCCCTGCGGGAAGAAGCCGAGGGGCGCATCTATCCCGCCGCACTGCAGGGAGCAGTCGCTGTGGATGCCTTGCGTCTGAAGGCACGTCAACTGGGAGTGCAAATCTGTACCCGGACACAGGTCATTCGTTTGACAGCCCAGGGGGGCGGCTTTGTGCTGGAAGCTGAGGAGAGTGTGCCCCGGGGGGAACAGGCCAAGGGGAAGAAAGCCCTCCCACCGGAGAAGATTCCAAGAATGTACAAGGCGGACCAGGTGGTGGTGGCTGCCGGCGGCGCGGCCGCCCCGGCCCACGGCACCGACGGCAGCGCCTATGAATTGCTGACCGCCTTTGGGCATTCTCTGACTCCCATCCGCCCTGCCCTGTGCGCCCTGCTCACAGACAGGAAGCCCATCCAGGGCCTGGCAGGGCAGCGGGTGCGGGCAAGGCTCACCCTCCGGGACCGCCTGGGACATCTGCTCCATGAAACCCAGGGCGAAGCCCTGTTTGCCCAGGATGGGGTCAGCGGCATCGCGGCCATGCAATTGGCCCGTTGGGTCCATGATGGCTGCGTCCTGCACATGGACCTGAGGGACGAGCTGAACCGGGAGGCCACGGAAGCCGGCGAGTTGAGAGACTATCTGCAAACCATCGCGGACAGCCGGCAGGAACTTCCTTTATCCGAGCTGTTCACCGGCATGCTGATGCCTCAGGTGGGGCGAGCTGTGCTGGCAGCGGCAGGGTATCCGGAGCAGTCCCGCCGGATTGGCTCCCTGCCTCCCAAGGCACTGGAAACCATCGCCGCCACTTTGACGGATTTTCCTCTGGCTGTGGAAGGCCTGCGGGGCTTTGACAGCGCTCAGGTCACCGCCGGGGGAATCGCTACCGCCGATTTTAATCCCGCCACGCTGGAAAGCCGTCTGCAAAAAGGCCTGTATGCGGCGGGTGAGATCCTGGACGTGGATGGGGACTGCGGCGGATTCAACCTCATGTTCGCTTTTGCCAGCGGTCTGCTGGCCGGGGGAGGTTTCTAGACCCCTCGAATAAACATGGGTATCCATGGATACAAAGGATGCGCTGAAATGAAAACCCTCTCAACCACCATGTTGAAAACCAAAAAATTCATCTATCCCCTGCTGCTTGTGCTCCTGCTGAGCTTTGGGGCCTTTCTTCTGTTTTTTCAGTTGCCCCAGCGGGGGATCATCGCCTACGACGAGGCCCGCCACGGAGTCAACGCTTATGAAATGCTCCAAAGGGATGATTGGCTGGTTCCCACCTACATGGGAGAGGTGGACTACTGGAACCTGAAGCCACCCCTTTCCCAGTGGGCCATCATGCTGGGTTTTAAAATCTTCGGATACAATAACCTTGGCTTCCGCTTTCAAAGCGCATTCGCTACCCTGGTGATGCTGGCGGTGGTCGCGCTATGGACCAAAAAGCGCCATGGCTCCCTGGCCAGCCTCATCTCCCTGTGCTTCCTGCTGGCAAACTTTGTTTTTTACAAAACCCATTCCGGCCGCACCTCCGATGCCGATGCGCTTTTTTACCTCTTTGCCACCATGGGTTTCCTCTTTATGCTGGACAGCCGCCGAAACATCCGGTATCTTTACGGTACGGCCCTTTGCTTCGGAATCGCCTTCATGGCCAAGAGCTTTCACGCGCTGTTCATTCCCCTGGCCTGCTTTTTGTATCTCCTCCTCACAGGGGAAATCCGCAAGCTTACATGGAAGGACTATCTGCTGATCCCCGTCCTGGCGCTGCTGCCCATTATCCCCTGGGCCATCGCCCGGTATCAGTTTGATGGAGCCCGCTTCTTCACCAGCATGATCCAAACCGACGTTCTGGCCCGTATGACCGATGAGATCGAGGGCAAGGAAGGCCTTTGGTATTACTATTTTTACCGTCTGGCCACCAACCCCACGGTGGTTGTGGCAGGACTGCTGTTTGCAGTCGGGTTGGGGATGAAACTGTCCAAAGTGAACAGGCCCACACCTGAGCAAACCGGCCTGATGCTGTGGATGGCTGTCCCAGTGATCGTGTTTTCTTTTTCAAGCTTCAAACTGCACCACTATATCTTTACCTCCATGACGGGAATGGCTGTGGCAGCCGGGTGGACCGTAAGCTTTTTATGGCAGGGTGCCCGGCGCGGCCTTTTGCTGACCCTGACCCTGGTGTGTGCGGCAGGCCTGCTTGTGCAGCAAATGGTGAGCAATGTGCAGATGATCCGCAGCGAAAGCGATTGGGGCTCCTATCAGGAGGCTCTGGTGGATATGCTGGACCGGGACATCGACAGCGGCGTCACCGTCTATATTCAGTATAACGACAGCCGCTCCACCTGGTCCCAGGCCCATGTGCTCTGCGCAGAAATGGCCGGAGATGTGATCTGCAAAAATGGGGGCGTTGAAGCCTTCGAACAGGAGGAAGAGGACGCGCTGCTGGTCGTGGACAAGGCCTGCTTTGATTATACAATGCTGGAATACTATCCCCTTTATTATGAATCCACCTATCTCATTGTGCTGGAAAACTGAGCCGTCAGGAGGTACAAAATTCGTGGCAAAGGCGATTGCTTCCGGAAAAGCCCTTCGCAGTACGGTTATATACGTTTTGATCCTGGCGCTGCTGATGGGATACGCCTCTTACATGCTCCTCAAGGGGTTAAAGGATCGTCCCATAACAGACTGGGATGAAGCCCGCCATGGCAGCAATGCCTATGAAATGATGCAAAGCGGTGATTACATCGTCCATACCTACAATGGCGAGGTGGATTACTGGAACCTGAAGCCGCCGCTGGCTGCCTGGATGATTGCGCTGGGCTACCGGATCTTTGGGCTGAATGCCCTGGGCCTTCGCATGTACAGCGTAATCTCCATGATGATCCTCCTGCTTGTGGTGGCGCTATGGACCAAGCGCCGCTTTGGCTCCTTTGCCAGCCTGGCATCCGTGACCCTGCTGCTTGCCAACTCGATAATCTTTGAGAAATATTTCACCCGCTTCGGCGACCCCAACACGCTGTTTGTGCTGCTCTACACAGTGGCCATGCTTTGTATGCTGGACAGCCAGAAGGATGTGCGCAAGCTTTATGGCAGTGCGGTCTGCTTCGGCCTGGCCTACATGACCAAGAGCTGGCACGCGGCCTTGATCCCCATTACCTGCCTGGTTTACGTCATCGCCACCGGAAAGCTGAAGGAGCTGAAGCTGAAAAACTATTTGCTGCTGATTTTCTGGGGATTGCTGCCCATTCTGCCCTGGGGCATCGCCCGCATGACACGGGATGGTTTGACGTTCTTTATCAAGTCGGTCACCGTGGACGTATACGCCCGTTCTTCCATGGATCTTGAGGACCACGGAGCAGATGTGCTGTATTATCTTCGCTTTGTGCTGAGCAAACCGATGCTCCTGCTCTGCGGCGGCCTCTGCCTGCTGGGCCTTGGCGGAAATCTCTTTGGAAAAAAGCCCCTGAATACAACCCAGCTGGGGATTGCCCTGTGGGTGCTGCTGCCCGTCGTTTTGTTCTCCATCCCTGTCAGCAAGATCAGTTGGTATATCTTCCCCACAGTGCCCGCCCTGGCCCTGGCGGGAGGCATGGTTCTTGCCAAACTTTGGAAACTGCCAAAGCGCAGCGCTCTCCTTAACGCGGTGCTGGTGGTGGTCCTTGCCGCCACGGGGTATCAGCTCTATGGGAATATCAGGACCATTACCCAGGACAATTATGTGAACGTATTCCGTCGGGCCGTGGAGGAAGCCCTGGACCGGGATGTGGACAGCGGCGTCCACATGTATGTGCAATATTCCCCAGAGGAAGTGAATTGGAGACCGGCTGAGTTTCTCTGTGCGCAGCTGTATGGCGATGCGAAATGCATCAACGGCGGCCTGGAGGCGTATGAAGAGGATGAGGAAAGCGCTCTGCTGATGATCAGCAAGCTGGGCTTTGACCATTCCTTACTGGAACTATACCCCATCTATTATGAAGACAGCAGTGTATACATCCTGGAAAATCTGGGCGGGTGACAAAGCGGGGACGGGTGATTCCGGCACCCCCGACACCATGGCTGGTGAAACGGAAATCTCTGCCTCTGCGCATCGCAGTATATAAAACATTTACCCTGCCTGATCTTTTTCTCCCCCCCTTGCGCAAACGCTCCGCTTGTGCTATACTTCCACAGATTACGCACCTTTGTCGATTGGGCGATTGTTCCAGGACCCTATGGGTTGTGGTGTCCGACCTGAGACGACGCAAAGGGTGGGAAAAACAAGGAGGAAACCCAAAATGGCAGTTATTTCCATGAAACAGCTCCTGGAAGCGGGCGTGCACTTCGGCCACCAGACCCGCCGCTGGAACCCCAAAATGGCTCAGTACATCTTCACCGAACGCAACGGCATCTACATCATCGACCTGCAAAAGACCGTACGCAAGGTGGACGAGGCTTACAGCTTTGTGCGCGATATCGCGATGGAAGGCAAGACCATTCTCTTTGTGGGCACCAAGAAGCAGGCGCAGGAGTCCATTGCTTCCGAAGCGGCCCGCTGCAATATGTTTTTTGTCAACAACCGCTGGCTGGGCGGCATGCTGACCAACTTCCGCACCATCCGCACCCGGGTGGACCGTCTCAACCAGATCGACAAGATGGAGCAGACCGGCCAGTTTGAGCTGCTGCCCAAGAAGGAAGTCATCAAGCTGCAGCATGAACGGGAAAAGCTGGAAGCCAACCTGGGCGGCATCCGGGAGATGAAGAAGCTCCCCGGCGCGCTGTTTGTGGTAGACCCCCGCAAGGAGCACATCGCTGTGGCCGAAGCCCGCGCCCTGGGCATCCCGATCGTGGGCATTGTAGACACCAACTGCGACCCCGATGAGATCGACTACGTGATCCCCGGCAACGACGATGCCATCCGCGCCGTGAAGCTGATTGCGGGCAAGCTGGCCGACGCCGTGCTGGAAGGCCGTCAGGGCGAACAGGAAGCCCCGGAAGCCGTTGATCAGGCCGCTGAAAAAGCGGAAGCCGACAACGCTGAGTAAAAACATCAGGGTGTCTGGGGAGGCATGCCCTCCCCGGAACCGGACGCGGACGGGGACAAGCGCCCCGCGATAAAAGGAGAGATCAATGATGGCAGATATTACTTCCCAAATGGTCAAAGAGCTGCGGGAAATGACCCAGGCCGGTATGATGGACTGCAAAAAGGCCCTGGTGGAAGCCGAGGGCAACATGGAGAAGGCTGTGGAGTGGCTGCGCGAGAAAGGCCTGGCCGCTGCCGCCAAGAAGGCCGGCCGCATTGCCGCCGAGGGTCTGGTAGCCAGCTATGTCAATGAGGACGCCACTGTGGGCGTCATCGTTGAGGTAAACTGCGAAACCGACTTCGTGGCCAAGACAGACAACTTCGTCGCTTTCTGCAAGGATGTGGCCGGCCACATTGCCAAGGCCGCTCCCGCGGATGTGGACGCGCTGATGGCGCAGCAATTTGTAAACGACGAGTCCAAGACGATCCAGGATCTGGTCAGTGATGCCACCGTAGCCATCGGCGAGAAGATCAGCATCCGCCGTTTCGTCCGCTATGAGACCCAGAGCGGCGCTGTAGAGAGCTACATCCACCTGGGCGGCAAGATTGGCGTGCTGATTGAGGTCAGCAACGACAACGCCGCCACCCGTGGTGTTGAGACCTTCAAAACCTACTACCACGACCTGGCCCTTCAGATCGCGGCGGCCAAGCCCACCGTGGTTCGCAAGGAAGAGGTTCCCACCGCCGAGCTGGACAAGGAGCGGGAGATCCTGCGGGCACAAGCCCTCAACGAAGGAAAGCCCGAGAAGATCGTGGACCGGATGGTGGAAGGCCGCATCGACAAGTATTACAAGGAAGTGTGCCTGCTGGAGCAGTCCTTCGTGAAAGATCCGGACAAGACCATCAGCCAGCTGACCGCCGAGGTTGCCAAGGAAATCGGCGCAAAGATCGACGTGAAGCGCTTTGCCCGTTATGAGCGGGGCGAGGGCATCGAGAAGCGCCAGGACAACTTTGCAGAAGAGATCGCGGCCCAGACTGCCAGGAAGTAAGCTCTTCATGAGTACTCGGCACGCAAGCACCGCTTGCGTGCCCTTTTTCAGCAAGGAGGAAGTCATGTCAAACGCATATCGCCGCGTGATTCTAAAGCTCAGCGGAGAAGCCCTGGGTGTGGATGGCAAGCTGTTTTCCCACGAGAAGTTTGAGCAGGTGGCCCGCATCCTGGCCCAGGTCCAGCAAATGGGCATCCAAACGGCCGTGGTCATCGGCGGAGGCAACATCTGGCGCGGCCGCCGGGGGGATTCCCTGCGGATGGGCACCGTAGCCGCCGACCAGATGGGCATGCTGGGCACCTTGCAGAACAGCCTGTACATGCGCGATACCCTGGCCCACCAGGGCGCAAAGGCCCTGGTGATGAGCGGCGTGGACATCCCCCGCTTTGCTGAAAGCTACAACACTGTTGCCGCCCTCAGGCACCTGGAGGAGGGGCGGATTCTGCTGCTGGCCTGCGGCCTGGGCAATCCCTGTTTTTCCACGGACAGCGCCGTTGTGCTGCGGGCCATTGAGCTGGAATGCGACGCGATCCTCATGGCTAAAAATGTAGACGGGGTCTACACCGCCGACCCTGCGCTGGATCCAGGTGCCCGCCTCCTTCCCGATCTCACCTATGTCCAGGCGGCGGAGGAGGATTTGAAGGTGATGGACGCCTCCGCCTTCATCATGCTCCGGGACAACGCCGTGCCGCTGGTGCGGGTCTTTGGACTGGAACCGCCGGAGAATATCCTCAAGGTGCTGGCCGGAGACCCCATGGGCACCTTTTTGCACCCCTGATATACGTAATCGATTGAAAGGATCTTCATGCAACGCCTCAAACAGCTTTTTATGCCCCGGGATCTGACCCAGGGCAGCCCTGCCAAGGGCATTCTTTTGTTTGCCATCCCCCTGCTCATCGGCAACTTTGCCCAGCAGCTTTACAACGCCGTGGACGCCATTGTGGTGGGCCAGTATATCAGCGACGCGGCACTGGGGGCCGTGGGTCTCACCGGACCCATCCTTAACCTGATGCTGGTGCTCTTTATGGGCATCTCCACCGGCGCCAGCATTGTGGTCTCCCAGTATTTCGGTGCCAAAAACCGGCTGGAGCTCAGCCGTGCTGTTGGCTCCACCCTCAGCCTGACCTTTTGGAGCGGGCTCATCATTACCGTTGTGGGAATGAGCATCACAAAGCCCCTGCTGGTATTGCTGGGTACCCCAGCCGAAATGCTGGACATGGCGGTGGACTATCTGGTCATCATCTTTTTGGGCTTCACCGCCTGTGCCTTTTACAACATTCTGGGCGGTATCCTGCGGGGCCTGGGGGACAGCGTCTCCCCCCTGCTGTACCTGCTGCTTGCCGCCGGCCTCAATATCGGGCTGGACATTATCTCCGTTACTGCCCTTGGGATGAAAACCGACGGGGTGGCGTTGGCCACCATTATTTCCCAGGGTGTCTCTGCGATCCTGTGCTATCGCAAGCTCCGCAGCATGACCCATATCCTGGATGTAAACAAAAGCACCCTGCACCTGGACAAGCCCAGCGCAAAGCGGATCATCAGCCTGGGGCTGCCCTCGGGCGTTGCCCAGATGATCTTTTCCATCAGCAGCGTGCTGGTGCAATCCCTTACCAACACACTGGGACCCAACGTGGTTACCGCCGCTACGGCAGTAATGCGGGTGGATGGGTTTACCATGCTGCCCAACTTCACCTTTACCATCGCCGCCACCACCTTCACCGGACAAAACGTGGGTGCACGCCGCATGGACCGGGTACGGCAGGGCGTGCGCGCCACGCTGCTGATCGGCCTCTCCACCGCCACTGTACTCACCCTGTGCATTCTGTTCTTTGGGGGGGCTCTGCTGCGCGTGTTCACCCAAACCACTGAAATTGTGGAACTTGGCCTCAGCATGATGCGGATGCTGGCAGTGGGATATATCGCCTTCTGCTGCACCCAGGTGCTGATGGGCGTAATGCGGGGAGCGGGCGAAACCCTGCGGCCCATGTGGATCAGCCTGATCACCACGGTGGGAATCCGCATGCCGGTTGCCTACCTGTGGGCGTACCTGACCCGCAGTCCCCAGCATCCCAACGGAGACCCGATCTGCCTCTACGGCTCCCTGCTGGTGGCCTGGCTTCTGGGTTGTCTGATCACCATAGGGGTTTATCGCCACGGCACGTGGAGGAGGCACTCGCTTACCGGCGCTGAGGGAGACTCCTCCGCCCCGGAAATTCTCATTCCAGAGGGGGGCTTTTGATGGATTCCAAACAAAGCATTGCACAGCTGGTTTGCCAGGCCCTGGCAAGCTGTTATCCCAACAGCGAGCAAATGCCGGATCAAAACACCGTGGCAGAGTATCTGGAAGTTCCCCCTGAAAAGGAAATGGGGGACTATGCCTTTCCCTGCTTCAAACTGAGCAAGGTGCTGCGCATGGGCCCGCCCCAGATCGCTATAGCCCTGGCCCAGGCTATCGACGCTCCCCATCTTTGCCAGGCAAAGGCCATGGGCGGCTATCTGAACTTCTTCTTCAACCGGGAGAACTTTGCCCAGGAGATCCTTGGCAGTGTTCTGGCCGCCGGGGAAGCCTACGGCAGCGGAACGGAAGGCCGGGGGAAAACCATCTGCATCGATTTTTCCAGCATCAATATCGCCAAGCGCTTCCACATCGGCCATCTGAGCACCACCATGATCGGCCACAGCCTGCGGCGCATCTTTGACTTCCTGGGATATACCACCGTGTCCATCAACCACCTGGGCGATTGGGGCACCCAGTTTGGCAAGCTCATCTCCGCCTACAAGCATTGGGGAGATCAGGATGAGGTGGAACGGGACGGGGTGGAAGCGCTCACCCGTCTGTACGTCCGCTTCCACGAGGAGGCGGAGCGGGAGCCTGCCCTGGAGGATGAGGGCCGGGCCTGGTTTAAAAAGATTGAGGATGGGGATCCGGAAGCCCTTCACATTTTCAACTGGTTCAAGGAACTGACGCTGCGGGATACCCAGCGGGTCTATGACATGCTGGGGGTCACCTTTAACAGCTACAACGGCGAAGCCTTCTACAACGACAAGATGGGCCGGGTCATCGATGAGCTGAAGGAAAAAAACCTGCTCACCATCAGCGACGGAGCTTCCATCGTGGATTTGGAAGACAGCGGCATGCCCCCCTGCCTGATTCTGAAAAAGGATGGGGCCACCCTCTATGCCACCCGCGACATCGCCGCCGCCCTGTACCGCAAGGACACCTATGACTTTGACAAATGCCTCTATGTGGTGGCCTACCAGCAGGACCTGCATTTCCGCCAATGGTTCAAGGTTGTGGAAAAGATGGGCTATGCCTGGGCCAGGGACCTGATCCATGTCTCCTTTGGCATGATCTCCTATGAGGGCCAGACGCTGGCCACCCGCAAGGGGCATGTGGTTTACCTGGAGGATTTGCTCAACCGGGCCAAGGAAAAGGCCCTGGAAATCATACGAGAAAAGAGCCCCGATCTGGAGAACCCCCAGGAGGTAGCCGCTCAGGTGGGCATCGGCGCGGTGGTGTATGCGGATTTGCAGAACAACCGCATCAAGGACATCGACTTCTGGTGGGAGAGGGCTCTGAACTTTGACGGGGAAACCGGCCCCTATGTCCAGTATACCCACGCCCGCTGCTGTTCCGTGCTGCGCAAAGCCGCCCAGCGGGAGGCTGCCGCCCTGGAGGAGGTTTCGGACCTGAGCTGGGGCGATGGACAGGCGGACTATGCGGGCCTTGGCGATGATTATGCCCAGGAGGTGCTCCGGCTCCTGTCCCGCTTCCCGGAGGCTGTCCGAGAGGCTGCCCTGCGCTATGAGCCCAGCATCATCACCCGGGCGCTGACGGAGATTGCCAAGAGCTACAACAAGTTTTACTATGAAAATCGGATCCTGGACGCCGAACCGGGTGTCCGCCAGGCCCGGCTGGAACTGACCCTGGCCGTGAAGCGCACCCTGAAAACCGCCCTTTACCTGATTGGCATGGACGCGCCGGAGAGGATGTAAGGCCCATGAAGCCTTTGCAGGTTATCACCAGCGCGAAGAACCCCCGGGTGCTGGCAGCCAAAGCGCTGGCCAGCGCCAGGGGCCGGGCGGAGCAGCAGGCCTTCCTCTGCGAAGGAGAGCATCTGGTGACAGAAGCCCTGGCCATGCGCCCCCAGGCCATACAGGCCGTGTTTGTTGCCCAGGGCAAGGAAAGCCTTTTGGAGCGTCTTCTTGCGGGAGCACCTGATGCTTCCCTGCCCCCCTCCGCCGCCCTGTACGCCGTGCCGGAGCATGTGCTGTCCGCCCTGTCCCAGGTGAAGGCTCCCCAGGGCATTGCGGCGGTGGTCGCCCTGCCTGCCCTGGCCAACCTGGAAAGCACTGAAGGCCTGCCTGCTCTGGGCGAGCACATGGTCTTCCTGGAAAATGTACAGGATCCCGGCAATGTGGGTACCATCCTGCGCACTGCCGATGCGGCAGGCTTTACAGGCTGCATCCTTGCCGGAGAAAGCGCGGACCCCTTTTCGCCCAAGGCTTTGCGGGCCACCATGGGCAGCGTCTTCCGCCTCCCCCTGGCCCGCGTAAGCAGCGGGGCAGCGGCGGCTCAGCTACTGAAATCAGCAGGCTTTAGGGTGATTGCCGCCGTGCTGGACGGCTTGCCCTTCTATGAACGCGGGCCCCTTCCTCCCAAGGTTTGCCTGCTGATTGGCAATGAAGGAGCCGGGCTGTCCAAAGCCCTTTCCTCCGCCGCCACCCACCGCTATGCCCTGCCCATGCGGGGCGGCGCGGAATCCCTCAACGCGGCAGTGGCTGCCGCCATCATGATGTATGATATCGTAAATCGCGGGTGACAGGGGGCCAGAGCTCCCCGCACCTAAGCGATCCTCACCCGATACTTCCTCAGCCAGTACTCCACCTGCAGCAAATACGCAATCGTCTGCGGCCCGGTCATCAGCTGCCCATACCAGTTCTGCTCCGGTTCCTGCTCCAGAAGCTCTTTTGCTTTCTTGCGCCGGACGATTGTCCACAGGGAAGCGTTTGGGGTGCTGATCAGATCCCGCAGCCTCTCCTTGACCAGCGCGGCATAGGCCGGGTTATGGGTCTTGGGATAGGGGCTTTTTTTGCGCAGGCGCACCTTTTCCGGAAGAATATCCGCCATGGCCTGCCTCAGCAGGCCCTTTTCATAGCCTCCCAGTTCCTTCATGGTCCAGGGCACCGCATACATGTACTCCGCCAGGCGGTGATCGCAAAAGGGCACCCGCACCTCCAGGCCGGAGTACATGCCCATCCGATCCTTGCGATCCAGCAGGGTCTGCATAAACCAATCAAAGTTCAGCTGTGTCATCTCCCGCATGCGCCTTTCCTCCCCGTCGGTTTCCGGCAGGATGTGGGTGTCTGCCATCGACCGGCGGTATCGCTCCTCCACGAAGCGGAAGGGGTCCCCTTCGCCCAGCGCGGCTTGTGCCAGCAGCGATATCCGGAAGACTGTGGACTGGGCCCAGGGGAAACCTTCCCGGGCACGGAGCCCGGGGTCCCGGTACCAGGGGTAGCCCCCGAAAATCTCGTCCGCGCACTCTCCCGAGAGGGCAACGGTGATGTCCTGGCACACCTTCTTGCAAAACAGCAGCAGGGAGCTATCCACATCGGCCATGCCGGGCAGGTCTCTGGCATCCACCGCGTCATACAGCGCATCGGCCAGTTCCCCGGTGTCCAGCTCGATCCTGTGATGGCGGCTGCCCAGCGCCCTGGTCATGAGGCCGATGTATTCGTCGTCACTGTTGGGCTGGAAGCGGGACGCGCGGAAATACCGCTCGTTCTCCCGATAGGTGACGGAGAAGGTATCAAGGACCTGGCCGCGTTTCTTCAGGCTTCGCGCGGCCACCGCAGCCAGGATGCTGGAGTCCAGCCCGCCGGACAGAAAGCAGCCGATGGGCACATCCGAAACCAGCTGCCGCCTGATGGCGTCCGTCACCAACTCCCGCACGGTGTGAAGGGTCGTGGGCAGGTCATCCTCATGAATGCGGTCGGTGAGCCTCCAGTAAGGCGTCAGGGACAGTTCCCCATTCTCGTAATAGCCACTCCAGCCAGGCCGTACCTCATGGATGCCCTTCAGCACACCGCATCCCGGTGTGCGCCCCGGCCCCAGCAGAAGTATCTCCCCAACCCCCTCAGGGGTGAGTACTGCTTGGGTGCCCGGATAAGCCAGCAAGGTTTTGATTTCCGATGAAAAAAGAAAAGCCTCCTCCTGGCACGTATAGAAAAGCGGCTTCACGCCGATTCGGTCCCGGGCCAGAAACAGGCGGCCCGTGCGCTGTTCATACACTCCAAAGGCAAAAATGCCGTTGAGTTTTTCCACGCAGGACGCTTTCCACTGAACATAGGCATGCAAAAGCACCTCCGTGTCCGAGTGGCTGGTAAACTCGTGACCCAGGGACGCAAGTTCCCTTTTCAATTCTTCCGTGTTGTACAGCTCGCCATTGTAAACCAGGATATAGGTATCGCCTTGCCAGGTAAGCTCCATGGGCTGCCGCCCATTGGCCAGGTCCACTACCGACAGCCGCCGGTGCAAAAGAGCCGCCCCCGGGTCCACCCACAGGCCTTCCTGATCCGGTCCGCGTCGCTCCATGGTTTCCAGCATCGGGCCATACGCCCCGTCCTCACTCCTGCCGATGATCCCCGCGATTGCGCACATTCTGCCGCCGCCTCCTTTACGCATGCCCTAGCGTATGCGCTCCTCAAAGCGATGGTGCGAGATGTTTGGGGTATCAAATGGTTGCATGATTTGTAACAAAACGGTGGAAGCTTTTGGCAGGGAGTTGTCTGGGGGAGAAACGGAATCCTGCGCTCTCCCTGCCCCCGGGGTCTTCGCGGCATGCAGCAGAAGGGGCGAAGTCCGACACCCCCGGTCCTGCCTGTCAAAATGGACTTGTAGACTTTTGGGATTCTTGTTATAATAAAAAGTGGCATTTGTTGTATTTATTATGTTTTTGCTGCCATCACCCCGGTTCACGGCTCATGGCCCGTGCACCCGCCCGGGCATGTTCCTGAACGTCAGGATAAGGAGTGCAAGACTTTGAGTGATTTCAACCGAAACAATCCCAAGGGGTCCGAACCTCTGGATGAGAGAGAAATAAACAGGCAGCCGCGCAATCCCTGGGGACAGCCTGACCCCTTTGCCGCTTATGACGATCCCCAGGCCATGGCATCCGAGCCCTCTGCTCCCGGGCAGGATTTCTCCGCCTGGCGCAGGCCGCCCTCTGATCCGCAGTCCTCCTTCCTGACAGAGGAGCCGGCGCCCTATGGAGCGGAAATGCTCCAGGGGGGTCTGCCCCTGTCCGCCGCACCGCAAGCCGGGGATCTGCAGGACGATTTTGCCCGCCAGGGAGAGGACGCCCCCACCCGTATCGGCAAGCCTCTGCTCGCCTCCCAGATGGTCCACAAACGCAAAACCGTGGAGAGAAGCGAAACTCCTCCCTTTGCTCCGCCCTATCCCCTGAGGGATGCTTCTCCCCGCCTGGAGACTGCTGCTCCGGTGACCCCACCCAAGGACGCGCCTTCCTCCGCCTCCCAGCCTCCCCAGACGGAAACACCCCAGGGAGACTCTGCTTCTTCCCCCGCCCGCAACCGCCGGACAGGCCGGATGGCCCGCTATCAGGGCCAGGGCGGGGCTCCGGCTCCGGCGCCCTCTCCCATGTCTACCGGCGTTGCTCCTCCCCCATGGGTTCCAGGGGAGCCTTCCCTGCCACCCGTGACGCCCCCCGCCACTCCTCCCTTCCCCTCCGGCCGCCCCCCTTTGGCTGCCGATGTGTTTGATTCCTTCCACGAGGAGGATTCTGAGCCCGAGGCGAAGGAGGCCCAGAAGCCTCCCCGCCGCCCTGCCGTGCCCGGCGAACGCTATACCGGGGCGCGCACCGCCATGCCCATCAGCGGCGCTCCTGTACCCCGCAGCCAGGTGGGCGTATTGCCTGCCGATGAGCCGGAACGTACGGGCTCCGTGGGCGATAAAGCCCGGCAAGCCCGTGACAGGGTTAATCCCGAAGGCAGGATTATTCCCGAAGGCAGGGATATTCCCGAAGGCAGGCCCATGCCCCGCAATGAAGCCGACACCTATCGGGAGGGTCGGCCCCAGCCCGCCGGGGACCGGGGCGTCCGTTCCCCTGTGCCCGGTACTCCCAGGCCGCAAGGCCCCCAGGATGGCCCGGCCAGGGAGAGCATCCCCCGCCCCAAAGGCGCTCCCCTCCAGGGTGCGCCTGCCGGCAGACCCGTTCAGGGGGGGGGGCCTGGTCCCAGACCTCAACGACCCCCTCTGTTTGAGGATGACAGCGAGCGCTACCCGTCCCCCCGCCGGGAGGAAAATGTCCGGGGCAGGACCCCGGCCCCGGTACGGCGCCCCCGTTACGATTTTGAAGACGACGAGGAAGAGGAAACCATCTCCCGCCGCCGAGGTTGTCTGGTTCCCATTGTGATTGTATTGCTGGTGCTGGGCGGCGCGCTTGCGGGCATTTGGCTGCCCAATTGGGACGCCGTGGGCGGTCCCGTGGGAGACACCCTGGGCGGCATCAAGTCGGCCATTGTCAGCCTGGCCGAGAATGTCAAGAGCATGATCGCTCCTGACCAGCAGCGAATCACCGGTTTCACCGTAACCCCTGCCGAAGGCAGCGCTCCCGCCACCCTGATTTTCAATGTGCAGACGATCAGCAGCGTGAAGGATCTGCGCTTTGTGGACGAGCAGGGCAATGTATGGCTGGAAAAGACCGTGACGGACCAGGATCTGCTGGGAGGACCCGTCACCAAGAACAGCAAGGGAATGATCTGGGCCCTTCCCTATACCGTTGAGGATGCTTACAGCGGTCTGTTGACCGTGCAGGCACTGCAGAAAGACGGCCAGTGGGATGAGGGCATGACCCTGGCCACCCCCATCCGCATCTCTGCTCCCATCCAGGTTCTCCCCCCTGTGAACAGCTTCAGCAGCGATACCAACGAGGGGCCTGTTCCCGCCACCATTCACTTCCTGGCCCAGACAAGCGCAGATGTGGCCGCCATACGGGTGGTGGACATCTATGGCACCCCCGTGGTTTCCTACAGCCTCAGCGACGGAACCACCGAAACCGGCAGTGTGCTAGAGTCCGACCAAAACCTTACCTGGGACGTAAGTACCACCATGGAAATGGCCTATGAAGGCGACTTGATCCTGCAATACCAGACCGCCGATGATCTGAATTTTACGGACTCCGATTTCTCGGTCTATGTGGAATTGAGTGAACCTCTCTCAGAGGATGAGGCGGCCGACGGTATCCAGGAGGATGAGGGGGCTCTGGCCGACGCATCCCAGGAGGATGTGCTGCCCGTCATGGCCGCGGATGCATCTGCTGTCCTGCCCCAAGGGGATGTGATTGGGGAGGATATCATGGACTTCCAGCCGACCCCGGTACCCACTCCCGCAGCCACCCCCGCCCCCACACCCCTGCCCGCCCTCACCGCCCAAGCGGATGAAAGCGCTTCTCCCTCGGCCATCAGCCTGAAGAAGACCCTCTACAACGAGCTGAAGGTTACGGAATCCTACAGCCGCACCCGATCCATCGGCATGCTGGACCCCTTCAACTATGCCGTTTGGAAGCAGAGCGGTGTGCTTACTTTCCGGGACGGCCCCTTCCGCCAAAACGCCGCCTATGGCACGGTGAATGTTTCCCAGAACTCCCTGACCGAGCTGTGGAAGGTGCCTGTGGGCAGCACGAAGCTCAGCAAATCCACTGTGTACGGCATTGCCTGGCCCGGCCAGCCCATTATCGTGAAATGGCCCACGGAAGTCCGCAACCTGATGAATCTCCATGCGGAAAAGAAGAATACCACAGCCCTGAAGGAAGTCATTTTGGCGGGCCAGGACGGTTTGATCCACTTCCTGGACCTCACCGACGGGCAGGAGACCCGTGCACCCATTGATATCGGTGCCCCCAGCGGAAGCGCCGCCTCCATTGCCACCAACGGCACCCCCATCCTGGGTATCGGCCAAAGCCACAGCAATCTGGCCAAAAAGCAGGTCTCCAACGGCTATCATCTCTACAACCTGCTCAATGGCAAGGAGCTTCTTCTGCTGGATGGCCGTGACAAGGCCGCCAACACCAATTACAGCGGCGCCAGCGGCGCGGCCCTCTTTGACAAGCAAACCCAGACCATGGTGGTGGGCGGGCAAAACGGCGTGCTCTATACCGTGGAACTGAACGAGAAATTTGACCATCAGGCGGGAAGCCTCAAGATCTCCCCGGCCATCCAACGGTACAAGACCCTGGCCGCCAAACAGGACAAAAAACGGGCCAACATTGACGGCAGCGTGGCCATGTACAACAACTATGTGTTCTATGGGGATGACTCCGGGGTGCTCCAATGCGTGGACATCAACACCCTCACGCCGGTGTGGGCCGTGAAGACCGGTGACGATATCAACGCGACCCCTGCCCTGGATTTTGAAGAAGCCTCCCAGACCCTGGCCCTGTATACGGGGAACTGCATCGTGTATCAGGGGAAATCGGGCGTTTCCACCCTGCGCCGCTACAATGCCCTCACCGGCAAAGAGGAATGGGCCTATCAGGTGCCGGACCTTGCCTACACGACAGAGTACAAGATTGGCTGCATGGCCAATCCCGTGGTGGGTGACAATGCCATTGACGATCTGGTGATCTTCACCGTCACGGCCGGCAAGGGAGGCAGCCTGGTGATCGCGCTGAATAAGGCGGACGGAAACCTGGTGTGGAAACAGAAGCTGCAGTCCGAAAGCGAGTCCAGCCCTGTGGCGGTTTATTCCGACAGCGGCGAGGCCTGGCTGATTCAGGCGGAGCGCAATGGGAACGTGCATCTGATGAACGCACGGACCGGCGAGATCCTCCATACCCTGAAACTCCCCGGCGAAATCGAGGCCTCCCCCGCCGTATACCGGGATATCCTGGTCATCGGCACCACCGGCAAGGATACCGGGGCCATCTACGGCATCCGGATCCAGTAACCCTGGCGAAACAGGAACCAATACGAAAGCGGTGATCCCATGAAAATTTATCTGGATGCCATGGGCGGCGACCACGCGCCGGGAGCTGTGGTCCAAGGCGCGTTGGAAGCGCTCCGGCGCCATCCCTCCATCACCCTGGAACTGGGGGGCCCCCTGGAGAGGGTCCGGGAAGAGGTGGACAGGGTCTTTGCCGAAGCTCCCGCTGATCTCCGCTCCCAGGTGATCCTCACCGATTGCCCGGAAGTGATTGACAACTGTGAGTCCCCTGTGATGGCTGTGCGAAAGAAAAAAGGCAGCGCCATTGTGGATGGGATGCTCAAACTGAGGGATAAGGAAGTGGATGCCTTTGTCTCTGCGGGCAGCACCGGGGCGGTGCTGGCGGGAGGCATGTTCCGGCTTGGCCGCATCCCCGGCATTGAGCGCCCGGCCCTGGCTCCCCTGATGCCCAACGGCAAGGATTTTTTCCTGCTGATTGACTGCGGGGCCAATGTGGATTGCAAGCCCCAGTGGCTGGTACAGTTCGGCCTGATGGGCACGGCCTACATGCAGGGCGTCCAGGGCATGGAAAACCCAAGGGTGGGGCTGGTGAACAACGGCGCGGAAGCCGAAAAGGGCTGCGCGCTTACCAAGGAAGCCTTTGGCCTGCTGGAAAAAGCAGACCTGAACTTCGTAGGCAACGTGGAGGCACGGGAGATCACCAGGGACGCAGCGGATGTAATCGTCTGTGACGGCTTTGTGGGCAACGTAATCCTCAAATTCATGGAGGGCGTGGCAGGAACGCTGATGGGGATCATCAAGCGGGAAATCATGTCCGACCTGCGAAGCAAGGTGGGCGGCCTCCTGGCAAAACCCGCCTTCAGGAGGGTGGCCAGGACCATGGACTATCATGAAGTAGGAGGCGCACCCCTGCTGGGAGTGCGGGGCAGTGTGATCAAAGCCCACGGCTCCAGCAACGGCCATGCCATCGCCTGCGCCATCAGCCAGGCCGTGAAGATGGCGGAAAACGACGTGGTAGGCAAGATCGAAAAACGGCTGGTCTGTACGGAAGAGGCTTCCGAATAGATAGAGGTTATATGCAATCATTCAAACAAGGAGGGCATCCCCATGGTATTTGACAAGGTGCGGGATATGATCGCTTCTCAGCTTCAGGTTGATGCCGCAGAGATCAAGGCCGAGAGCCGGCTGGTGGAGGATCTGAAGGCGGACAGCGCCAACATCATGGTCATGATCCTGGAACTGGAAAGCGAGTTTGGCATTGAGGTTGAGGACGAAGTCATCCTCAACCTGAAGACTGTCGGTGATGTGGCCAACTACATTGAAAAGCATCAGTAACCCCATCTCCGGCGGCACTGCCGCTTCCCTCAGAGGGTGAAAATGGGCGGGCGGCCTCAGGTCGCCCGCCCAGCGCATCTCCCATCCAGGGGCCATTTCAACGCTTTCAAGGGGGGTTCTCATGCCCAAGGGGACAGACATGCTTGAGCAAAATCTGCGGTATTCCTTCCGGGACGCCTCGCTGCTGACCCAGGCGCTGACCCATCCCTCCGTCCTTCAGGGGCCGGACAACCAGCGGCTGGAGTTCCTGGGGGACGCGGTGCTCCAGTTCTGCGTCAGCGACCTGCTCTATCACAAATACCCGGACATCCAGGAGGGTGAGCTCACCAAGCGCAGGGCAGCGTTGGTATGTGAAGAAACCCTCAGCCATCTGGCCCAGAGGCTGTGCATCGGGGACGCCCTCCTCCTGAACCATGGGGAAGAGCAGACCAGGGGCCGCCGCAAGCCCTCCATTTTGGCAGATGCCCTGGAGGCGGTGCTGGCAGCGGTTTATCTGGACGGCGGAATCTCAGCGGCCCAGACGTTGGTCCAGGCGCTGTATGAGGACGAGGAAAGCCTGTTTGCCCTCAGGGGACGGGACGACAAAGGCCTTCTTCAGGAGTACACACAGGCCCACGACCTGGGCTTGCCGGAGTACGCCATCCTGGAGGAATCCGGCCCGGCCCACGACCGGCATTTCGTTGCGCAGGTAAGCGTTTTGGGCCAGCCCGCAGCCATCGGCCAGGGCGCAACCAAGAAAGCGGCGGAGCAGGCTGCCGCGAAGACTGCCCTGGCGGCCTACCGGCAGGGATAGGGGGCAGAGGATGCGGCTTACCAAACTGGAAATCTATGGCTTCAAATCCTTTGCCAAGCGGACAGAAATTGTCTTTCCCCAAAATGTGACGGGGATCGTGGGTCCCAATGGCAGCGGCAAAAGCAACATCAGCGACGCGGTGCGCTGGGTCCTGGGGGAGCAAAGCGCCCGGATCCTCCGGGGCAACAGCATGGCCGACGTTATCTTCAACGGTACCCAGACCAAGAAACCCATGAACTACTGTGAGGTCACGCTGGTCTTTGACAACTCGGACCGCCAGCTTCCCATTGACTTTTCGGAGGTGTCCATCACCCGCCGGGTGTACCGCAGCGGCGAAAGCGAGTATCAGCTCAACGGGGCCACCTGCCGCCTCAAGGACATCGTGGACCTCTTCCGGGATACAGGGGTGGGCAAGGAAGGGTATTCCATCATCGGCCAGGGCCGCATCGACGAGATCCTCAGTCAGCGCAGCGAGGACCGCCGGGCTGTTTTTGAGGAGGCGGCAGGGATCAGCCGCTTCCGCACCCGCAAGGAGGAAGCGGAAAGCCGCCTTGCACGGGCGGAGGAAAACCTGGTGCGGGTCATCGACGTGCTGGAAGAGCTGAAAAGCCACCTGGCGCCTTTGGAGAAGCAGGCGGAGGTGGCCAAGGAGTTCCTCATGCTTTCTGAGGAGCTCAAGGAACTGGACGTGGAGCTGTTTCTGGTGCGCTATCACCGGCTCCACGCCCGGGAGGACTCCATGGAGCAGGCCCTTCTGTCCGTGAAGGACGCGCTGCTGGAAGCCGGGGCCCGCCTCACCCAGGTGACAGCGGAGAGGGACCAGGCCGAGGAAACCATGGAAGCCCTGCAAAAGGCCCTCAGCGAGGCCCATGCCTCCCTGCTGGAGAAGAACGAGCTGCTCCACCGTACCCGGGAGGAAGCGGCGAGCAATGACAACCGCCTGCGCCGGGGCGCGGAAACCGCTCAGCGTCTGGAAGGGGAGGCGGAGGCCGTCCGGGCCCGCATGGCGCTGATTCAGGCCAGCATGAACCAGTCCGACGGCGGGCTGGCCCAGGCCTCCGCGCAGCTGGAGGAAGCCCGGCGCCTGCTGGAAAAAAGGCAGCAGGCTCACCAGGAAGCCACCAACGCCGCCCAGGAATGGGAGGACAAGCTTTCGGCGCACAAGGCGGCCATCATCCAGAGCATGAACCGCATGCAAAACGTGCGCACCTCCCAGGCCCGGCAAATGGCCATGCAGAGCCAGATGACCCAGCGGAGGGAGGAACTGCTCAAGGAGTTGAGCGCCGGAGAGGACAAGGAGCGGCAGCTGGAAAAAACCCTTGCCGCCGCCCAGGAAAACCTCCAAACGGAGCAGGCGCGATACGCAGAGCTGAAATCCCGGGCCGACGAGCTGGAGGCCTCCACCAAGGCCATGCTGGCGGAGATCCTGACCCGGCAAAAGAATGTCCAGGAGGTCGCCCAAAGCGTTCGGGCCCTGGAAACCCGCCTGAGGACCTTCAGGGAGCTGCAGGAAGGGCTGGAGGGATACCAGCACTCGGTGCGAAACGCGCTGCAATATGCCAAAAGCCGGAACATGCATGGGGTGCGGGGCGTGGTGGCCATGCTCCTATCCGTGCCCAAGGAACTGGAAACAGCCATCGACATGGCCCTGGGCGCAGCCATGCAAAACATCGTCACCGACGATGAGCATGCGGCCAAACGCCTCATCGAATACCTGCGCGAAAATCATCTGGGCCGTGCCACCTTTCTGCCCCTTTCCACCGTGCGGGGCCGCACCCTCTCCCATAGGGAGCGGGAGGTTCTCTCCATGCCCGGCTGCCTGGGCGTGGCCAGCGAGCTGTGCTCCTTTGACGAAGCGTACCGCCCTGTCTTTGAGAACCTCCTGGGCCGCACGGTAATCGCCCGGGATCTGGACAGCGGAATTGCCATCATGCGGGCCGGCGGGCATGCCTTCCGCCTGGTGACCCTGGCCGGGGATGTGATGCATTCGGGCGGCAGCATGACCGGCGGCAGCATCCAGCAAAAGACCCAGAATCTCCTGGGCCGGGAGCGGGAAATCAAGGAACTGGCCCAGGCTCTGACAGAAAAAACAGCCTTTCTGCAGCAGGAGCAGGCCGCTTTGGCAGCCCTGGAGGCAAAGCGGGCGGGAAGCAAGGAAAGCCGCGAACAGGCCCAGTACGCCCTGCATCAGCAGGAGATTGCCGTGGTGCGCGACACGGAGCGGCAGCAGGCGGCCCAGCAGGAGCTGCAGCAGTTCCGCACGGCAGCCCAGAGCCTGCGCTCCGCAGTAGAGCAGCTGGAGGAGGGCCTTGCCGGCATCGCCGAAGAGCTGGAGCGCATTGCAGGCCAGTCCGACGCGGAGCAGATGAGCACCCAGGAGATGAACGCCCGCTCCGAGGAGCTTGCGCAGGCTCTGGCCGTATCCAGACAGGAGCGGGAGGCTGCCCAGGAAGCCCTGACAGCCGCGCTGCTCCGCCTCCAGGAGGCCGAGCACAACTGCGAGCGGATCCGCCGGGATCAAAAGCGCCTCATCGGGGACTGCGACACCTGCCAGCGGGAGATCGAAGGCCTGATGAAGAAACGGAGCGAAGCCCTGGCGGATGTGGCCGCTGCCACCCGGGAGCAGGAGCGCATCCAGGTGCTGCTTGCCCAGGGCGAGCAGGTGGTAGCCAACGCCAAGGCCCACGTGGAGAAAACCGAAACCCTTCGGGACGCTGCCCAGCGGGCCTTCAAGGATCTCCAAAGCGAGATTGAGGCAAGCCAGCTGATGGTCAACCGGGAAACGGACCGGCTGCACAGGCAGGAAATGGCCCTGGCCAAGGTGAAAGCCGATCTGGCCCAGCTCACCGACCGCCTGTGGGACACTTACGAGCTCACCTATGCCGGAGCAGTGCAGGCCCAGGCGGAGTATGCGCTGCTTCGGGAAAGCGCCCGGCAGGAGGGGGAGGCAAAAAGCCAGGACGCCGCCTTCAACGAGGCCGCCGCCGATGAGAAGGCGCAGGAAATCCGTGAAAAGATCCGCCGGATGGGCACCGTCAATGTGGGAGCCATTGAGGAATACGCCCAAATGCATGAGCGCTATACCCAACTGACCGCCCAGCAGGAGGATCTGGAGCAAGCCCGGCTTGATCTCCAGGATCTGATCCAAAAACTGCTGGAGCGGATGGAAACGGTGTTTGTGTCCCAGTTCAACCTTCTGCAGGAGTATTTCGGGAAAACCTTCACCCGCCTCTTTGGCGGCGGTCAGGGGGAGATCCGCTTAAGCGACCCCGCCGATCCCCTGAACTGCGGCATTGAGATCATCGTCCAGCCTCCGGGCAAAAAGCGGCAGCTGCTCAGCCTCTTCAGCGGCGGCGAGCGGGCTCTCACCGCCATCGCCATCCTCTTTGCGATGCTGATGCTCAAGCCCACGCCCTTCTGCATTCTGGACGAAATCGAGGCCGCCCTGGACGAGGCCAACATCGCCTACTTTGCGGATTATCTCAAGGAGTTCAGCCAGGACACCCAGTTCATTGTGGTAACTCACCGCAAGGGCACCATGGAGCGCTGCGATACGCTCTTTGGCGTGGCCATGGAGGAGAGGGGCATCAGCAGCATGGTCAGCGTGAACCTGACGGATTACGACTGAGCTCCGACGCGCCCCACCATTCACTTTCCCAAGGAGGAACGCCTATGGAAAACCAACCCAGCCTTTTCAGCCGTCTCAGGGCAGGCCTGTTCAAAAGCCGCCAAAACCTGAATGACAAAATGGACGGCCTGGTGGCGGAACACCAGCAGGTCAGCGAGGACTTTTTTGACGACTTGATGGACATCCTCGTGCTATCGGATATGGGAGCCGACTGTGCTGCCCGCGCCATCGACACCCTGCGGGCCCAGGTAAAGGACCGGCGGATCAAGGAAGCGGCCCAGGCAAAAGGGCTTCTTAAGGAAATCCTTGTGGGCATGCTGGACATGGAAAAGCCCAGCCTTCATTGGCCGATGGTGATCCTGATGGTGGGGGTCAACGGCGTGGGCAAGACCACCACCATCGGCAAGCTGGCCCTGCGCTTTCAAGGCCTGGGGCGCAGCATTCTGCTTTGCGCCGCCGACACTTTCCGGGCCGCGGCCGTGGAGCAGCTTACCATCTGGGCGGAGCGGGCCAAGTGCCCTCTGGTGAAGCACCAGGAGGGAGCCGACCCGGCCGGGGTGGTCTTTGACGCAGTGCAGGCCGCCAAGGCCCGCAAGGCGGATCTGTTGATCGTGGATACCGCCGGCCGCCTTCACAACAAGAAAAACCTGATGGATGAGATGGAGAAAATGCGCCGGGTCATCGACCGGGAGTATCCTCAGGCCACGGTGCGCTGCCTGCTGGTTGTGGACGCCACCACAGGCCAGAACGGCCTGGCCCAGGCCAAGGCCTTCCGCGAGGCGGCCGGCATCAACGGCATCGTGCTGACCAAGCTGGACGGCACGGCCAAGGGCGGCATCGCCTTCCCCATCGTCCGGGAACTCCAGGTGCCGGTGATGTATGTGGGTGTGGGTGAAGGCATAGAGGATTTACAGGCCTTTGACGCGAAAGAGTTTGTGAGTGCGCTTCTGGATTAAGCGCCCGGGATGGGAGGAAATACTGTGGTTCTTGCACCGTTTCTTTTTAAGGCCAAGGCAGTCCGGTCTCTGAAGGGCAATTGGCAAACCGCTCTGCTCGTCACCTTTTTCTCCGGCATCCTGTCCACTGCAGTCAATCTTGCCTACTCCGTGCTGCTGCCAAGCCCTGCCTCCTATCGCACTTATGAAGCGCTGCTTGAGGCGGTGGCAAATGTCCCCGATACCACCTGGATCCTGCTGAGCGTTCTCAACCTGCTTACTTTTCTCATCAGCCCCATGCTCCAGCTGGGGGCCAACCACTACTTTGTCTCCCGCCTTCATGGCCTGGAGCTGGGCTTTGGCGGGCTTCTTTCCAGGAGCCGCTATTGGGGCAAGGCCCTGTGGCTCTCCATTCTCATCTGGGTCAAAATCCTTCTCTGGTCCCTGCTGCTGATTGTCCCCGGAATCATTGCCGGCATCCGCTACAGCATGGCCTTTTATTACCTGGCCGAAGACCCCTCCCTCACCGCGCGGGAGGCCCTGGCAAAGAGCAAAAATGCCATGCAGAACACCAAGATGAGCTATCTTGCCCTCACTGTCAGCTTCCTGGGATGGCTGATGATGTCCATGCTGGTGCCCTCGCTGCTGGTTTCCATGAGCTTTATCCTCGCCCAGGTCGTTTCCCTGGCCATGAATCTGTTCATCAGCACCTACATGAACGGCGCTTTCGCGGCCTTTTTCTCCGCTGTCAGCGATTCACGCGGCCTGGAACGCCTTCACCGCACGGCAGCCTCCATGATGGGAAGCCACCCAAGCGCGCCCTTTGGCGCCTTCGGTGCCTGGATGGGATCCCAGGAAAACCGTGAAGCTCCGGAGGAGGAGGAAGAGGAAGAGGAAACGGAAGATGCGGACGAGCCCTCCCGGGGTTCTTCTTCCCAGGATTCCGAGGAATCCTGACCCTTAGCCCTGGAAAGGAGCGCTGCCATGCCCCCCCTGATACCCTACAACCCCTCCCTGCCCTACAGCTACGCCCTGGGCCTTTTCCCGTCCCTGGCGCTGATGCAGGCCATGCCGCAGCGGGCCACCAGGCTGCTGCTCAGCCAGCGGGCCACCGGCGAAGGTGTTGAAAAGCTCCGCGCCCTCTGCGCCGCCCATCATGTGCGGGAGGAAGCGGCGGACAAGGTCCTCACCCGGGTCAGTGGCAAGGAGAACTGCTTTGCGGCCGTGGTGTTTGAGAAATGGCAGGCTGAGCTTGGCGATACCGCTCCCCACGTGGTGCTCCACCATCCCATGGACCAGGGCAACCTGGGCACCATCCAGCGGACCCTTCTGGGCCTGGGCATTGTGGACATCGCCGTCATCCGTCCTGCCGCCGACGTGTTTGACCCCCATGTGGTTCGTTCCTCCATGGGTGCGATCTTCTCCCTTCGGGTGAAAACCTTCGAGAGCTTTGAATCGTACCGGGCCCAGTTTCCCGCCCACGGGCTGTATCCTTTTATGCTGGACGGCGCGGTTGTGCTGGAGAACGCCGCATCCAAGGCCAAGGCCCCTTACTCCCTGATCTTTGGCAATGAGGGCAGCGGCCTTCCTGCGGAATTTGCGGCTCTTGGTCAGGCAGTGCGCATCCCCCACAGCGCAGCCATCGACTCCTTAAACCTGGCCATCGCGGTGGCCATCGGCGCATACGGCTTTATTCATGGAAGCAAGGAGGCCCATCATGACATACAAACAGGAATCTGAACAGCTCACTGCCTGCGTTGATTTTCTGGCCGAGCAGGCCAGGCTGAAACCCGGAGCGGTGGTGGTGCTGGGGTGCAGCACCAGCGAGGTAGCCGGGGGCGTCATCGGCAAGGCCAGCGTTCCCGACCTGGGCCAAGCCCTGGCTCAGGCCATGCTGGAGGCTTGCGCACGGCTTGGCCTCCGCCCAGCCTTTCAATGCTGCGAACACCTGAACCGGGCCCTGCTGATGGAACAATCCACCCTGGATTCCCTGGGCCTGCTTCAGGTCAACGCCCGCCCCATGCCCAAGGCCGGCGGCAGTGTGCCCGCCGCCGCCTATGACCTTTTCACGCAGCCGGCCCTCGCCTCCTCCATCCAGGCGGATGCAGCCATCGACGTGGGCCTCACCCTGGTAGGCATGCACATCCGCCCTGTGGCCGTTCCCCTGCGTATGCCAGGCGCGCAGGTGGGCCATGCCCCCGTGGTGATGGCCTATTCCCGCCTCCCCTACATCGGCGGCGAGAGAGCCCAGTACGTGGCGAAGCGCTGAGGAAAACCGCATCAAAAAAGGCTCTTCCAAAAAGAGCCTTCAGCGAAGACCCGCCGTCTTCCTATTTTACAAACTCCACCACTTCCGCCGGTGTATGCGCAAAAACCAGTGCGCCCTTTTCCCTCAGTTCCTCCTCCTGGCGAAAGCCCCAGGTTACTGTCAGACAGGGCAAGCCGGCATTCCGGGCGGTTTCAATATCCACCTCAGAATCGCCCACATATACGGTATGCTCAGGGTCCGCGCCCAGGATGTTCATCAGCGCATGCACGCCGTCCGGCTCCGGCTTTCTGGGCACGCCAGGCACCTCACCAAGGGCGGCCTCAATGCCAAAGTGCTCCAGGGACAGCTTCTTCACATTTTCGTCATTTTTGTTGGACACGACCCCAATTTTGCAGCCCATTTCCCGCAAAGCGTCCAGCATCTCGGGAATGCCCTGGTAGGGACGGGTGAAATCGGCATTGTGCTGTGCGTAGTGGTCCAGGAAGGCTTGCAGGACGCCCTCCCACTCCTCCTGGCAGGTGCCGGCAGGCACAGCCCGGCGAATCAGAGTCTGGATGCCATTACCCACAAACCGGCGGATTTCCTCCCGGCTTCTTTCAGGCATGCCCCGGCTTCGCAGGGCAAAATTGCAGCTGTGCCAAAGATCGTCCAGGGTATCCAGCAGCGTCCCGTCCAGGTCAAAGAGGACGGTGGTGAATGAAGGCATGGGCGGATGCTCCTTTGTACGGCTTAAAGTCAAGGTCCGGGTTCCATTATACCCTCGCCGCTCTCCAGATGCAAGCGGCCTGATTTCGCAAGCCAGGTCAAGAAAGTTCCCACCGGCCCTGCTATACTGATCGCGGGAGGTGAAAACCGGATTGGACATAAGCATGATGCCAAGCCAGGAGAAGATCGACGCCGTAGCGCGGATGCAGGCCTACATCCAGGAGCATATCCGGGAGCAGATGACGCAGTTTCAACTGGCCCGCGCCGCGGGATACTCGCCATACCATGCCGCAAGGATCTTCAAGGAGCTGACCGGCCAATCGCCCTTTGAATACATCCGGCGGCTCCGGCTGTCCCAGGCTGCGATTGCTTTGCGTGCCCATCATACAAGGGTCATCGACGTGGCCCTGGACTATGTCTTTGACTCCCATGAAGGGTTTACCAGGGCCTTTGCCAGGGAGTTCGGCCTCACTCCAAAGGCATATGCAAAGCATCCAAAGCCCATCCGGCTCTTCATGCCGCCTGCCGCCCGGGATTTCAAACCTCCACACCTACGAAAAGAGGAAAAGGGTATGAGTGACACTCCAAGCGTGATCTTTGTACAGATCGTGGACCGGCCCGCCAGGAAACTGATTCTCAAAAGGGGCAAAACCGCTGCCGATTACTTTGAGTACTGCGGGGAAGTGGGCTGTGACACCTGGGACGTGCTAAGCACCATCCAGGGAGCCCTCTACGAGCCCGTGGGCATGTGGATGCCCGAGAACCTGCGCCCCAAGGGCACCTCCGTCTATACCCAGGGCGTGGAGGTCCCCCTGGATTGGAGCGGTGAAATACCGGAAGGCTTTGAGACCATCCAGCTTCCCCCCTGCAAAATGCTGATCTTCCAGGGCCCTCCCTATGAAGAGGAAAACTTCATGGAAGCCATTGACAACCTTTGGAAGCAGACCGAAAAGTACGACCCCCAGATCTACGGCTATGAATGGGACGATGGGATTGCCCCCAAAATCCAGCTGGCGCCCATGGGATACCGCGGGTACATTGAGGGCAGGCCCGTCAGGCCGGTCAACAGGTAAGTAAATGCAAAAAGCACGCCCCTCTTCGCCCGGGGCGTGCTTTTCTTTGTTTTATTGGATCAGACGCAACCCTGCGCCATCATGGCTTCGGCCACCTTCATGAAGCCCGCGATGTTCGCGCCCATGACGTAGTTGGTGGGCTTGTCGGCGAAGGCCTCTGCGGCATCGGCACATTTTTCAAAAATGCCCTTCATGATGCCCTGGAGCTTCTCATCCACTTCCTCAAAGCTCCAGCTGAAGCGCTGGCTGTTCTGGCTCATCTCCAGAGCGCTGGTGGCCACGCCGCCGGCATTGGCGGCTTTTGCGGGGGCAAAGAGCACGCCCTTCCTGAGGAAGTAGTCAACGGCCTCCAGGGTGCAGGGCATGTTGGCGCCCTCGCCTACCACGAAGCAGCCGTTGGCCACCAAAGCCCTGGCATCCTCGCCATCCAGCTCGTTCTGGGTTGCGCAGGGCAGGGCGATATCACACTTGACCTGCCAGATGTTCTTGCATCCCTCATGGTATTCACTGCCGGGAACACGGTTTGTGTACTCCCTGATGCGGGCCCGCTCCACTTCCTTGAGCTGCTTGACCACATCCAGGTCGATGCCTCTTGGATCATAGACATATCCGTTGCTGTCACTCATGGCCACCACCTTGCCGCCCATCTGGGTGATTTTTTCATGGGCGTAGATGGCCACGTTGCCACTGCCGCTGATGGCCACGGTGCTGTTGTCAACGGTCTTGCCGTTCCTCTCCAGCATGTTCTTCACGAAATAACACAGGCCGTACCCTGTGGCCTGCTTGCGCCCCAGGCTGCCGCCGTAGGTAAGACCTTTGCCGGTAAGCACACCTTCGTACAGCCCTGTGATGCGCTTGTACTGGCCGTACAGATAGCCGATCTCCCGGGCGCCCACGCCGATGTCCCCGGCCGGTACGTCCGTATCCTGGCCGATATGACGGTAGAGTTCGGTCATAAAGCTCTGGCAGAAGGCCATCACTTCCTGGTCGCTCTTGCCCTTGGGATCAAAATCGCTGCCGCCCTTGCCGCCGCCGATGGGCAGGCCGGTAAGGCTGTTTTTCAGTGTCTGTTCCAGACCCAGGAACTTGAGGATGCTGAGGTTGACACTGGGATGAAGGCGCAGCCCGCCCTTGTAGGGGCCAATGGCGCTGTTGTACTGTACCCGGTAACCCCGGTTCACCTGCACCTTGCCCTGGTCGTCCACCCAGGGCACCCGAAAGAGAATCACCCGCTCCGGCTCTACAAAACGCTCCAGCAAGCTGGCTTTCTCATACTCCGGATGCTTCTCAAAAACCGGCGCAAGGCTTTCCAGCATCTCCGTAGCCGCTTGCAGATACTCTTTCTCGTGTTGATTGCGGGCAGTAAGTCCGTCAAGGACGCGGGCGATATACTCGCTCATATGGAAAAACCCCTTCTTCCTCATCGAATTGGGACACGGAGTGATTATACACGAAAAGGCATCCCTCTGCCTGTATTTTGATTGTATATTGCAAAAGATTTCACAAATTTTACCGAATGGTGCTTATTCCTGGGTAAGCATCCCGTGCCCTTCCGGGTCCTGGCTGACCCGCAAAAAAACATCCGCCTGCGCCCCCGCGGCATCCTGCCGGTCGGTACAGGTGAGGAAGGCCTGAAGGCCCTGGGTGGCTTTCAGCAATGCGTTGCGCCGCTTCCCGTCCAGCTCGCTGAACACGTCGTCCAGAAGCAGCGCGGGCTTCTCCCCCATTTCCTGATCAATCAGGGCGATCTCCCCCAGCTTCATGCTCAGCACCGCTGTGCGAAGCTGCCCCTGACTGCCAAAGGCCCTTAGCTCCTTGCCGCATAACAGCATGGCCACATCGTCCCGGTGCGGGCCAAAATAGGTAAACTGGCGCTGACAGTCCTCCCCCCGGCTTTTCATCAGGCCTGCCAGCATCCCCCGGTACGGGTCGTCGCTGTCCGCCAGGGGACCTGTATAACGCAGGCAAAAGGCCTCCGAGGGATCCTCCGCGATTCCGGCGTATTCCCGGGCTGCGTTTTCCGCCAGCTGCTGCAAAAACCAGCGGCGGCTTTCCACCACCGGCACGGCGGAGCGGGCCAGCTGCTCGTCCCATGTTTCCATCTGCGTTCCAAAGTCTTCCATGGGGCAGAACCTCTGGGCCTTCAGCAGGGCGTTGCGGCTGTCCAGAACGGCCAGGTATTGCTTGAGCGCCTTCAAATAGCTGGGGCGGATCTGGGAGAGCTGCATGTCCACAAAGCGTCTGCGGGCGGCAGGGCCGTCCCGTACGATGCGGATGTCCTCGGGAGAAAACATCACACAGGTGGCATGGCCCATCATGTCGGCGATCCTTTGGGCAGGCTTGCCGTAGAGCAGCACCCGCTTGTGGGGCTTCTCAAAGGGATACAGCCGCACTTCCACGTCATGCTTCCCATCCAGGCGCCGGGTCTCCCCATGGACCCTGGCCACGCATTCCCCCTGGGCAATCATCTCCCGGTCACCGGATGCCCGGTGGCTGCGGCCCAGGGAAAGCAGGTGCATAGCCTCCAGGATGTTGGTCTTGCCGGCGCCATTGGGTCCGTGGAGCACCGTAATTCCGGGGGAGGGCCTCAGTTCCAAAAAGGGATAATTCCGAAAGCTCTGTAATCGAAGCAGAGTAAAACGCATGCCATGCTCTCGCTTTCTTTAGCAAAAAGGGTGGGGCCCGTCGGGAGCGCCTTCCTGCCCCCGTTAGCCCTGGCGCACGATCTGAATCACCGCGTCCCTCTCCGTCAGCGGGTTCCCAAATACATCCTTGTCCTCCACCCCGTAGCGGCGAATGCGCAGGGTGTCCTCACTGGGAGCCTCCACATCCAGGAAGCCAGTCTGCAGCACCTGCCGTTCCCTGCGTTCGTTCAACAGCGCGCTGACGGCGCTCCAGTGGGTGGCGTCGCCCTCCTCCCAGACCATGGGAGCCCGGTTCCAGGGGTCGGCCATGCCCTGCATGCCGAGCTCATCCCCGTAATAGACGCAGGGGATGCCGGGAAGCGCGCACAGGAGCTTGAGTGCCTCCAGATGCCGTCTTTTCCCCTGGGAAAGCTGCACCTTGGTGAGGCGGATCTTCTGAGCTTCCTCCCGGGGCAGCTGGATGGCTCCCTCCTGGTCCAGCCCCACCATGGCGTTGAGGATCCGCACCCGGTCATGGCTGCCCAGAAGGTTCATGATCGCATAGTAGAAGGGGGCGGGATAAACCTCCTGCTGGTGCAAAATCACCCGCCGGAGCTGATGGGCGCTGCAATGCCCGGTAAAAAAGTCGATGACCGCGCGGCGAAGCGGGTAGTTCATCACACTGTCTACGGTATCCCCCAGACAATAACTGCGTTGGGTGCCATAGGAGATCTTGTTGCTGGCGTCCTCCCAGACCTCGCCAATCAGCACGGCCTCCGGGTCGGCGATTTTGACGGCCCTGCGCATCTCCCGAAGCATGGGCACGGGCAGCTCATCCGCCACGTCCAGCCGCCAGCCGCAGGCCCCCCGCTTTACCCAGCGAGGCAGGATGCCGCTGTTTTCATCCAGCAGGTAACGCTGATAGCCCGGGTCCTCCTTTTCCACAGCCGGAAGGGTGTAGATGCCCCACCAGGCGTTGTACTCATCCGGAAAGTGATCAAAATGGTACCAGGAGGCATAGGGAGACTCCGGGCTCTGATACGCGCCCAGGGTGTCATAGGTTCCATAGCGGTTGAAATACAGGCTGTCCGCGCCGGTATGGCTGAACACGCCGTCCAGCAAAATCCTGAATCCCCTGGCACGAGCCGCGATAATCAGGGAATCAAAGGCCGCGTCATCGCCCACAATGGGGTCGATCTCTTCATAACTGCCCGTATCGTAGCGGTGATTGGTGCGCGCCCGGAAAATAGGGTTGAGATACAGCACGGAAACGCCCATGGCGGACAGGTAATCCAGCTTCTGACGGATGCCGCTGAGGGTGCCTCCAAAGAAATCAAGGGCCCGGTTGTCCCCGTTCTCCGGATCGATGTCCAGGGTGGGCGGCTCGTCCCAGGTCTCATGAAAGGTACCCTCCGGGTGAGTCTGTTTGATCTTGCGCAGGCGGCCTTTCATGCCGTTTTTGTCCCGAAAGAACCGGTCCGGAAAAATCTGGTACATAATGCCCTCGTGCAAGAACGCCGGGGTTTCAAAATGAGGGTCATAGACCGTGATCTGGTAGCTGTTCATCGGCCCCCACTGCAGCGTTCCCTCGCCCCCCAGTTGATCGTGGGCATTGCCATAACGAATCTCTCCCTGGGGCTTGTGGATGAGAAAATCATACCAAAACAGCATGGGCCGGTCAGGCACATGCAGCGTGGCCTCAAAAAGGTGATTCCCCACCGGGCGCATGGGAATGCGGCCTTCCTGCCCATCCCAGGTGCGCAGGGTCACGGCATCGCTTTCATCGCAGCCAAAGCGCAGCCGAAGCTGCCCTCCGGCCTTGATGCCGCCCAGGGGCTGCCGGTAGGTGATGTCGTGGGAATCGTGAAACAGCATGCTCTTTCCTCCAATTCGTCCCCTTATCATACCATGAACCTGACAGCGGCGCAAATGGCAGCCGCCTTGTGAAAGGCAGGCAAAGCAGCCCTGCCTCAAGACACGCCTTGTAAGTATATGCCAGGGGAGGAAGGTTTATGCTTGTAAGCTTTGCAACCGTCCTGATTCAAGGAGCCCCGATGAGGGAAAAGCAATCCCAGAAAGCGCCAAAAGCGGCCAAACCGGTTGTCCGGCCTGGCCGCTTTCCCTTTTACGCTTTACAGAGTCGCCAATTCTTTGTAACTCTCCTTGAGTGCCGGATAGACCCTTGTATACATCCGGTAGAAGGGTTCGTACGCCTTTGCGTTGGCTTCCATGGGCGCGCCCGCGGGCTCCTTGCGGATCACAGCGTCGCATCCCTCCGGCACGGAGGCGTAGATCCCGGCGGCCACGCCGGCCAGGATGGCCACTCCCAGGGCAGCACCCTCGCTGCTGGGGATGGTGGCGGTGGGCAGTCCAAAAAGGTCAGCCAGCATTTGCTTCCAGACCGGGCTCTTGGCGCCGCCGCCGCACAGAAGCATCTCCCGGGGGGCAATGCCCACAGAGCGGATGATCTCCATGCAGTCTCTCAGCGAGAAGGCCACGCCCTCCATCACAGCGCGAAGCATGTGGGCCTTGGTGTGGATGCTGCTGAGCCCGAAGAACGCACCCCGGGCATCGGGGTCCAGGTGGGGGGTTCTTTCGCCCATGAGATAGGGCAGATAGAGAAGGCGCTGGGAACCGATGGGAATGCGCTGGGCCTGTTGGTTCATCAGTTCATAGGGGTCCACGTCCATGCCCCTGGCGCATTCCATTTCAGCGCCGCACAGATTGTTGCGGAACCATTGCAGGGAGAGCCCAGCCGCCTGGGTGACCCCCATCACATGCCAGGCTCCCGGCACGGCGCAGCAGAAGGTGTGAATGCGGCCCTTGGGGTCGATGATGGGCGCGTTGGTATGGGCGTACACCACCCCGGAGGTGCCGATGGTGGTAAAGGCGCGGCCTTCCCGCACGGTACCGGTGCCCACGGCTGCCGCGGCATTGTCTCCTGCGCCGCCGACCACCGGGGTGCCTTCCGCCAGGCCCGTAAGCCGGGCGGCCTGGGCATGCACCTGGCCTGTAACCTCAGGGGATTCGTAAACCTTGCCCAGCAGGGCTCTGTCGATGTGCAGAATGCCCAGGAGCTCGTCGGACCATTTTCGCCCCTTGACATCCAGCAGCTGCATTCCCGATGCGTCGGACACTTCGGTGGCGAACTCACCGGTGAGCCGATAACGGATATAGTCCTTGGGCAGCAGGATGTGGCGGCATTTCTCGTAGACATCGGGTTCGTTGCTCCGTACCCAAAGGATTTTGGATGCGGTGAAGCCCGTCATGGCCGGGTTGGCGGTGATGTCGATCATCTTCTCCGCGCCAACAAGGCGGGTCATTTCCTCGCATTGGGCTCCCGTGCGCTGGTCGCACCAAATGATGGACCTGCGTAGAGGCTCCCCGTTTTCGTCCAGCATCACCAGGCCGTGCATCTGACCGGACAGGCCGACGCCCTTGATCTGGGCCGGATCTACGCCGCTTTTTCCAATGACCGCCCGGCAGGTTTCGCACACCGCCCGCCACCAATCCTGCGCATCCTGCTCCGCCCAGCCGTTTTGGGGCTGGTATAGGGGATATTCCGCCGAATGGGATGCCACAGGCCTGCCTGACGGGTCAAAGAGTACGGTTTTGGTACCGGAGGTGCCAATGTCTATGCCCAGTAAATACGCCATGAGGGGCCCTCCTTTCTTAGCCAAAGAGAATGGAGTTAACCACGCTTTCCAGCCATTCCTGCTTGCCGCTGCCGGGCAGGGCAGGCGCGCCGTTCTTCACGGCGATGTCGGACAACTCCTTCAGGGTAGCCTTGCCGGAGCGAATCTTCTGGCCCAGCTCGCTTTCATAGCTGCTGTAGCGCTCCTTCACAAAGCTGTCGATCCGACCGTCCTCAATGATCTCGGCGGCCTTGATGAGGCCCAGGGCAAAGGCATCCATGCCCAGGATGAAGCTGAGGAACATGTCTTCATAGGTGTAGGAAGGCCGGCGGCTCTTGGCGTCAAAGTTGAAGCCTCCGTTCTTCAGGCCACCGGCTTTGAGCACCTCGTACATGCAAAGGGTGGTCTCGTAAACGTTGAAGGGGAACTCGTCGGTGTCCCAGCCCAGGAGGTAATCGCCCTGGTTGGCATCGATGGAGCCCAGCATGCCGTTCATCGCGCTGACCCGCAGATCATGCTGGAAGGTATGCCCGGCCAGGGTCGCGTGATTGGCCTCGACATTCATTTTGAAATCCTTGTCCAGCCCATACTGGCGGACAAAGCCGATGGCGGTGGCGGCGTCGAAATCGTACTGGTGCTTCATGGGCTCCTTGGGCTTGGGCTCGATGTAGAAGTCCCCGGTGAAGCCGATGCTGCGGCCATAGTCCACAGCCATGCGCATCAGGGCGGCGATGTTCTCCTGTTCAAACTTCATATCGGTGTTCAGCAGGGTTTCATAGCCTTCCCGGCCGCCCCAGAACACATAGCCCTTGCCGCCCAGCTTCACGGTGATGTCCAGCGCCTTCTTGATCTGGCCTGCGGCATGGCAGAACACATCAACGCTGTTGCTGGAACCCGCGCCATTCATAAAGCGGGGATGACCGAACATGTTGGCGGTGCCCCAGAGGCACTTGATGCCGGTTTTTTTCATCTTCTCCAGGATGTAGTCGGAAATCTCATCCAGGCGGCGGTTGGTCTCTGCCAGGGTGTCCGCTTCGGGCACCAGGTCCACATCGTGGAAGCAGAAATACTCGATGCCCAGCTTCTCCATAAACTCAAAGCCGGCATCCACTTTCGCCCTGGCGTGCTCCATGGTATCGGGCTCCGCGCCAAAGGATTTGTCCGCAGTGCCCGGGCCGAACATGTCTCTGCCGGTAGCGCAGAGATTATGCCACCAGGCCATCGCAAAGGGCAGGTGCTCCTTCATGGTCTTTCCCAGAATTTTCCTGTCGGGGTCGTAATACTTGAACGAAAGGGGATTCTTGGACTTGGAGCCCTCATATTTCACTTTGGGCAGATTGGTAAAGATTTCAGACATGGTTTTCTCCTCCTTTGATTGATCGGTTCTGGATGGGTGGGGACCAATGGGTAATCCAGCGCACCGGCGCATGGATAAGAAAAAGCCGTTGATTGGCTTATTCATTCAGATTTTCCAGAATGCGAATCTGGTTTTCCATAATCCGCTTCTCATAGGGGACGCCTCCGGTAAGGATGATGTCCATGGCGGCGCGAACGGACAGGTACCCCTGCTGGAAGGGCTGCTGGCAGACCACAGCCTTGAGCAGGCCGTTTTCCAGCATCGCCTGGGTAACGGGGATATTGTCAAAAGCGAACAGGCGGATGCTCTTTTCCATCTTCAAGTCAAAAATGGCTTCGCACACACCCTTCAGACCTGCGGCAATCAGCATCAGCGTGTCAATCTGGGGATCACTTTCCAGCATGGCGCGGGTGGCCGCATAGGCGCTTTCATCATCGTCCCTGGCACTGTCATGGGCCACGATCTCAATATGGGGACAGTGCTCCCTGATGCTGCTTTCAAAGCCGTACAGCCGCTGCCGGTGACCCAGGATCGTGTCCACGCCTGTTAAAATGCCCAGCCGGGCCTTCCCCTGGGTGGCCAGGTTCATCACCCCGGCGGCTGTTCGGCCTCCTTTTTCATAATCGCTGCCCACATAGCAGCAGCGGCGGCTGCCTTCCAGATCCGTGTTCACGGTCACCGTGGGGATGCCCCTGTCAGCCAGCTCCGCCACCTTCTCCACAATGCGCGGATCATCAATGGGGTGGAGCACCAAAGCGGAGATTTCCTCCTCCAGCTCGCCGATGAGAGCCAGCTGCCGTTGGGGATGATAACCGCGCATCTGCAGAACCCGCAGCGCGATGCCATAGTCCGCCAGCTCCGCCTCCGCCTGGGCCACCCCCCACAGCATCTCGTCAAAGAAAGGGTTGGCCAGGCTGGAAACCACCAGACCCACCACCGGGGCAGCCTTGCGGATCGCCAGAGCCCGGGCCGCAATGTTCTTGGTATAGCCCGCACTTTCCAGAGCTGCCAACACCCTGGCCTCGGTTTCGGGACGCACCTTTCCCCGGCCGTTGAGCACCCGGTCCACCGTGGCGGTGGATACGCCGCATTGTACCGCTATCTCCCGTATGGTCATTCACATCATCCTATGCCGTATACTGCCAAGCCTGAGCGCCGTCGGCGTCCCCGGCTTTTCCCGGCTTTTCCCGGTGGCTGAGGTCATCATCCTTTTATATGGATAGTATACTTCATCATCAAACACTCTGCAATCCTTTTGCCAAAATAATGTGTGCGGACACATCAAATCATGGAATCAGGCTTGTAAACAGCCGGATTTCCTGTGGATGCCGCAATGGATTCATCCTTCGCTGCCTGATTTGTCCTGGAAATCCAGGGATTGGCATGAACCCCGGATCATGATATAATGAAATATAGCGCATAAAGAAGTCCCCATAAGGAGGTTCCCGCGTTGAACGCCAGAGAGTATTTCAAAAAGAACGCCAATATCCCGAACCTTCTCACCCTGCTTCGGCTCTTTTCGGTGCCGGTGTATGTGGTCCTCTTTGTGGATGGTCGGAAATATTCTGCGCTCATCGTGTTCCTGGCAGCCTGTCTGACTGATTTGCTGGACGGTTTTCTGGCTCGCAAACTCAACCAGATTACGGACTTTGGAAAGCTGGTGGACCCCTTTGCCGACAAGGTGATGGTGCTCACCGCCATGTTTTCCATGACCTTGGGAAGCGCGGAAATTCCCCCGGTCATTCCATGGGCGGCGACCCTTGCGCTGCTGCTCAAAGAAGGCGTAATGGTGATTGGCGGCCTGGTGATGCTACGCCACCACATTGTGGTATACAGCAGCCTGATTGGAAAAACCGCCCACTGCGTGTTCATTGGCGCTCTGGTGGCAACCTATTTTCACGACTTTTGGATCCATGCCCTCCCCGGCTGGCCCATGAGTCTGGATCTGATCCTCATATGGCTGGCAGTGGCGCTGACCTTGTACGCTATGGTTTTCTATATCATAAACAGCATCCAGAAGGCAAAATCCCTTGGCATCATCGGCCGGGCCAGGGAAAAGGCATCACCCTGATGACCGGCCAAGGCACCTGCAGCGTCGGTGACCTGCCCACAGGAGGTCTTTATGCAAGACAACATTCTGATTCTCGGCAATGATCCGTCCCTGGCCGGGCTGATTGCCCACACCCTGCGGTCCCAACAGGTCTATGCCCTGCCCATGCCCCTGGACACGCCGCTTCAGGAGGGGCTGGCAGGTGGTCCCAAGGGGATCATCCTGGCCCCCAACCCTGCCAAAAAAGAAGAAATGAGCCTGCCGGACCTTGCCTACCTGAGTGCCGGAATCCCCATCCTGGCACTGGGCAGCCTGGCAGTATCCCTCTGCCTCCATTTTGGCGGCGAGACCACGGAATGCATGGTGAGCCCCCAGGCTGTGACCCTGTGGTTGAAGGATCATCCCCTGTTTGAGGGCATGACTGGCGGAGAGCATGTGTTTCGCGACCTGAACTATCTGACCTTGCCCCAGAACCTCACCCCCCTGGCCACGGCTACCGAGCGGGTGATCGGCTTTGTCCATGAGCAGTACTCCCTGTATGGTCTCCAATATCCCATCGAACACAACGATCCGGATGCGGCCCAGGTGCTGCTGAACTTTGCCACCAGGCTGTGCCACGCGCAAGCGGATTGGGACGAGCATACCATTATCAGGCAGGCCGTGGACCAAATCCGGGAGGTGGCAGGAGAGGATCGGCTTCTCTGCGCGGTATCCGGCGGCGTGGACAGCATGGTTTGCGCCAAACTGGCCCAGATGGCCGTGGGCGATCAGCTTCACTGCGTCTTTGTCGACACGGGCCTGCTTCGGGAGGGAGAGGCCGAGTCGGTTATCGTCTCCTGCAAGGAGAATCTGGGCCTGAACCTTTACCACCTGGACGCCCGGGAGGCATTTCTGCGTGCCATGGCGGGAATTTCCAGCCCGGCAGACAAGGAACGAATCACCCTGACGCTGCTCAAGCAGCTTCTGCACAAGGAGCTCATCAGCGACCCCAGCCTGAAAACCCTGGCCTTGGGCACCAATTTCAACGATACCCTCTACGGGGACCCCTCGGGCCTCGCGGATACCCAGGACAAACCGGATGAAACCGGTCACCGCCTGGTGGAGCCCCTTCGGGCCCTGTTCAAAGAGGAGGTACGCAGACTGGGAATAGCGCTGTCCCTGCCACCCTCCATTGTGGAGAGGCAGGCCTTCCCCTCCAGCGGACTGGCACTGCGCATCCAGGGGGAGGTCACCCAGGAGAGGCTTTCCCTGCTGCGCAAGGCAGACGGGATCTTCGTTGAGGAACTGCGCTTAGGCGGTTATGAGAAAAAGCTGTGGCAGTACTACGCCACCCTGTGGGAAGCCCCCCTTTCCCCCGGCTCCTACGTGATTGTTCTCAGGGCGCTGCAAACCGCCCAGCAATCCGCCTACACGGCCCGCCTGCCCTTTGATCTGCTGGAGCGTACCACCCAGCGAATCCTGGCTTCCATGACAGGGGTGCAGCAGGTGATCTATGACCTGACACCCAGCATGCATTACAGCCAACAGGAATAAACTGGGAGGATCCCAAAAGGCCATGGCGGCCAGGCCGCCCCAAGGAGATATTCATGCTGATTTGCGACACCCATGCCGATACCCTCTGGGCCATGCAAGACCCCAGCCGGGATGCCGCCCTGCCCTTTCATATCACCAGAGAACGCCTGCTTGGCACCGATGACGTGCGCGTGCAGGCGTTGGCGCTTTTTACAGGAAACTCAGGGCTTGCGGATGAGCCGGATCTGATTTTCCGGGAGCTGCAAATGCTGGAAGTCCTCAAGGGAGAAGGCTTCCGGCAGATCGCCCGCCTGGAGGACGCTCTCCCCGGCGAGGCCAATATCCTGCTCACCGTCGAGGGGGGAGAGGTATTCCACGGGGGCATTCACACCGTGGAGCATTATGCCTCCCTTGGTGTACGGGCCGCGGCTCTGGTGTGGAACAATGTGAATGAACTGGCCTACCCGGCTGTGAAAGGTTCCTCGCCCGGCCTGACCCCGCAGGGGAAAAAGGTGGCAGGCCGGATGCACGCCCTGGGCATGGCGGTGGATGTGTCCCACATGAGCGCCCAGGGCGTAGAGGATGTGCTGTCTTTGGGCGGCCCGCCCCCCATGGCCTCCCATAGCTGCGCCCATGCCCTCTGCCCCCATCCCCGCAACCTGACGGATGAGCAGCTAAGGGCAGTTTTTTCCGCGGGAGGCTATGTGGGAATCGCCTTTTATCCTCCCTTTCTGGATCCCTCCGGAAAGGCCACCCTGGACACGGTGGTGGACCACATGGTCCATCTGTGTGAACTGGGGGGCCAGGGGCACGTGGGCCTTGGCTCGGATTTTGACGGGATCGAGATCTGGCCCGAAGGCCTGGCCCATGCCGGGGAACTCCCCAACCTGTTCGCGCAAATGCGAAAGCGGGGCTTTGACGAGCCTTTGGTGCGGGCCATTGCCGGGGAAAACTTTGCCGCCTACCTGACCCGGATCACCGCCGCCGCCACACAAGGGCCTTTCTGCCAGGCTTGTTCTTTCCCCGTTTCTTGCTGACCCATTCTTGACAGGCTCTTTAGCAAAATGATATTCTGGTTTAATCCCCTTTTGGGTGGCTTTCCCAAAAGGGCATATTTTCACAAGGAGGTTTTGCCAGATGCCTACCCATGAACAACCGCTCCAGTTAATTGCGATGCGAATCAGGGATCTGCGGGACATTATCGGTCTGAGCGCCCAGGAAGTCGCGGAGAAAACGGGCATTGATCCGGCTGAGTATGAGGCGTATGAGACAGGCACCCGCGACTTCTCCTTCTCCCACCTGTTCAACATAGCCGAAGCATTGGGCGTGGACATCAGCGACCTCCTTACCGGCGAAAGCCCGAAGCTCCAGGGCTACGTGCTGACCCGGGCCGGCCAGGGCCTGGAGTTCCACCGCCGCAGGCAGTACCAGTATCATCATCTGGCCTACAACTTCCGGGACAAACTCGCCGAGCCCTTTATCGTCACCGTCCGCCAGGACGAACCTGGCGCGGCCAAGCAGGCGCATAGCCATGAAGGCCAGGAGTTTGACTATGTACTGGAGGGGACGCTGAAAATCGAGCTGGGCGGCAGCGACCTGTATTTGCAGCCGGGAGACAGCATCTACTATGACAGTTCCCTGCCCCACGCCATGTATGCCGTCGACGGAGATTGCCGCTTTATCGCGGTGGTGATGAAGGAGGGAACCAAAGCATGATGCAGCCTCTGTATCTGGACTATCTGTCCTGTCCTGTCCAATATGCGACCTATGATGATTTCAACAAAAAATTCCAGATCACAAAACCGGAGTGCTTCAACTTTGCCTATGACGTGGCTGACCGCATTGCGGCTGAGGAACCGGACCGCCTGGCTGTGCTCTGGACGGATGAAAGCGGTCAGTGCATCCGTTATACCTTTGGGGAACTGATGGAGGAAAGCAACAGGGCAGCCAACTGGTTCACCTCCCTGGGCATCGTAAAGGGCGACCGGGTGATGCTTGTATTGCGCCGTCATCTGCAATTCTGGCCCATCCTGATGGCCTTGCACAAGATCGGCGCTGTGGCGGTACCCGCAACCCACCTGCTGACGGAAAAGGATGTGATCTACCGGGTCAATGCCGCAGGCATCCGCATGATCGTGGCAACCTACCGGAACGAGACCATCCTTTCCGCCTGCCTGGCAGCCCAGCAAGCCTGCCCAGGCCTTCAAACCCTGGCAATTCTAAAAGGCCGGCGAGAGGGTTTTGTGAGCTATAACCAGGAAGTGCTCGCCTGCTCCCCCCAGTGGATGAGGCCCACCGGCGACGCCTATCCCTGCAATGAGGATCCCCTGCTGCTCTACTTCACCAGCGGCACCACAGGCATGCCCAAGATGGTACAGCACAACCATTACTATCCCCTGGGCCACATTGTTACCGCCGTGTACTGGCAGCAGTGCGTAAACGGGGGAATCCATCTGACCATCAGCGAGACCGGCTGGGCCAAGAGCGTATGGGGCAAACTGTACGGTCAATGGCTGGCGGGAAGCGCGGTTTTTGTGTACGAGTTTGAGCGTTTTATCGCCAGGGATGTGCTAAGGCAGCTGTCCCAGCACGGAATCACCAGCTTCTGCGCTCCGCCCACCATGTACCGCTACCTGCTCCAGGAGAGCTTTGACGGATATGACCTGTCCAAACTCCAGCATTGCTCCGTGGCTGGGGAGCCGCTCAATCCGGACATGGCCGCCGAGTGGCTTAAGCGCACTCATGTCCCTCTGCTGGAGGCCTTCGGACAGACGGAGCTGGTGGTCACCCTAGCTACCTTCCCCTTCATGAAGGTCTGCCCCGGCAGCATGGGCAAGCCCTCCCCCCTGTTTGATGTGGACCTGATCGATGAGGACGGCAACAGCTGCCCTCCCGGCGTCACCGGGGAAATCGTGGTACGGGCCGACCCGCAGGCACGGCCTGTGGGCATGTTCGGGGGGTACTATCAGGATGGGGACCGCACCCAGTCCGTGTGGGCCGACGGCATCTATCATACCGGGGACGTTGCCTGGCGGGATGAGTGGGGCTACTACTGGTATGTGGGCCGCTCCGACGACGTGATCAAATCCAGCGGTTACCGCATCGGGCCGTTTGAAGTGGAAAGCGCGCTGCTGGAGCATCCCGCCGTGCTGGAGACCGCCATCACCGGTGCGCCGGACGAACTGCGGGGCCAGGTGGTGAAGGCCACCATTGTGCTCAAGCCCGGCTACCTGGCCAGCGAGGAGCTGAAAAAGGAGCTCCAGGAGCATGTGAAGCACACCACCGCACCCTACAAGTACCCGCGCATCATCGAGTTTGTCAGCGAGCTGCCCAAGACCATCAGCGGCAAGATCCGCCGGGTGGAACTGCGGCAAAAGGCTGAAACCCAAATTGATCCGTCGAAGGGAGAGCCGAAGATTTGACCAAAGCACTGAAACGGTTGGCAAGCTGCCTTTTTGCAGCCTTGTTGCTGGCTTCAGGTCCCTGGATTTCTGCCCAAGCCAAGACCAAGACCCTGGCCGGATGGCTGGAGGGTTTCGATTCGGGCGAGGGATGGTTTGGCCAGGGATATGCCTATGACATTACCGATACTGCTGCCTGTTGGGAACTGCTGCAGCGTCCCATCACGGTCCTGGATGTGGGAGAGCGGGAGGTGGTCTACCCCCTCACTGAGCCCGGCGGAAAAAAAGTAAACAACGATCCCTACGGCGGCTTTATCGCCGGCACAACCGCCGCCGTCCATGTGCTGGGCAAGGACGAGGGGGGATGGACGCTGATTGAGGGGCTGGACTGCTATGACCGCCTGATCCAGGGCTATGTGAAAACAAAGCTGCTGAAAACAGTTACCCCCCATCCCACCTACGGCATCATCGTGGACAAACTGACCCAGCGGATGTATGTATTCAAGGATGGGCAGCTGTTCAGCGATTGCGGCGTCTCCACGGGCCTTCCCAATGATGATGAACCCTTCAACGAAACCGCCTCCGGGGAGTATTTGATCAGCAGCTGGGTGGGGGACTTTGACAATGAAGGCCTCGTGTGCGCCAAAGCCCTGCGCTTCAACAACGGGGACCTGTTCCACGAGGTTCCCTATACGCTGCTGGGGGACGGTACCAAACGTTACAGCAAGTTTGAAGCCCTGCTGGGTCAAAAGGCCAGCCACGGCTGCATCAGGGTGGCCCGCCTTCCCAATGCCCAAGGGCTGTGTCAAAGCTGGCTATGGGACAATCTGAAGAAGTACACCAAGGTGGTGATCTGGGACGACGACGGCAGGGCCTATCCCTATCCGGATCCCAATACCCAGCTTTTCTACAACACCAAGGGCGGCCAGTATTACCACGCCGTAGAGGATTGCAGCGGAGTTCGCAAGTCGTACCTGCCTCTTACCGGCTTTTTGTACTCCCAGATGGGGGAGAAGCCCTTCAGCAAACTGGAGCCCTGCCCCTACTGCGTGCCTGTACGGCCCAGAAGCTGGATCGATCAGTTTAACAAAGCGCGCGGCTTCGAACCGGATCCCTGGACGGTTGATGCCTTTGCCCAGGAGGACGGGCCCAAGGAGGACGCAGGCGGGGCCGTGGAGCATCCCGTGGAGATCGTCATTATTCCGGCCTCATAGCTGGACATCTCCCTCCATCCATGCGATAACGGAACGGATGTGACGCCCGGCATCCGTTCTTTCATTCCGCAATCATTGAAAGGGCGGCAGCAAAGGAGAACTTCATGGCCCACAGGCTGTACCGTTTTATTTCTTTTGTTCTGCGCCACACCACCCGGGATATGGCCACGGTGTGGGAAACCGAATTTGACGGCGAACCGGCCGTTTTTTGCCCCAACCACGCCGGGGCCTTTGGTCCCCTGGAAATTTGCGTACACTTCCCCATGCGGGAGAAACTCCACCCCTGGATGAACGCGGGGATGATGAACGCCAAAGAAGTACCCGCTTATGTACGCCAGGATTACTGGTGGAAGCCGGGCTGCTTTTGGGAGCCTGTGCTGACCCGCACATTGCCCTACATTGCGGCGGCAATCATTCCCCCTGTACTGCGCAGTGTGCCCGGCGTGCCGGTGTATCACGACATGCGGGTCATTAAAACCTTCCGCAAGAGCATCCAGTACCTGAGGCATGGCGGCCATCTGGTGATCTTCCCTGAGCAGCCTGACGGCTTCCAGTCCCACAGCCCCAAGCTGAATTCCGGTTTTTTACAGATTGCCCCCATGGCCTATCAGCAGCTTGGCCTCAGGCTGAAATTCTACCCGGTGCATATTGACTACAAGAAACGGGTTTTCCGTGTGGCGGCCCCCGTAGCTTATGATCCGGAAGTAAGCCTGGCTGAGCAGGCCCCCCGCATTTTGGAGGTTCTCCGCGCCGGGATTCAACCTGGGAGCATGGAACGGGAGGAACATCAGGCGAGGCCTGCGGCCCTGATGTAGGTGAATCACCAAACAACGGCAAGCCGTGGATGCAAATCTGAAGGGGAAGGGGCTTACATTAGCTCTTCCCCTAGCTCTCCCCTTTTTTCTGTGTTGACTTTGGGGGCAGTATAGCTCATAGTCCACAACGCACCGGCTATGCTATCCGTATTGTACCATCGGGGTACCGTGCATGTCTACGATTGAAGAGCGTCCAGCTCCTCAGTAGTTTCCTCCTCTTCCTCTTCGTTCTTCTTTTTCTCCGGGATCACGTGCTCGCTGCCTTCGCCAATCAGCCATCCTGTCAGCAGATCAGCCGGCCGAAGCTCATCTTCCGGAATCGTAACCGCCGGAGACAGCGGCAGCACCGTGAAGTTGGCATTCCGCAGCAGGTTGTGCCGGTTAGCCAAAGCTCCACTCTCCAGCTGCGCCCGGTCAAACCAGGCCGTGCCGCTGCCCTCCCCCGCCAGCACCCGGTAGCGGATCGTGGCCTCCTGGGGCAGGTTCAGGGTGCAGGTAAACCGCAGAGAGCTGCCCACCCGGCACACCTTATCAGCAGAAAATACGCATTGTCTGGCGTTTTACGGAGGAGATTGAGTAACATGCAAAAAGAGGCTGTAGCAAGTTTTGTGTTTTGCTACAGCCCCTTGCCCCAGTAAGAGATAGTTTGCAACACTTAGATATTCGGATACAAAAACGTAACCCAGTTGTCATCCAATTCCTTTTGAATATCATACTTGCTTTCGAGGCCATCACGATTTTTGGTGTAGATGATACCGCCACCGAAAAATAAAGCGGGCTCCCACCAATAAATGATACCATCCTCAACAAGATCTATCTCCCAGCAACCGGCTTTCGAAAACAGATCCACTGTTCCCGACTCCCGAAGCAGCGCCATTTGCTCTTGTGATAATTCTTTTTTACAAAGAACGTACAATTGCCTTCCGTTTACGGTTTCAAGCTTGCGCAATATCGGATAGGCGGCAGCTATGGCGGCAGAGGGCTCTGACTCATACGTAATCAAGACAGCTGTAATCTCTCTAAGCGCATCCGCGCTTTTTGTATAAGCCTCCCGGTTTTCGAAAAATTGGTTCTCAGCCTGGATCATCCTTTCGGAATTCAATAAACGCATACGATCGAACAGTGCTTGGTGCTCCGGCGATGATTCCTCCTGCCCAGCCGTCGTTGCATTCGCGCAAGCGCCAATCATAAGAATTATAACAACTAGCAGTACAACCCTGCGAAAAAGTAGCTTCATTAGCTGCCCTCCTATTTTCCCATCATTTGATTATACAGATCGTAACCCCATTGTATCAATTCCTGGTCTCCCGCGCCATCCAGGCCACCAGCGGATAAGTCACCTTTTGTGACCAATGCTACTGCTGCGCTACCTGTAACTAACTCAAACAGTGTCCAGCCCTGGGCACTTCCGACAAAACCAAAGTTAATGTTTCCATACTCATGAAGATCAACTGTCCTTCCGGCCACCTCAAATTCATCTATGACTGCCCACACTGGACGGGAGCCTTTGAACTTGTAATCCCAAGGCATTTCGGGGGCAACCATCAACATAAACCACACAACCTGATCGTCACTGTTCCATAGTTTGTCAAGAAAATCTTCACCGATATTTTTATTACCCGGATCAGTAGGGGCTAGGACATGTTTTTTTGCCTCCTTTGCATTGGCAGCTAGTTGCGCAAGCGCACATCGAGATACATATTTCCTTAACGCGGCTGCGGATGTCATTCTTTTTATAGCCTTTATTATAAAGTACTCTCTCGCTTCATCCTCATCTGCAGGGCGCATGCCACTGGAATCTGTATGAATCACCGGAGAATTCCTGCAATAGCAATACAGATTGACGCCAAGAAGCTGAAATTTCTCCAACACCACATCCGCATTGATAAACCGTCCCCACTCAGGATTGTAATACCTGTTCCTAAGGTAATACAGCCCCGTCTCTTCGTCCCACTCATATCCCCTATACCTGAACGGATTATCATACCCCAGCGTCTCCGCCATGCTTCCTTCGGTTGCGACGGGCTTACCTCAGGCATCATATCCATATTGTACTACCAGGGTACCGTCCATGTCTACAATTCCGGTTACATCCCCTTGCAAATTGTGAAGGTAGGCATAGTCGGCGCCGTTGTACCGTACAATGGCGGGTCTGCCCTGGGCGTCGTAGAAGAAGTGCATCTGGGTAGCGTCCGGATCGCTTGCGTTGTTCGGCCCCTTTCGGATGTGAGTAATCTTCTTCCCGTTCAGGGTGTACAGGGTGTGCACGCCGTTCGCACCGCCCACGCTCTTCTTCGCCCTAAGCCCGGTATGGTCGTAGGTGAATTGGGCGTTGATGCTGTCGTTTTCCATGCTATGGAGCATCCGCCCAGCCTTCCATTTGTACGCCCAGCCGTCATAGCTCAGGGGATTACCAATTTCGTCATAGGTGATGGGCTTGCCGACAGAGGGAAGGGGGTTGCCGATTTCGTCATAGGTAATGGGCTTGTCGTCATACACCGCCAGCTTGTCCTTCCAGGTGGTGTCGTAGGTGTACGGGATGGTTTCCAGCAGCCCCGACTCGCTCAGGTCTGCCGCAGTGGTATACCCATACCGCTTCTTCTCCAGGATGTTGCCGCCCTGGTCATAGGAATACGTCCAGGTGGCCCCCTCCCGCTGGTCGTCCACCCGGATCAGCTGCCCCAGGGCGTCATAGGCATAGGTGGTATCATACCTGGCTCCCAGACTCGCGACATCCAGGCTCAAAGACTGCCCGCCAAAGGCCATGCTCCAGGGCTGCCCGTCGGAGTTCAGGTAGCTCAGGTTCAGCCCGTCCACAATCGCCGGACCCTGCCAGCCTTCCTTGACGATGTTCCCCCGCTTGTCGTACCAGTACTCGTGCTTTTGGCCCGCCTGCTCGACGGCCTGTACCAAAGACGTGGTACTGTTCGCGCCGTACCCGCCCGTGACGTAGGTGTATTCGCTCTGGAACATCGGGCGCTCATTCTGAACGTCCACGTAGAAGCCCCGCTGCGATACCCG
>JAAYDR010000082.1 GCA_012729115.1 Clostridiales bacterium | reverse complement strand
TGCCCCAGTGGGAGCAATTGGTGCGCAGCGGTGCCTTTGACGAGGTGGAGCGCTTTTCCCGCACGTTTGACATGGTGGCCAAAGACAGCCTGAAACAAGCAGAGCCGCAGACCATCACCCTCGAGGGAATGACGCTGCACCTGGAGGCCGTGCAAGCCAGCTTCATGAGCCTGTGGGTGGATATAGCGGTGGAAACAAAAGGCCTGCAATCACCTGTGCCCTACGATGTGGTGCAAATGGAGGTCAGGGTCGGGGATACGGTGCTGCAGATGATGAGCTTTGGCAGCAGTGGAGAAGCACCCGAAAGCGCCCTGCTGCGATTGCGCGGTGAGTATAGCCTGGCCGGTGTGCCGGGCGTACCCGACGGGGTGACCCTTGTGCCTGTGTGGGTGCGATACCCGGATGTTGCCAAGGGGGAGACTCAATCCACCCGGTATGTGGATGAGGAGAAAGCGTTTGTGGTGAAATTGCATTAAACGAATCGTCAGGTAAAGATTTGTCACAATGGCCCCTGCCATCAATCCGGCAGGGGCCATTATAACGCCATGCAGACGTACTGCCACGTTGCTCGGTGTTGATTTTGAATAGTGGGTGAAGTATCATGGTTGACATCACAAAGACAGTTGACGCGAAAGCTTATCGCGCTGCTTGCTGTATTTGATTATTATCCCCAATATGACCAATGACGCCATGAAGAGGTAGTCCTGTGAGAATAAAGAAGCAATGGTCTTTGGCGGTTTGCGCTTGCCTGGTTGTCGTACTCCTCGCACAAACGGTGTATGTGTCGCACGAAGAATCAAACCCCGGTTCTGATAGGCTGATACTGGATGAATCACCTGAGGGCGGTTATCAAGGCGACTACATCGTTGTGCTCAACGGCGATTATCCGGACGGGCGCAGGCTCAGCACAGGCTTTCTCAACAAGCTGATCGAAACGGACATTCCGGCTTTAAAGGTTGGCGATAACCGGGCGCCGGACCCAAATATGTACCGAAGCAAGGCGTACCGTGGTGAGGACCCCTACGCAGCCAAAGTGGCCAATGGCCAAATGCCGGAGGACAACAGCTGGGGCGTGGGGGCGCAGCGCAACTTTATCGTGGAAAGAACCCCCGCATCGCCTGACGGCAAGAGCATTGCCTTTCAGGTGCTGGCGGTGGGGGAGCATTGCAGGATTTGGACGCCAATGAACCCCGACTTTTACCCGCTGGATGCGATAGACCCGACCTACGCTAAGCAGGCCGCGGCAGAGTTTGATGCGCAATTTCCGCATACCGCGAGGGTCTTCGGCGATTTCCTGGATGTGCGCGGCGACGGGTTGGTCAACATTCTTTTCTACAACATCGACGGCCCTATTGTCAGCGGGCTGACCAGTTACTATGATTTTTATGAGGAAGTGACCATCAGTGGGAAGGGCTATCGGGGCAATGCCGCGCCGATGATCCACATAGATACCTTCGGCGTCGCCGGTATCATCCGGATGGACGCTGAGATGGAGGCGTCGCACGATATCACCAGATGCTTCCCTGTGATGACGCATGAATTTCAGCACCTCATCTATGAGTCAAAACGTTACCTTGACCCCGACTACCGGGCATACTGGCAATCGCAGGCCCAGCAAAGCGCCTACATGAATAACCTGGAAAACGAGATGTGGATGACAGAGTTTATGTCCGCCGCGGCTGGCATCCTCCGCTATCCGGGGATGTTCCGGGATGACTATGTGCCGTATTGGTACGACAACAATGCGAATGAGGCGGATGTGCGCGAACACTTTTCCCACCATGCCGAGGTTCTGGCGAACAAAAACTACCTGACGCATCGGGGACGGGCAATCTACCAGTGGAAGGGGCAGAAGGACGACTACTCCCTGGCTGCCTTTCTGGCGCAGTTCGCCTATGTGCGGGGTGGCGAGGGAGTGTTTCAACAGATTTGGGCGCAATGGAATGACCAGCGCGACAAATCGGGCAAACCAAAGCCCGTGCAAGCGGTGGCCGATGTCCTGGGCTATACAGACTTCGCCGACTTCCATCGGGATTTTGTGCTGTCCTTTCTGTTTCACGACGCGGGCTCCGAAGGCGGCAGGTATCGCCTGTACGCGGACCGGGGCGACGGCGTCCCGGACCGGATGCAGGAAGCCCTCTCCCTGTTAAAGCCGCCGCTTATCAACGGCAACGAAGCCAAGATTGAACCCGGCGGCTTTGTGGTGTTCAAGCCCATTGGCGGGGTGTATGTGCCCCCGATTACGGCCATGGAGGGGCTTACATACATTGGGGTGACGGTGAACAACGGGGAGTAGGCACACGGCAGGTGAGACGGCGAAAGATACCGCTCTTGCTTGGTCATGCGTTGCGGGTCAGAAGCAGTGCTATGAATGAAACCATGTGGTAATATGTAAAGAAAAATCAAGGCAGAAGCAGGCAAGGGGTTATATGAGGATAAGATTAATCAGAGGAAGCCTTGAGCACAAGGGTTTGATTGTTGAAATGGTAAAGGAGTGGCGAGAGTACAACGAAACCCATCAAATTAGTGGGTTTCCCAAATCTATTTTTCGCAACCCTGTAGATGATTTTGCTTATTATATTGATCATCTTGATGATTACAACCCATCGGAAGGAATGGTACCATCCACAACGTATTTTTGCTTGGATGAAGAGAAGAAAATGCTGGTGGGCGCGGTCAATATCCGGCACCATCTGAACGATTATTTTTTGCGCTACGTTGGCCATGTTGGTGACGGCATCAGGCCCTTCATGATGGTCTGCCCCCAGTCTTTGTACCAACCAGTGAGTTAGTAAAGACCGTTTCCTGGCACCCGCATTCCTTCATAGGCTTGGCCACATCGTAACACAGGATGCCGAGGCGCTCAAGGGCGCGCGCAG
>JAAYDR010000081.1 GCA_012729115.1 Clostridiales bacterium | reverse complement strand
TTCATTTTGAAAAGCATCTACCACCAAGCAGGGTGTCCAGGGTTCGAGTCCCTGATGGTGTACCACAATCCGTCTCTAAACCTTATTTTATAAGGGATTGAGACGGATTTTTCATATAAAAAAGAGGCTGTTTTCGGACATTATTGCGCTACTTCGACCAGGTGTGTCCCTGGAGGATGCAAAGAAACAGCTGGGGGACAGCATCAATATTTGCCGATAGGCGGCTTCACATAATCGGACAGCGGGCAGTTATAGCGGCCGCCGTTCTTGATCCGCAGCTCATCCTTCGCGGTCTTGATCAGCTCCGGCCTTTCCAGGGTCTTGATGAACGCCAGCATCATCACCTCGGCAGCTTTCACCATGCCCTTCATGCCGATGGAGGAAGCGGAAAACGCGGTGTTCTGCCAGGTATGGCCGATATTGCCCAGGCAGGCCGTGGCGATATTCAGGCAGACAGTCGGGGTGGCATAGCCCACATCGCCCACATCGGTGGAGCCGGATTCATAGGTGACGGCATGATCCTGGAAAGGATGCACCGTGGAATCCAGCGGCTTATTCATGATCCTGTTGACCTTTTCCGCGTCATACTGGTTCAGCTCCATCTGGTCGTTGCGGATGCTGAGCTGGATGGATTTGCTGTATGTGCGCAGATATTGCAGCGCCAGGTGATACTCCTCCTCCGTCCATTGCGGCGCGCCGGCCTCCCTCAGCGCCTCATCCAGCACCCTGGCCAGCGTTTTATTGGGCAGGTAATCGGAAAAGGCCATCGTGACCTCGTATTTCATCCGGGTGCCCGCCATCAGGGCCGCGCCCTTTGCCACATCCACCACACGGGTGAAAAGCTCCTGCATCTGGTTGATCTTCGGTGCGCGCACCTCGTATTTGATCACGGCGTGGCTCTGCACCACATTGGGCGCCGTGCCGCCGGCATCTGAATAGGCATAATGGATTCTCGCCTGGTCGATGATGTGCTCGCGCAGGTAATTGCACCCAATATTCATCAATTCCGCCGTGTCCAGGGCAGAACGGCCCAGATGCGGCGCGCCGCCCGCATGGGAGGCCACCCCGTCAAAGATGAAGTTGGCGCCCATGATGGCCGCCGAGCCCTTGGACGACACTTCGTTCATGGTGCCGGGATGCCAGCAGTAAACAAAATCCACATCGTCAAAGTAGCCGGCGCGGGCAATGAACTGCTTGGAGCCGGCACCCTCCTCCGCGGGGCAGCCAAACAGGATGACGGTGCCGTCCATTTTTTCATCCAGCAGGTATTTTTTCAGCGCCACCGCGGACAGATAGCACCCGGCGCCCAGCAGATTATGCCCGCAGCCATGCCCGCAGCCCCCCGGCACGATCGGGGTCTGCACCAGGCTGTCCTTTTTCTGGCTCAGGCCGTCCAGGGCATCATATTCCGCCAGCAGGCCCATCACGGGCCTGCCGGTGCCCACGGAAAACGCGGCCTTGAAGGCGGTGGGTATCTCCGCCAGGTTTTCTTCGATGGCAAAGCCTTCTTCCATCAGCAGGTCCTTCATGGCTTGCGCCGATTGGTATTCCTGAAAGGAAATCTCCGCATATTCCCAGATCTTCAGGGCCAGGTCGATGGCTTTTTGCCGGTATTCTTCAATATAGGATTGGATTTTTTTAAAATCCGCCATAGCAATCGCTCCTTTTTGCAGTTACAATACCATGCTCAGAAAGCGCATGGTCGCCGGGTCTTTCGGATAGGCGAAGATCGTCTCCGGATTGCCCTCTTCCTTGATGATCCCATCGCAGATGAACAAAACGCGGTCTGAAATCTCACGGGCAAAGCCCATTTCATGGGTAACGATGAGGGTCGTCATGCCGCGGGATGCCAGTTCCTTGATGACATTGAGCACTTCCTTCACCATTTCCGGGTCAAGGGCCGAAGTGGGCTCATCAAACAGCATCACTTCCGGATGCATAGCCAGCGCGCGCACGATGGAAAGGCGCTGCTTCTGCCCGCCGGATAATTGGCGGGGATACACATTCCATTTTTCCTCCAGGCCCACCTGGCGCAGCAGCTCCATAGCCTCCTTTTCCGCGTCTCCCCTGGAAATCTTCTTTTCCAGCCGCGGCGCGATGGTGATATTATTCAGCACCGTCAGATGCGGAAAGGTATTGTAATTCTGAAAAACCATGCCGATTTTCTGCCGGAAAGCGGCAATACTCTTTTTCTGGGCGGTAATATCCTGCCCCTCGAAAAACACCTTGCCGCCGGTCGGCTCCTCCAGCAGGTTCAGGCACCTGAGAAACGTGGATTTGCCGCCGCCCGACGGACCGATGATGGAAACCACTTCGCCCCGGCAGATGGTGGTGGAGATGCCCTTGAGCACCTCCAGCTTGCCAAAGCTCTTATGCAAATTTTCCGTGCGGATGATTTCATCATTCACTGGCCTTCAACCTCCTTTCCAGCAGCTTCAGCAACTTGGAAAGCACGAAGCTGAGAATGAAATAGATGACGCCGACGATCGTCAGGGATTCCAGCGCCAGGAAGGTGGCGGACTGAATGGTCTTCTGCGATGTCATCAGTTCACCGACGAAGAAGACTGAGGCCAGGGAAGTTCCTTTAATGGTGGAAATAAACTCATTGCCCATGGCAGGCAGGATGTTTTTAATCGCCTGCGGCAGGATGATGCGCGTCATCACATGCAGTTCGGACATGCCCAGGCTGCGCGCCGCCTCAAACTGGCCCTTGTCCACTGCGTCAATCCCGGCACGGAATATCTCGGAAATGTAGGCTGAGGCATTGATGACAAGCGCGGTGAGCACGCACTGGGTATCGGTCAATTCCAGGGCCGGAAGCAATTTGGGCAGACCGATCCAAAAAAAATAGAGCTGCAGCAGAACGGGCGTACCGCGCAGGATTTCGATATAAATACTGCCGATCCGCCTGACGGGCTTGACCCTGGTCATGCGCACCAGCGTAACGAGGAGCCCCAGCAGACTGCCCAGCGCCAGCACCAGCGCGGAAATCCACAGCGTTCCTATCAAGCCGTTCAGGAAAACCCCGTTATACTTTTGCCACAGCTTCAACAGCTTTAACCAATTCACAGTGCATAACCTCACTGTATATCAGAATACCCGGATGAACAGGAAACAGCACAGGGCGGTGAATCCTGCGCTGCTTCCTGCAATATCTTTGGGAGAGCTCAGAAACTCAGACCCAGGGATTTGGCATATTCTTGATACTGCTCGTTCCATTCCATGAACTTGTTCTGCTCGGTCAGCTCCTGGATGCACTGGTTGACGATCTCCATCAGGCTGTCGGTGCCATCCGGGCAGGCTGCCACGCGGGTGCCGCCCTTGGTATCATCAAAGGGAAAGCGGTAATCGGTAACGGTGGTGGTATTGCCATTGGCCTCCGCCCACAGTCGGGCAGCGGAAATGGAGCACACGCACACATCGGCTTTGCCCTCAGCCACGGCCAGGTAAGCATCCGTCATGGAAGAGGTGCGCTTAAATTCCTTGCATTCCTTCACAAATTCATCGTAATAGCCTTCCTGCACGGAGCCGGACTGGGTGACAACCACCGCATTCCTGAGATCCTCCGGGCTGTTATACTGATCCTGGTCTTCGACCCGGCAGAAGAAGCCGTAATCATCGTTGTTATCGGAGGTGTAATAGCCGATGGACAGGTTCATGGATTCGGCGCGGGTCTTGCTCCAGGCCAGGGCCGAGATCGCCAGGTCGTATTTTCCTTCGGCAATGCCGGTCAGCACGGCGGAAAACTCGAGGGGTACATACGCAAGCCTGACGCCAATCCTGTCCGCGATATATTTTGCCAGTTCCAGATCAACCCCCACAAACTGGTCATCGCCTGTTTTCAGGGGATCAATAAACTCCATCGGCGGGAAATAGGGCTCGGAGCAAACGGTGATGACCCCGGCTTCCTTAATTTTTGCCAAGCGGTCATCCTCCGCGGCAATCCCACTGCACACTGCCAGCACCGTAACCAAGCACAGCGCCAAGGCTATCAGCTTCTTCATCATAATCCCTCTCCCTCTCTGCGTTTCATTGTTCTTAGTTTGCTGCCGCGTTATCACTTTATCATAGTAGCACGATAAAGTGATTATGTCAACATTTTTTTGGAAATCTATCGATGGCAGCGCCGAACAGGATCTCAGCCCCTTCTCTCAGCCACAATCAATCCGGAAATTATTTTTCAGAATCCTCATTTTATATTGACGTTTTTCGATTTGGTGCGTATACTGCTCATATCGAAGAACTTAAATTTGGGGTGACGGTATGGATTACTACATGGAGAACGCAAAGGTGTTCAAGGCGCTGGGCGATCCCAAACGGGCCATGATTGTGGATATGCTCTCCTGCGGCGAGCTGTGCGCCTGCATGATCCTGGAGCAGTTCGACATGTCACAGTCCACCCTGTCCCACCACATGAAGCTTCTGCGTGAATGCGGCCTTGTCAAGGCCAGGGAGGAGGGCAAATGGACGTACTATTCGCTGGACTGGGAAGCCATTCAAAATACAAAACAGTTCCTGTGCTCCATCACCTCCAACAAGGAAGACTGTATCTGCAAGAATCATAAATCTGCATTATGTGAAGGGTGTGATCAAAATGTCTGAATGCTGCTGTTCATCCGGCAATTGCTGCGGAACGCCCCAGCCAAAAAAGCCGATTGTCATCGACTTTCTGTATCTGGACACCACGGTTTGCGGCAGGTGCCAAAACACGGAAGCGTCACTGGACGAAGCGGTTGCCAGCGTTGCCGTTGTGCTGGACGTTGCCGGGTATGAGGTTACGGTCCACAAGGTAAACATCGCCACGCGGGAATTGGCGATTAGGCACCGGTTTGTCAGTTCCCCCACCATCCGCGTCAATGGGAATGACATTGCCGTGGAATTGAAGGAGTCTCTCTGCGAGGACTGCGGAGACCTTTGCGGCGATTCCGTGGACTGCCGGGTATGGGTTTACAACGGTGTCCAATACACCTCTCCGCCAAAGGAGCTGATTGTAAACGCCATCCTGCGGGAGGTATACGGCACCTCCCATGGGGAGCCCAAACAGGAGCCCTATCAGCTGCCCGAAAATCTGGAAACGTATTTCACGGCCAAAGCCCGCAAGGACGCGGCGGAACAACAGCAGAAAGCAGGAAATCCACAATGAACGGGCAGAAAACACAGGGCATCGGTTTCTTTGAGAAATACCTGACCGTATGGGTCATTCTCTGTATGGCGGCGGGTATTCTTCTGGGACGGTTCTTCCCCAGTTTTCCCGCCTTCATGAACCGGTTTGAATATGCCCGGGTGTCCATCCCGATGGCCATTCTCATTTGGCTTATGATCTACCCCATGATGATGAAGGTGGACTTCCAGAGCATCAAAAACACCCGGAAGAATCCCAAAGGCCTGTTTGTTACCTGGATCACCAACTGGGTCATCAAGCCGTTTACCATGTACGCCATCGCCGCGCTCTTCTTCTTTGTCATCTTCAAGGCCTTCATCACGCCGGAACTGGCAACGGAATATCTGGCCGGCGCTGTCCTGCTGGGCGCCGCGCCCTGCACCGCGATGGTGTTTGTGTGGAGCACTTTGACAAAGGGCGATCCCGCCTATACCGTCGTACAGGTGGCCACCAACGATCTGATCATTCTGGTAGCCTTCGTGCCCATCGTCAAGTTCCTGCTGGGCGTCTCCAACATTACCGTTCCGTGGGACACCCTGTTCCTGTCGGTGGTTCTGTTCGTGGTCATTCCCCTGGCCGGAGGCATGCTCACCCGCTCTACGGTCATCCGGCGGAAGGGAGCGGACTACTTCCACAACACATTCCTCAAAAAGTTTGACGGCGTTACCATGATTGGGCTGCTGCTCACGCTGGTGCTGGTGTTTGCATTCCAGGGGGAAACCATCCTCCGCAATCCCCTGCACATCGTGCTGATCGCCGTTCCGCTCATCCTGCAGACCTTCCTGATCTTCTTCATCGCCTACCTGGCCTGCCGGTTTCTCAAACTGCCATTCAACATTTCCGCACCGGCGGGCATGATTGGCGCGTCCAATTTCTTTGAACTGGCCGTCGCTGTGGCCATCGCCCTGTTTGGCACCAGCTCTGCCGCTGCCCTTGCCACCACGGTCGGCGTCCTAACCGAAGTACCGGTGATGCTGATTCTGGTAAAGATTGCAAATAACACCAAGCACTGGTTCCCCGCAAAGGCACCGGATAATCAATAAAATGAGTAAAGGAGTTGTTCCCCATGAAAAAGATGAAGATATTTGAACCTGCCATGTGCTGCCCCACCGGCCTGTGCGGCGTAGGCGTAGACCCGGAGCTGCTGCGCATCTCTACGGTGCTGGAAACGCTAAAAAAGAACGGTGTGTCTGTGGACCGCTTCAACCTCAGCAGCGCACCGGCGGAGTTTATCACCGATCCGGTCATCAACGCCTACATCAACCAAAAAGGTACGGAAGGTCTGCCCGCTGTGATGTTGGATGGAACCATCGTGATTGAGAGCAGATATCCCACCAACGAGGAATTTGCAGCGCTGCTGGACCTGCCGGCCGATTTGCTGGGCAAGCCCGCCCAGCCGGCGGAAGAAAGCGGCGGTTGCTGCTGCAGTGGAGGTTGTTGCTGAAATGGATCTGTTTCACCCCAGTCAGATCCGATTGACAAAATACCTGTTCTATACCGGCAAGGGCGGCGTTGGCAAAACCAGCGTCGCCTGCGCCACGGCGGTAGCCCTGGCGGACGGCGGCAAAAAGGTGCTGCTCATCAGCACAGACCCCGCATCCAACTTGCAGGATGTCTTTGCCATGGAACTGACCAACAAGGGCACGCCCATCCCCGGCGCACCGGGTTTGGCGGTAGCCAACCTGGACCCCATCCAGGCCGCAGCCGAGTACCGGGAGAGCGTGATCGCACCCTACCGGGGCAAGCTTCCCGCATCCGTCATCACCCACATGGAGGAGCAGCTTTCCGGTTCCTGCACCATTGAAATCGCTGCTTTCAACGAATTCTCCAGCTTCATCACCGATGAAAAGGTGCAGCGGGAATACGATCACATTATCTTCGACACCGCCCCCACAGGCCACACCCTGCGGATGCTCCAGCTTCCCTCCGCGTGGAGCCGCTTTATCAGCGAGAGCACCCACGGCGCGTCCTGCCTGGGCCAGCTTTCGGGCCTGGAGAGCAAGAAGGCCATCTACAAACAGGCGGTGGAAACGTTGGCGGATGGAAACCTCACCACGCTGATTCTCGTCACCCGTCCGGAAACCGCGCCGTTCAAGGAAGCGGAGCGGGCCTCCGGCGAACTTTCCGCCCTGGGCATCCACAATCAGCTGCTGGTTGTAAACGGTGTGCTGACCCAGCGCAGCGACGCCCTGTCCTCCAGCCTGTATGAAAAACAGCAGGCCGCCCTTGCCGCCATACCGGAGGGCCTGCGGGCTTTCCAGCGCTGCATGGTTCCGCTGCGGGCCTACAACGTTACAGGCCTGGAAAACGTGCGCGCACTGCTTAACACCGATCATGTGACCACCCACGCACAGACGCTGAACACCGAGTGCATCCATACCCTCGGCGACGTCATGGATGAGCTGGCAGCCGAAAATAAACGCGTCATCTTTACCATGGGCAAAGGCGGCGTGGGCAAGACCACCGTTGCCGCCGCCGTAGCCCTGGGCCTGGCCAAGCGCGGTAAAAAGGTTCACCTCACCACCACCGACCCCGCCGCGCACCTCAAATTCGTTCTGGATGAAGCCTGTGGCGTCACCATGAGCCGTATCGACGAAGCCCAGGAACTGAAAAAGTATCAGGCCGAGGTGCTTGCCAAAGCACGCACCTCCGGCATGAGCGATGAGGACATCGCCTATGTGGAGGAAGACCTGCGCTCTCCCTGCACGCAGGAGATCGCCGTGTTCCGCGCCTTTGCGGAAATTGTGGAGCGGGCCGATAATCAGGTGGTGGTGATTGACACCGCGCCCACCGGCCACACGCTGCTTCTGCTGGAATCCACCCAGAGCTACAACCACGAGATCCAGCGTACCAGGGGCGAGATCCCCCCGTCCGTAGCGCGCTTGCTGCCAAGGCTCAAATCGGACGAAACCCAGGTGCTCATCGTCACCCTGCCGGAGGCGACCCCGGTCTACGAAGCCCTGCGGCTGGAAGAGGACTTGAAGCGGGCAGGCATCGCCTCCAAGTGGTGGATCGTCAATCAGTCCTTGTATGGTGCCAGCACCACCAATCCCATGCTGGCGGCAAAGGCGTCCAGCGAGGTGGAATGGCTCAACCGCATTGATGAACACGCCGGCGGCAAGTTTGCGCTGATCCGGTGGAGTGCCGGAGAGATCCGGGGAGAAAGCCTGCTGACACTCTAAAAGGCCTGGATAACGCAGGCCGCACAAATGAGGAGGGCTATGGGATGGACTTCATCATTGCAATGCGATCCGCAACGAGTATGTCCGCAGCTTAACCGCAAGGTAAAAGCTTTCGACCTTTAGGGACAACATACTCCGGGGAAAGACAAGGGTGTTTTTCGATTTATTTACCCTCTCGTCTTTGTGCGTTTCTTGTCTTTAACATTCAGGTATTTAGGCCTGTAAGGCGAAATTGATATGTTGAAGAGAAAGCTGCGCACAAAATCATACCGGTTGAAGGGAGCGAAGGGCGCAAAATAGGGCACGCCAAAGCTTTCTATGGAGACAAGATGGATCAGAAGAACGCAAGAGAATAGAATCAATCCGTAAAAGCCTAAAAAGCCCGTGCAGAGAATCCCGATGAACTTAAGAATCCGAATGGGATTGATGAGCGCGAAATCCGGCATGACAAACGAGGCAAGCAAGGAGACCGAAGAAAGAATCAGAAGCAGAGGGCTGAAAATTCCAGCCGAAATAGCCGCCTGACCAATGACAATTGCGCTGACGATGCCCACCGCGGGACCGATTTGCTTGGGCACGCGCAATAGCGCTTCCCGAAGCAGTTCGACGACGAATTCCACCAGCAGTGCACCCACAAGGGGTATGAATGGAACGCTGGCACGCATCTCCGCCAAGCTGATCGCATATCGGCTGGGAATGGCGTCTATGTGAAATTCCGAGATACCCACAAAAAAGCTTGTCGCATATAATGCGATAAAAAAGGAAGCATATCGCAGAATCCGCATGAACAGCCCAAAGTACATGTTATCGTACCGGTCATCGCACGAGAAAAAGAATTCCGGAAAACACTTTGGCGCGGAGAGGACCAGGCCGCTGCCATCCACCAGCACCAGGACCTTGCCTTCATGCAGCAGGTGCTGCGCCATATCCGACCGTTCCACCATACCCATTTGGGGGAAAAGGTCGAGGTTGCTGTTCTGTAAGAAAACTTCAAGTTCGCCTGAATCCCCGATGCCATCCACATCGATCGCCTGGATACGCTTCTTCATCAGCGAAACGACCTTTTCATTCGCGATATCCTCGATGTAAAGCAGAGCCACGCTGGTATTCGTCCTTTTTCCAACATTGTACTGACAGACTCTCAGCTTCGCGTCCTTGTTCCGGTACCTGATCAGGGATAGATTCGCGTCAAGGTTTTCCACAAAGCAGTCACGCGGCCCTCGCAGCGTGTATTCGATCATTGGGTCCGAGATGGATCGATGCTCCACCTTTTTCAGGTTTACGACGATGTACTCGTCATCGTCTGATAGAAGGATAACGGTCATACCGTCAAGAATAAAGCTCTGCACATCGCTTCCGTCGGTATGAAGCTTATAATCGTCAACATAGAGGACATCCCGGGCGATGGTTTTCGCCTTTGGGTTATGGTTGTCATTGAATTCCTGCCTGGCATAGAGCGAAAGAGGTCTGATGACGAAATCCATCAGCGATGCGCGGTCGGTGAGTTGCTGGATATACAGGATCTCTATGGAGCCCCGGCCGCAAGCCAGAGAACGCTGGGATAACGCGAATCCCTCCGCTTCAATCTCATTGAGAATGGTCTCCATCTTCAGCTTTTTGGTTATCATAGTCGCGCCGTCCCCTCATGATGCTTCGATGTCCAATTTGTCGCTGACCGATATATCGACGGTTGTGCTGATATCAATTTCCGTCTTCGGGTATTCCGCGATCCAATCCATCCGTTCGAATTCATCGGGATAAGCAAGCCTAAAGGCTTCTCCAAAATCCAAATAGTCACACTGGAATGTATTTTGTGACTGTTCAATCGCAGTTCTGACTTCCTGTGACAATACCTGGTTGAGCTCATCGGAATACCGCTGTATGTTCTGGCCGTTCAGCGGAAACAGCTTTACATCACTTTTATACTGGATTGTAGCGCCAAAGGCCAACTGAACCTGAAACCTGATCCGCCCATCCTGATAGGTTGACTTGATCTTTCTCTTATTCAGTTTTACTTCCGCCGTTATGAACCCTCCGTCACCGGGCAGCCGGTATACCCACACGGGCCGCTCCGCCAGCAGATACAGCAGCCCACTTGCCTCCTCCACCCGAATCAGCCCGACCAACTTTGCATCGCGGAAAACGGAGTATCCGTCCAGCCTGATCTCCTGATCGACAAGTCCAATATGCTGAACGATAAAGCCCCTCTTGGCAAGGATATCGTTGATATATTTCTCCACTGTAACCGCGCAGGTAAGACCTTTCTCCTGCCCCGTGCGGATCGTATCATCAATGATGAATCCTATGGGCTGATCGGCTTCGTTTTCAGCCTTCATCAGAACCTTAGGATCATCGTGAAGGATAACAATACTCACCTTCTGGCGATACTCCTGATTCTCCCGCAGTCGGAACAGGTATTCCGCAAGATCATTGGCTGCGGCCTCCCCGGTGATAACCAGGGTGCGCACGGTGCCAAGAAACAGAGGCTTATCCTGTTGAATATCCAATGCGCGCCTCGCTTTTGCAAAATCCTCGCCTGTTCCAGTTAAGTACGTCTGCTTTTTCCCTCCGCCGCCCCCACTCCCTTCACCTCCGCTTTGCGGTGATATTTTAACGATCTCCACTGTAAACGAAAACTTGTTCTCTTGTTTTTCCAGAATGACCATGGTGGCCAAATCCAAGGAACTGATATTGGCGGCATCCCAGCAACCGGTCAGCATGAAGCCGACCAGCAGCAGGACGATGAGCTTACAACGGCTTCTGAACAAGTCCTCTCACCTTCGCAATCAATAATAGAGTTGTTGGTATGAGAAACGCGCAGACCAAACCCGCAATCGGGAGCACCGATTCAAATATGGTCATGGCCGGCTGGATCGCTTGCGTGGCGATGCTTAGGGCTGTCATGATGGTGCCGACGCCTATCACGATTGTGAGCCGGCCCGCCTTATGAAACAGCCGGGCGGAGTACTCCACCAGCGCAAGATAGATGCCGCATACACCGGCCACCAGCCCCGCAAAGCCCACCGTCAGGAACAGGATATCGAAGCGCTCCAGTATCGGATTGTCGACCTGCTTGATCGCCTCGATCAGTGCAAAATTGTAGTTTTGTGCCGACTGTATCCCCAGCATCATGATGCAGGTTTCGACGATAAAAACATAGAAAACTCCAATAAAAAGAACGCTCAGGAATGCGGTGATAGCGGACCGCCTACTGCGCTTTCCGCTCAAAGGGAAGACCGTTAGCACTTCCACGCCCAGAAACGCGAACAAGCACTCTTTGATTCCCAAAAGGTATTGCGGCAGTTTTGATGAACGGAAGAAGGGCTGGATCTCCCGCAGATCACCTTGCAGGAGCATGACGATGTGCGCGGTGACAGCCGTAATAATAAAGATGATTCCGATGACTTCAAAAAACCGGGCGACGCTGACCACGCCGCGGTGCGCAATCATTCCGAACACGATGACACTTACGATGGTCATCGCCCACCGCGGCGTTTTGGGATAGAATTCCGACTGCAGCACCGATGCCAATTGCAAGATAAAATATGCTGAAATCAGAAAAAAGTAGAGGATGAAGTAAACCGCAATGACATGGGCCATGACTCTTCCGACGATGCGCTGGCTGTATTCAAACAGCGTCATTCCCGGGAAAGCGCTGTTCATCCGGACGATCACCATCGCAAATAAGGCAAAAAGGGCTGCTGTGAGCATCAATGAAAGCCAGCCGCCTGTCCCGATGCGCTGAGCAATCACCTTCGGGATGCTGATGATCGTACAGGCGGTCAGCGTCAGGAGAAGAAGGAAAAATATCTGGCGGTTAGAAATACTGCTTTGCACTGGTTAAACTCCCTTGCGCCTTTTAGGGGTACTTTAACCAAATTAGTACATTACATGCATGGCTTACCACCATTATTTGACCGTCCGTTGTTTTCAACTTCATCTTCATGACCAGAGAATGATTCCTTCACCAGGTGGAAAGAAAAGTGGAAGATGACAGCTTATCGCGTGTACAAACCCAGCATGCAGCGCCTGATGTCAGCCTGGGTCTCGTTGTCCCGCTGTCTTCGCGCAACAAGCACCAGCCGGTCATCGTCAATACAGGTCACCAGATTCAGCAGGGTATCTGAGTAGGTTACATCCAGATAGCGGCTGTACAGGGACTGCTCGTATACCTGGTCAATGTATGTGTTAAAATCGGCTTCGTCCGCAAAGGAAGCATGCCCCCTGAAATCCAGGCCCTTGTGGTTTGTGCCGTCAGCGGACACCCTGCAGACCGCAAAAATGATATAGGTAAAGCTTTCAAAGCGCGTATCAAACGCAATGGAAGAATGGTTGCGAAGATAGTCGTTTCCTGTATACTTCAGCAAACGGCCAAACATGCTACCGTCTTTCATGTTGTGACCGTAAATCTTCAGATTCTGGGAATCGCTGCGGATGGGTGTGTTTTCATCCAGAAAAATGGCCCCGCAAGCGTTATGATGCCTGTCAAAATCACGGGTCAGATAGTAGGTGTTGTCCCGGTAAACCACAGGAAGATCCACCAGTCCCTCCAACTTGATCCAGCCAACCGTATCGCTGTTCTGCTTCACGAAGGGTTTCAGGGAAGCCAGCGTCAGTCCAATCACCTTGAAGAATGTTTGGGGAGCAGGGGGCGTACTGCTTGGCCTTTCGGTCGGGGGAACCGGCACTACTTCTTTTTGCCGCACCGGCGGGGGGGCTGCAGCGCTGTCGGCTTCCAGAGCTTGCGCTTGCCGCGCCGCCTCCTCATGCCGGGTGGACAGTTCCTCCTGCCTGGCACGGTTTTGATAGGAACGAACGACATAACCTGTTATGTTGATGAGAGAAATGATAAAAACAAGCGCAAGCAGACCCATCAACGCAAACCGCCAACGGGGATGCCTTATGATCCGGGGTATCGGCCGCCGTTTGCGCACCTTGCAGCTCTTCAGCATTTCCCTTTCATTTGCCTCCGTTTACGCCGCACCATGATGATCGTGCTGCCCGGCGAATCCAATCACGCTGGTATCCATCGTCAGTTCAGGGTTATCAGGGAGGTCTGCCTGCATTCCCACCACTTCCACTGCTGCAAGCGTGTGTGCAGGAAACAGCACCAAACACAAGACCAGCGCCAGCAAAACAGCCGCCGATTTGCTTGCCCGCTTCATCACCGCGGTGTCCTCCTTGTGGGAAACATTGATCTCGCTTGCTATTTTGTTCTGAAGACGATCGATGTTTCATGGTTTTCTCGCATCTTTCGCCTGATCGTGTCTGCCCCGATGACCAGGTCTGTGCTGAAACGGAAAAATCTGTAGGTAAACCAGATCCTGTGTGATTCATTATCGCACACTGCCCGGCTTTCACGCAAGACCTTTTCCCGCAGAATCGTTCCTCGGCTTGCTGAGATAGGCGCTGGAGAATGACCCGTTATCAGCATTACCTGGTTCGCTCATCTTGTATGTTGACTTTGTGAGAATAAGGATTTAAGGGATCCTGCATCATACAAACCCTTGTATAATCTGATTGTAGGTTTGTCAAACATATTGGACAAAGAACTTATCCAGGAACTCGACCGGGGAGAGGTAACCGAGAGGTCGCATCGGGATCTGGTTGCACCGGGTTTGCCAGGCAGCGAGCTGCCTGGCAAAATC
>JAAYDR010000080.1 GCA_012729115.1 Clostridiales bacterium | reverse complement strand
GCTGCGCGCGCCCTTGAGCGCCTCGGCATCCTGTGTTACAATGTGGCCAAGCCTATGAAGGAATGCGGGTGCCAGGAAACGGTCTTTACTAACTCACTGGTTGGTACAAAGACTGGGGGCAGACCAGCCGATCTGAAGCAATCTTCCATGATCTGTTTACGATAGCCTCACGATATAGCAAACTCCACAGGATTGATAACCAAATTCTACGTTTTATGGTCTAATACAATTATAACGAAGTCGTGACCCGCCTCACATTATATCGCAAAACAAGCTGTACTTATTCTATCATAAATTGTAACCGGTTGTAAGACCAACTTGAACAGTATATATAGAAAATTTATAGGAGTTAACGGTCATAGACAAAGCGTTCCGGAACTGCCTGAGCCAGTGACACCGGATGATTGGTCTCCGGATGATGATGCGTGATCCGGACGATGAATGATTGAGCGTTTCCGTTAGATGAATGTATCAACATCTCTGTAAAAAACAGGCACTCCATGATCCGCATCATGGAGTGCCTGAGGGGGTAAGCAAACCTCAGCTTACTTTTTCACATACCCGCACTTGGGACATACGCCGTTCTCATTCAGTTCGACACCGCACAGGGGGCAGCGGTCCATCGCCTTGTGGGGCTCATATTCCTCCGTAGCGCCGTTGACGCCGCTGGTAAAGGTGAGCTTCACGATGTTCAGCTTGTCCTTCAGCAGATCGTAGACGATCTTGATCATGCCTTCCACAGTCATGGTTTCTTTGGTAACAACCAGGCGGCATTCCGGATAGGCGGTGGCAAGATCGGTCTTGAAGGCGGGGCCCTTCTGCTTGTTGGAAGGCGCACCGTTCTTGATGCCCTGGGCTTCGTAAACTCCCAGAATGGCGGGCAGCAGGGGATCATCTTCCCGGAGCACCAGCGCGTGGTCAAAGTTCTGCAGAACCTCCCAGGCGGTCTTCTTGATTTCATTGCACGGGAATACCATATTGACCCCTTCGTTGATGCTCTCTTCTACTTCAATGGTCAGGATGCCGGTATGTCCATGCAGATACTGGGCTTCGCCCCTGAATCCGTAGAACCGGTGGGCATATTGCAGGTCCAGTGTGGTGAAACTTCTCATGGCAATTCTCCTCACATTGTATATTTACGGAGGCATGATGCTCCCGTATGGCCAGGCTGGATGAAACAGAAACTGGAATATATTGAGTATAACCGATTTCTGTTCAATTTGCAACCGAGCCAGGACAGACGTTGGAGCAATGCTGTTTCAGGCTGCCATAAAACGTTATCCCATGGGGCCGCCCAGGCCGGCATTCTTCAGCCAGGCGCGAACCATTGGCACAGCGCTGCGGACATCGGCCTGCCGCTCCCTGTCTGACACTTCCCTCTCGATGATGGCGGCGCCATGGAAGCCATAGCCGGCCAGCTTTTCAAATAGTGCGGGGAAGGGAACCAGGCCCAGGCCCAATACGGTTTCCCTTCCCAGGGAGTCATCCGTGCCCTCCGGGTACAGGCCATCCTTGACATGCAGGCCCAGGATGAGATGCCGCAAAATGTCCACGGCATCCAGAGGATTGCCGCGGCCGTACATCAGCAGATTGGCGGGGTCAAGATTGACGCCTACCGATTTTTCTCCTGCGTCCCGGATCAGGCGGCGCAGGGTGACCGGCGTTTCCTGGCCTGTTTCCAGCAGAAAGCGAACGCCCAGCTCCCCATACCGCCTGCCGATGCGCGAAAGCATTTCCACATAGGTGGAATACTCCGCCTCCGACGGATTCTCCGGCACAAAGCCCAGGTGCGCCATGGCCATGGAAATGTGAAGCTGATTGCAAACCTCCGCTGCCTTCATCATGGACAACATCCGTTCCTCGCGGAGCGCAGCATTCCCCAGACCGATGGTGGACGGACCCTGGGTAAAATCCCATACCTGTGGGCCGCTGCAACCTGCCAGGGCGCTGGCGGCAGGGAAATCCCGCAATCGTGTTTTGGCCTGGGCAATCGTTTCTGGAGACAGCAGGGCGGCATCACCCAAGCGGAGCTGCAGCGTATCCAGGCCGCACTCCCGGCAAAAGGCGATACCCGGCTGAAGATCCTCAATACGGATAATGGTTCCCACGGGGCATTGGGTAGGCATGGGGACAACTCCTTTGACGGCAAATATGCCGGAAGGGCATCCGCCCTTCCGGCACAAAGCATGGTTGGATTATTCGGCCCAGTAATAGTTGCGGACAACCTCAAGATAGTGAGCCAGGCCCATGTTGTTCAGCTCGTTCTGGAAAGCGGTCCACTCAGCGTCACTTTGGATGTCGCGGGTGCCCAGGATGAACTTGGTGCAGTTGTTCAGGATGAAATCCCTGAACTGCACATCCAGCTCGGCCTTTTCAGTCACCAGGTCGCTGTCAGCGCACCAGGAGATCTGCGGGAACTCGGTCATTACAGCGTAGGGCATGTACGTCTGCTCCGCCAGGCTGCCGGCCAGTTCGTTGTCGGAATAGGTTCTGGACGCGGCTTTGGCATAGAACATGTCCTGGGTGATGTAGTAATCGGCAAACCAGGTGATGGTCCAGTATACGCTTTGGGGAGAGGTCCAGTCCACCAGACTCTTGACGGATTTGGCATCGCCGCCAAAGGAAGGTTCGTCCGCCCAGGCCCAATGCACGTTTTCCTGGCCCAGGAAGCTGCTCCACAGGCTGCCTTCCTTGCTGCACCAGTAATCCAGCCACTTGTAGGCCACATCAGGATTTTTGCAGGAGGTGGTGATGAAACAGCGCAGGTTGAGTTGGCTTTCGGCTCTGCGGGCGGTCAGGCGGACGCCTTCAGGCCCGGCCACCGGGGGAACGGCTACATAGTCGCCATAGCTGACCTTGCCTTCCTCACTGGATACATTCACCACGCGCATGGGATTCATGCCGGCCACCACACCGGCCACAGCGCTTTCCTTGTAAACGGAGGTGATCTGGCGCATTTGGGTCAGGTTCTGTACAAAGGTCTCCTCAGAGAGCAAACCCTGGGTGTAGAGTTTGTTCATGAACTTGAGGGACTCCCGGAACGCGTCCTGTGTGACGGCCATGGATACGTTATGATCCTTGTCGGCCACCAGGAAGTTGTTGGGGCAGTACAGGAAGGAGTTGATGAAGTAGAACATGGGGTCGGTGCCCTCGGAAACCAGCTGATTGTTGCCCATCAGCGGGATCTCGTCGCTGGGATCGCCGTTGCCGTTCATATCGTTGTCGCGGAAGTAGAGCAGCATTTTCTCAAACTCATCCAGGGTCTGGGGCATGGTGTCGGCGGGCAGGTTGATGGATGCATTGTAGGCGGCCAGCCAGTCGCGCAGCACCCATACCTTGTTGAACATGGAGTTTTGAACCAGGTAAACGGAAGACAGGAAGGAATAGATGTGGCCGTCAGGCGCGGTTACCGCGTCCCACATGTCCAGCTCGTCCAGCATCTTGGGGTAATAATAGCCATGCTCCTTGATCAGGTCATCCAGCGGCAGCACGATTCCGTCCTCAGCCAGGTTCATCAGTTCGCCGGAGTCAACGGCATACAGGAAGATGTCCGGCAGATTGTCACCGGCTACGGCCAGGTTGAACATGGTATCCATCTCATCCAGCGGAACGGAAATCCAATTGACCTTCACACCGGAAAACTCTTCGTACCAGATGGACTGGGCCATTTTATCCGGCTCATCCGTCTGAGGGGTGCGTACGACCCAGACGTTCAAGGTCACATCCTCATCGGTGATGGGATAAACACCGGGCTGGGAGACGCCGGCCAGAGCGATTGCGGGCAACATGCATAACACGATCAGGATTGCCAACAGCTTTTTCATCGGGACTCCTCCTTTTTGAATGATTGTGTGGGAAATTTGTGTGGGAAATTTGTGCGGGATTTGTGTGTGGGATATTTGTGTGGGAATTTGCTTGCGGGGAACGAAAAGTGGAAGGTCACCTCCTTGCCTTGGGATGGTTTGGTAAAGCCTCAGCCCTTGACAGCGCCAATCATAACCCCCTTCACAAAATATTTCTGAACAAAAGGATAGAGCATCAGCACCGGCACGGAAGCAAAGATGATCAGGGAATACTTCATTACATCTGCGCGTTTGGCAAGTTGGGCGGCTGTGCTGGCATCCATGCCGCTTTCAATGGAAGCGGACACATTGAGGATTAATATTTCCCGCAGAACGTTGGGAAGGGGCATCATGGACCTTGAGCTCAGGTACACCAGCGGATAGAAGTAGGAATTCCAGAAATACACGGCAGAGTAGAGGGTGATAACCGCCAGGATGGGTCCGGACAGCGGAAGGACCACCGTCATCAGGAAACGCCAGTTGCCGCAGCCGTCGATCTGGGAGGCTTCCAGCAGTTCGTCCGGAATCTGGGTGCGGAAATACGTACGCATGACGATCATGTTGTACATGGAAATGGTGAAAGGCAGCGTTACGGACCAGATGGTATCCAGCATGCCCAGGTTTTTGATGAGCAGATAACCGGGGATGAGCCCGCCGTCAAAATACATGGAAAAGACGCAAAGCGCCATCACCGGCACCCCGAGCAGGAAATTCTTGCGGCTCAGGGCGTAGGCGCACAGTGTCTGAACCACCATGGCTTCCGCCGTACCGATGACGGTATAGAGGATGGAATTCAGGTAGCCGGACCATACATACCGGTATTCCAGAACGGCCTTGTAGCCTTCCAGCGTCCACTGGGCCGGAATGAGGGAAAGGCCCGTGGAGCCTGTCATCAGGCCGCCGCTGAAGGAGGCGGATACAACGTATAAAAGCGGATACAGGATGGTGATAAAGATCAGGCACAGGAGAGCAAAGTTGACAACCATGAATACCCGGTCGCCCGTTGACAGGCGGATGCCATGAAGATGCCGGGCCTTTTGGGCAGCTGCCGGATTCTCTGTCATTTTGTACACCTCACCATAACGAATTGCTGTTCAGTTTTCTGCTTAGCCTGTTGACGATGATCAGCATGATCATGTTCACCAGGGAAGTAAACAGGCTGATGGCAGCAGAATAGGAAAACTGCGGATTGGAGGAGGCAAGACCGACGGTATAGGCATAGGTGCTGATGACCTCCGACACCTCTGTGTTGATATTGTTCTGCAGGAGCAGTACTTTCTCATAGCCGATGGTCATCATCTTGCCGGACTGCATGATCAGCAAAATACAGAAGGTAGGCAAAACACCGGGGATGTCCACATGCCAGATGCGCTTGAGCAGCCCGGCGCCATCCATGGTGGCAGCTTCGTGCAGCTCGGGGGAGATGCCTGCCAAGGCGGAGATAAAGATGATGGAGTTGTAGCCCAGCTCCTGCCACACGCCGGACCAAACGTAAATAGAATAAAAGTATTGCGGCTTGGCCATCCAGTTGGCCGCCGGTACACCAAACAGAGCCAGTACCGAGTTCATCAGACCGCCCCTTGCCTTGGTGAATTCCAGGATCAGGGAGCACAGAACCACGGTGGAAATGAAGTGCGGAGCGTAGCTGACCATCTGCACCGCTTTGCGAAAGCGGGGAAGCGGCAGATAGTTGAGCATGATGGCAAACATGAGCGGAAGCGGGAAGGTGAGCAAATTGTACAAATTGATGAACAGCGTGTTTTTGATGACGCTGGGAAACTGATAGCTCTCAATAAACTTCAGTATGTACTTGAGCCCCACCCATTTGCTGCCGGTGATACCGCGGGCGGGACGATAATCCCGAAACGCCACCTGGATCCCCCACATGGGGACATAGCGGAAGATGATGATGACCGCCAGCGGGATTAGCAGCATGCAAATCAGCGCACCGTTGTGCCGAACATCCAGCCTCAGACGTTCCAGCAAAGTCCTCTTCCTCAGGTAGGTATCGCTCTTCTTCATCCGGTATGCTCCTTTTTGCGCTTCGTCGTGATTTCATACTACCCCAGCGCCCTTTAGGACGCAAGGTGAAATCCGTATGATGATGGCGCCAAAACCCGGGTAGGGGGGGTACAGATTTCCGTGTGACACCCAATATTCAATTTTGGCCGTTTTATTACCATATATTTCATGGTTTCGTTGAAACAAAAAAACGAGGCTGTGATACAATAAACGTGAAATCATCAGAACACATTTCTTTCACAAGGGAGGTGAACAGGATGGCATTCTCCCTGGTTTCTGTAATCAAGAAGAGCCGCTCACTGATGAAATTCACGATGTTCTATCTGTGCCTGCTTTTTGTGATTGTCCTTTTGGGGATCAGTACGTTTTTGGTCTCCATCAGCACCACAGCACGGCAGACCGAAGAAGTAAACACAATGATTTTGAAACAGACGGCTGAGAATATTGACAATTCTTTTAATGAAGCAAACTATTTTACCTATACCGCCAGCGGGTTTAACTACCTGCAAAAGCTGATGCTGCTTGGCCGCCCTTTTGATGGCGAAGCCATCCTCACCATCCGCGAGGCCATGGGGAACATCCCTCCTTTCAGCGATGGCAACAGACTGATTGTCAACTATCAGATCTACCTGTCCAATGGTGACTTTATTGTACAGTATGGAAACACATGTCTTGATATTGACCGCTTCTATGGCAAAAGTTTTTCCTATGGTGATATGACTGTAAGCCAATGGCGGCAGAGCGTTCTTAAAAGCGGCTATACGATGCTTTTTCCTGCGGCTCCCGCCAGTATCGGCGGTACTAAAGGCAGGATGCTGCTGTATGTGCGCAATCTCAGCTATCTGAGCCGGTCCGCCGGCCGCGTGATCTTCTATGTCGATGAAAATGCGCTGCAGCAGTTGTTCAGCCCCCTGTATGAACTTTCCGCTGCCTACACCCTGATCCTGGACAAGGATGGCGTCCTCCTGTCCAGCCATGAGGACCTGCCGGAAACCTTTGATTTTGCACCGTTGCTGAGCAGCCGCGCCGGTTCGGGCAGTTATCTGACGGAGTACAACGGCCAGAGGATGCTGATCTCCTATGCGCGGCTGTCCACCTCGGGCTGCATTGTTGCCTCGGCCACGCCCTATCAGGCGATTGTCGCAAGGGCCAGCGCGGTGCTCAAACCCATGATCATCTGCATCATCCTGCTTTTTGCCGCAGGTCTCGCACTCACCTATTATGGGATACGCATCACCCGCCGGCCCCTGATGAAAACAATGGAGCTATTGGCGGCAGAAGGCGGTGGCCTTTCGGACCACGGCTTCAAGCAGCTGGACCAGGCGGTGCATCAGTTGGTTACCAGCCACCATCTGCTGGCCCGGCGTTTGGAGGAGCAGCGCATGGAACTGCGCACCGCCATTGTGGCCAGTCTGGAAAGCGGGGATACCCTGGAGGCCGGAGAGCTGGACATCCTGCTTTCCCATGTGGGCATCCAGCCGGAGGGGGATCGCTTCCGCGGTGTGTATCTGATCATCCCCGATGACAAGGAACTGAACTCCGATATGCTCAGCCGCGGCGATATGCACCGCGCCCTGGTGATCGAGCTGCTGGAGCCCTTCGCGCCTCATATCCGCTTTTTGTCGCTGAAGAACAGGAACAGCTTTATTCTGCTGTATGCCGAATATCAAAATGAACCACAGAACCTGAACAGCTTCTTTACCCGCCTTTACCAGGTAATGCGAAACGTGGACGGGCTGGAGCCATACTTCTATGTGGGCACGGAGTGCAGCAGCCTGTGCTATCTGCCTCATTCCCTGCTGGCCGCGCGGCAGCTGATCCTCAAGGGCTCAGGCAGCACTTACCTGTCCATCGCAGACGAGCAGGATCAGCCGACCGCCTGCTACTACTATTCCGAGCAGCAGGAAAAGAAGCTGATTTCGCTGACAGCCATGGGCAGGGAGGAAGAAGTGAAGGAGCTGCTGGAAGCCATCTGCGCTGAAAACACGCGGCACCACATGTCCCGCTTCTGCAGTCAGATGCTGTACTACAAAATGGTGGGGACCCTCAGCAACCTGTCCAACAACCTTGCTTTGCCGGAGGAACTCACCTGCTCGCTGCACAAGCTCAGCACCAAACAATTTTTTGGTCTGCTGGAGTCCCAGTACATGGAGCTGTGCCGGCAGAGCAGGGAAAAGCAGACCGAGCACACCTCCCGCCTGATCCAGAAGGTGCTGGCCTATATTGACGCCAATTACACGGATTATACCCTGACCCTTACCAGCACCGCACAGCACTTTGGCATTACGGACAAGTATCTGTCGGCATTTATCCATGAGAAGGCGGGCATCAACTTTTCCTCCTATCTGGAGCAGCTGCGCATCCGCAAGGCCAACGAGCTGCTGGAGAACACAGACAAGACGGTGGATGAGATTGCCCAGATGATAGGGTACGCAAACGGAAAAACCTTCAGGCGTGCGTACAGCCGTGTGACCGGTATCGCGCCTTCGGAACACCGCAATATTCAGCGGGGCAGTTCCAATCAGCCATTCAAAGGAGAAGCGGAATGAAAGCTTGTATCATCGGAGCGGGTTTTATCGCAGCGGCCCATGTGGCAGGGTATGAAAAGATCCCCCAGGTGGAGCTTTGCGGCATCGCCGATATACGGGCAGAAGCTGCCCGGGCCCTGGCTGACAAACACCATTGCCGGGCCTATACCAGTGCGTTGGAAATGCTGCAAAAGGAGAAACCGGACGCTGTGTCCGTTTGCGTGCCCACCCATCTGCACCGGGAGGCGGTTTGCCTGGCCCTGGAACAGGGGGCGGATGTGCTGTGTGAAAAACCTCTGGCGCTTGCGATGGAGGATGCAATCGCCATGCGGGATACGGCCCTTGGGTGCGGCAGGCAGGTGATGACTGCCCAGGTGCTGCGGTTCTGGCCGGAATATGAGCTGATCTCCCAGAAGCTTGCCCAAAAGCTATCCGGCAGTGATTGGGGGCCGCTTCTCCGCCTGGACGCCCGGCGCATCGCACACAGCAGCCGGGGGGATTGGTTTGGGGATCCGCAAAGGGGCGGAGGTGCACTGTTTGATCTGCTGGTGCATGACTTGGATTTTGTGGTTTCCATCCTTGGTTGCCAGGCGGAAAGCCTGTATGCCACCGGCCACCAGAATGCCCTGGGCGGCTGGGTGCATGTAAACGCGCTGCTAACCTGGCCAGGGGGGATCCAGGTCAGCCTGGAGGCTGCCGGAGACATGCCCTTGGGCTATCCCTTTACCATGAGGTTCCGGGCGGACTGTGAAAACGGCTGCCTGGACTTTACGTCCCAGTCTCTTCAAAATATCGCCACGGCGCAGCAGGTCTCCTCCCAGCTGTTCTGCGTGGAGGAAGGCCAGGCGCGCCCGCTGGATCCGGGCACTTTTCCGGAGGGAGCCAACGGGGAAGCCTTCCATCGGCAGATTCGCGCGTTTGTGACCGGCGTGGAGGCAGGCCGGCTTCCCATCCCCTTTGAGCAGAGCATCTATGGTATGAAGCTGATCCACAAGATCCGTGCTTCTTTGGAAACAGGCTGCAAGATGATCCTGGATGATATTTGAGAGGCTGCAATGCTGGCGCCCATGGCCGCCGTTGCAGTTTCTGGCTTGCAGACTGCCTTGCACTTGTATGCAGAAATCCCTATTTCAGTCTTCCATAAAACGCCACCGCATTTTGCAGATCGGCTTCATCCGGGTGATTCTTTGAAATGCCCCCGATCAGTTTGAAAGGGCCAAAGGTATCATATCCTTTGCATCCATATTCACCAAGGATGGTTGCTTTCTTTTTTTCTGCAATTTTCCGGGCCGCGTTGCAATACATTTCCGTTCTGCCGCCGTAGGTGTACAGGAAAAATACGGCCTTGCCCTCCGGCAGCTTTTCATTCATCAGGGCAAGCATCTGCGGGTAGAACTTGCCAAACGCGATTCCTGAGGCAAATCCGATCCGATCAAACCCAGCCAGATCGAAATTTTTCTCCCTGGTTCCATCAATGGCCGTGATGTCATATTTTTCAGCAATGGCATCCACCAGTTTTTTGGTATTTCCATGATGCGTTGACACATATACTATCGCAGTTTTCATAAGGGACTCCTTCATGGGTTGGCTGCAGGGGATTCCAGGCTCTGTAACCGTTCAAGCCACCTTTTTATACAGCCATTCTGGAAAAAATCAAGCAATGCGCCGTCGCTGTAACGCTCGGCCCGTACGGCAGCCATGATCAGCGCCAGCACGCACTGGGCATTCAGGTGGGAAACATCCGCATTCTTCATGGATTCCGAATTCCATGCAAGGCCGTTGTCTTTCAGAATCTCCTCATAGCGGGTTAGCCCCATGTCCTGATTGTGTTCATGAAAGGCGTGCACATCCCTGATGAAGTGATTTGCTGCATTGGAATAATCTGCGAAAGGCATCTGGATGGGATGCTCCGGTGATCCGTCGTTTTCCTGATCAATGATCCATTGGCCGATGGGGTCTGTTTGGATCATGGGTATGTATTTCGTCAAACGGCCAAATTGGCTCATTCTCATGGTCCTCCAATGGACTTGTGTACCGCCATTGTATAACATCATATGATTTTGTCAACCAGGCGCAGCCGGCAACACTTGGCGACAGCCCATAAACGCAACAGGAAAACGGGAAGAAAATGCCGAATGGAGAATAAAAGGCATCAAACGGGCGTTGGATGGTTTGAACGGTCACAGGCGTATCTGCAGATGGGAGGATGAATCCGGTGAAAAGAAAAGTGTTCGCTCTGCTTGGGGTCCTGGTATGGATGAGCGTCGGCAGTGCCTATGCTGAAAAAGCCCGGGGGATCATAAGTAATTCCGATTCAAATTACCATGGGGAGCATCTTCAGCAGCATTTGTATTCCACCGATCTGCATGGCACCGGCAATTACCTGAAAGTAAGGAAGGAAGCAAAGAACTCCACGGTTTTAGGCCACTTGGAGCAGGCGGATCAGTTTCTTCTGCTGGAGCTGAAGAACGGGTATGCCAAGGTGGAGGTTCTTGTTTCCGATGAAACCAGCCCGGATTCCTGGGTGGGTCTGACAGGCTGGGTCGATGCGGACTATATTGATTGCAATTGCAGCGTGGCGCAGTATCACAGCAAAAATCCGGCCGCCCTTTCTTCCGGGTCTGAGGAAGCAGGAATGCCAGCCAGTGCGGCGGGGGATTACCTGTTCAGCAGCGGCGCCGGTGCGTGGGGTACTTTTTTAACGCTGCAAACCGACGGTTCTTTCATCGGAGATTACGGGGATTCCGACATGGGAGACATCGGGGAGGGGTATCCCCACGGAATTCACTATTTCTGCAGCTTTCAAGGACAGTTTGCGGATTGGCAGAAGGTGAATGGGTATACCTATTCCATGAGGCTGGACACAGTACAGTCTTTGGAAGCGGAAGACCATATCCAGGGCGGGATTAAGTATATCGCATCCGAGCCCTATGGCCTTGAGCGGGGCACCTCCTTTCTCCTTTTTACACCGGAAACGCCGATGAATGTTTTGCCGGAAAGCTTTCTGGAGTGGCTGCGTATGCCGCAGGATGAAAAGCATCCCGACCAACTGGGATGCTATGCCATCTACAATGTGCAAGCCGGGTATGTTTTCTATCAGTAACCTGCGTGCGGTGTGTTAACCGGCTGGCCGCTTCTTGTCAGACAGCAAAAACGAAGGCCCTCCATCAGCGGGGGCCTTCGTTTTGAATATGAGGTTTGCCTATCTTTCCTCCCGGAAATACGGTAGTCCAAGGCCTGCCGGGGGCTGATTCTCCCGCTTGCGCCGCAGGGACACCACCACCAGCACGATGACGGTGACCAGATAGGGCAGCATCTTGAACAGTTCCATGGAGCGCCGGGTGAGGTCGGGGATGTAGAAATACAGCCAGGAGAGCATGCCGAAGAGGTATGCGCCCCAGATGCTCCGCCGGGATTTCCAGCTGGAGAAGATGACCAGGGCTACCGCCAGCCAGCCCAGCCGCTCGATGCCGCCGTCGCTGTCCCAGGTGCCCTTGGTGTAGTCCATCACGTAGTACAGGCCGCCCAGGCCGGAGATGCCCGCGCCGATGCAGGTGGCCAGGTACTTGTAGCGGGTCACGTTGATGCCCGCCGCGTCCGCGGTGCCGGGGTTTTCGCCCACAGCCCGCAGGTTCAGGCCTACGCTGGTGCGGTTGATAAACCAGTTGACCAGGAAGGCCATGGCCACGGCAAGGTAGACCATGAAGCCATACCCCAGCAGCATGCTCAGCAGGGGAGGCAGGTTCTGGGCAAAGGGAAGGCTGGCCCTGAAGGCCGCGCTGGTGTTGGAAACGGAGATCTGGCCCACGCCGCCTGCCAGCTTGTTGAGGGAGCCGCCAAAGAAGTTGGACAGGCCGGCCGCAAAGATGGTCAGGGTGAGGCCGGTTACGTTCTGGTTGGCCCGCAGGCTGATGGTGAGCACGCTGTAGATGAGCCCGCCCAGCAGGGAGGCGATGAAGGCGCACAGCAGCGCAATGAGGACACAGACCAGCTTGTTGGGGTCGGGGGTGCTGCGCTCATAGAAGAACACGCCGGTGAGCCCCGCGATGCCGCCCAGGTACATGATGCCGGGTACGCCCAGGTTCAGGTTGCCGGATTTCTCGGTTACAATCTCGCCTGTGGAGCCATAAAGAATCACGGTGCCGAACATGATGCCGGCCTTAAAGAGAGCGATGAGCTGGGTCATGCCTGTACCTCCTTGTGCTTTCCGCTCCGGAAGTGCACCTGATAGTTGATGAAAAACTCACTGCCCAGGATGAAGAACAGGATGATGCCCGTCAGCATGCTGGAAACATGGTTGTTGAGGTTGAAACGGGAGGCAATCTCGATGGCGCCCTTGTCCAGGAACACAATCAACGCGGAAATTAGGATCATCACAAAGGAGTTGAACTTGGCCAGCCAGGCCACAATGATGGCCGTAAAGCCGCGGCCGCCCGCTGTGCTGGCGGAGATGGTGTGGCTCGCGCCGGACACGGCCAGGAAGCCCGCGATGCCGCACAGCGCGCCGGAGATGAACATGGTGCGCACGATCACCTTGCCCACGTTGATGGCCGCGTAGCGGGCGGTGTTTTCGCTTTCGCCCACCACGGCGATCTCATAGCCCTGCTTGCTGTAGCGAAGGTAGATAAACATGCCGATGGCCAGGGCAAGCACCAGGATTACGTTCAGGCCGTAGGCCTGGCCAAAGACCTCGGGGAACCAGCCCACCTTGGTTTTGGAGTTGATAACGCCCACCGTGTTGGAGCCGATGGGGTTTTCCCACATGGCCACAAAGTAGGCGGTAATCTGAATGGCAATGTAGTTCATCATCAGGGTGAACAGGGTTTCGTTGGTTTTCCATCTGGCCTTGAACAGGCCGGGGATCAGGCCCCACAGGCCGCCTGCCAGGGTGCTGAACACCAGCATGATGATCATCAGGGGAATGGTGGATATGGTTTTGCCCAGGTAGATCATGCAGGCGGCGGAAGCGATGCCGCCCACCAGAATCTGGCCTTCCGCGCCGATGTTCCAAAAGCGCATCTTGAAGGCCGGGGCCAGACCCACGGAGATGCAAAGCAGCATCATCATATCCCGGATCATGACCCACATGCGCTTGTTGGTGCCAAAGGCCCCTTCAAACATGGCGGCAAAAACCTTCAGGGGATTCAGCTTTACAATGCCGTAGATGAGGATGGAGCAAATGACCAGTGAGGCCACCAGCGCGATGCCCCGGATTCCAAAGGCTTTCCACATGGGAATGGCTACGCCCCGCTTGGATACGCGCACAAAGGGCTCCCTGGCGTTTGGTTCTCTGTTCATGCCGTTGCCTCCTCTCCCAGGTGCGTCATCAGCAGGCCGACCTCTTCCTTGCGGGCGGTGCGTCCGTCCACAACGGCGCTTACCTTCCCGGCGCAAAGCACCAGGATACGGTCGCAGAGCTCCAGCAGCACGTCCAGGTCTTCGCCAACATAGATGACTGCCGCGCCCTCTTCCTTCTGCTTGTTCAGCAGGTGGTAGATGGTGTAGGAGGTGTTGATGTCCAGGCCGCGCACGGCGTAGGCGGACATCATCAGGGAGGGCTTTCCGGCGATCTCCCGGCCCACCAGCACCTTTTGCACATTACCGCCGGAGAGGCGGCGCAGGGGGATGGTAAGGCTGGGGGTAACCACTTCCAGCTCTTTAACGATTTTCTGGGCCAGGGCGCGGGGGGTCTTGCGGTCGGCAAACATGGATTTGCCGTTTTTGTAGCTGCGAAGCATCACGTTGTCCGTCAGGTCCATGGAGCCCACCAGCCCCATGCCGAAACGGTCCTCCGGCACGAAGGCCAGGCCCACGCCCAGCTTGTAGATATCCAGGGGGTTTTTGCCCACCAGCTCTTCCTCTTTTCCCTCCGGGGGCAAAAAGCGGATGGACCCGCCTTTTTCAACCCGGGCAAGCCCGGCGATGCACTCCAGCAGCTCCCGCTGGCCGCTGCCGGTAATGCCGGCAATGCCCAGGATTTCGCCGCCGTAGGCGGTAAAGGAAACGTTGTCCAGGCGTTTGACTCCGTCGGAATCCAGCACCGTGACGTCCTTGACCACCAATCGCTCCACCGGGTTTATAGGCTGGGGCCTGTCGATGTTAAGGGATACCGCCCGTCCCACCATCATGTCGGTCAGCTGCTGGGGATTGGTATCCTTGGTGGCAATGTCGCCGATGAAGCGGCCCTTGCGCAGCACCGCCACCCGGTCGGAGATCTCCATCACCTCATGGAGCTTGTGGGTAATGATCACTAGGGATTTGCCGTCCGCCTTCATGTTGCGCATCACGGTGAAGAGTTTTGCCGTCTCCTGGGGAGTGAGCACGGCGGTCGGCTCGTCCAATATCAGCACGTCGGCGCCACGGTACAGCACCTTCACGATTTCAAGGGTCTGCTTTTCCGAGACGGACATGTCATAGACTTTTTTATCAGGGTCCACCACGAATCCGTAGCGGTCGCATATCTGCTTCACCTGAACGCGCACGTTCTTCAGGTCCACGAGCTTGTGTTCGTTCAGCCCCAGCACGATGTTTTCCGCGGCGGTCAGCACATCCACCAGTTTGAAATGCTGATGGATCATGCCAATGCCCAGGCAAAACGCGTCCTTGGGGCACCGGATGACCTGGGGGTGATCATTGATGCAGATTTGTCCGCCTTCAGGGAGATAGATGCCTGAAAGCATGTTCATCAGGGTTGTTTTTCCGCTGCCGTTTTCGCCCAAAAGGGCCAAAATTTCGCCCGGATGGATATCCAGGCATACCTTGTCGTTGGCTACAACTTCGCCAAAAGTTTTGGTGATATCCATCATTCGGATCGCTTTGCCGGTTTCCAAAAACATGTTCCTTTCTGTATACGGACGGGCAGGGCCGCACCCGCATTAATCGCCAAAGTCAGGCAAGCCTCCTGCCGTGAGAAAGGGAGCCGGCCGGATAGCTGGGAATGTCCGGGAAAAGAGGAGAGAAGCAGCCCGAGGCTGCTTCTCTCCTGATGGGAGATGATTAGTTGAGCTCCTTGATGCCGTCAATGCGCAGGCCGAAGTAGGGCGCGCTGCGGAAGGTAGACTCCAGGAAAGCGCCGTCCACGATGGCTTCGCCGGAATCGCCCACCCAGTCACCGTCGGTGTCCTGCCAGGCGTAGGTGGTTACGGGAGCGCCGCCCACGGTAAAGGTGGCGGTGTCAAAGACCTGCAGGGAGCCGTCCTTCAGAGCGGCGATCACTTCTTCCACCTTCTCGGCGGAGCCGGCAGCGCAGCTCTCGCCCAGCTTGGAGATCATCACGGCGTCGTCGGCATAACCCAGCGCGAAATCGGTGGGCATGGCTTCGCCGGAGATCATCTTGCTGAGGAACGGGGTGTACAGAGCGCCCCAGTTGTTCTGGGCGGAGGTCAGCGCGGCGGTGGGGGCCACGGAAAGCATGTCGATGTTGTAGCCCACGCTGTAGACTTCCTTGCCGCCGTCCTTGGCCGCCTGCACAGCGGAAGGAGCGCCGGTGGAGTCGGCGTGCTGGCCGATGATGACGCAGCCCTTGCTCATCAGAGCGTTGGCAGCCTCGGCCTCGGCGATGGGATCATACCAGGAGTTGGTGTACTGCACATCCATGTGAGCCTCGGGAACGATGCTGCGGATGCCCAGGAAGAAAGCGGTGTAGCCGGAAACCACTTCCGCGTAGGGATAGGCGCCCACATACCCGATGTAGGGATCGGTGGCCTTGCCCGCGTCCATGAGTTCCTTGAGCTTCATGCCCGCCACAACGCCGGAAACAAAGCGGCTCTGGAAGGTGAAGGGGAACATGTTGGCCACGTTGGGAAGGTTCTCCAGGGCGGCGGTATCGCCGGTGGAGGCCACAAAGAACACGTCCGGATATTCGGCGGCAGCAGCCATCATATGGGACTGGTGGCCGAAGCTGTCGGAAATGATGATCTGGCAGCCCTGCTCCGCAAGGTCAACCGCGGTGTCAAAACAGGTTTCGTCTTCGGGGATGTTGTACTTAAAGATGACCTGCTCATCCTTAAGGCCCAGGGTAGCCATTGCGCTCTTGATGCCGTCGATGTGAGCCAGGTCATAACCGGAATTCTCGTCGTGAATCAGAATCACGCCGACCTTCAGATCGCCAACAGCGATGGGTGCGCGAGCCTCGCGCGGGGCCGCGCCTTCGGCCAATACGGTGGTAGCCATGGCGAGAACCAGGAGAAGCGCCATTACGATTGCATGCAACTTCTTCATGCCAGTAGTCCCCCTTCTTATGTTTGTTGCCTTATCCTTACGCCTTTGCGGCGCTGCAACCCGTTGCCGGTTTCCCTCAGGCAGCCTCAATTACGATTACGATGCAAAGAAAACTGATTCCATTGTAATATACTCCTAAATTTTTTTCAAGTACTGGCAAAATTTTTTAGTTTTTCTGCCGTGCACCGGGCTTTCACCGGCCCCTCCTGCCCTTGTCAAAGCGCCGCAGAATGCCGTATATCTGCTTGGTCAGCTTGTCCATGTCCTTGCGGCTGCGGCTTTCCATCCGCCGGATCAGGTCAGCCAGCCTTTCTCCCGCCAGGGCGAGCTGCCCATAGGGGGTGGCGGAATCCGCTTTGGGCGCGGCTTCCCTGCGCAGGGGAACCTGGGCAGGAGCCGGGGGAGCAACTTCCTTGGGGGCGGGCTCTTTGGCAGCAGCCTGATCCTTGGCAGCGGCCTGTTCCCGGGCGGGCTTCTCCAGCCGCACCCGGTTGCCTTCCTCCAGCAGCTCGCCCCGGGTCAGGTCCCACACCTCTCCGTTATAGGGCGCATGGGCGGTGAAGCCCAGCTCCTCCCGGAGCCTGCCCGCAAACAAATCCGCCACCTGGTCCTCCCCGTGCACCACAAAGACCCGCTTTGGCTTTTGCTCAAAGCTGCCAATCCATTTCATCAGGCCGTTGTTGTCCGCGTGGCCACTGACCCCGGCCAGCTGCCGGATGGTGGCCTTCACCTGAATTTCCTCGCCAAAAAGCTTCACGGGGTTTACTCCGTCCAGCAGGCTGCGGCCCAGGGTGCCCACGCTCTGGTAGCCCACAAACAGCACCGTGGATTCCGCCCGCCAGAGGTTGTGCTTGAGATGATGGCGAACCCGGCCCGCGTCGCACATGCCGCTGGCGGAGATGATCACCTTGGGGGTGGGGTCCTCGTTGATCAGCTTGCTTTCCTCGGCGCTCACCGCTACCTTGAGCCCCTCAAAGGAGATGGGGTTGATCCCCTGGCGCACCAGGGCCAGGGTTTCCTCGTCGCAGCATTCCAGGGTGTTTTCCGTAAAAATGTGGGTGGCCCCGATGGCCAGGGGGCTGTCCACATACACGGGGAAGTTTGAATGCCCCTTCACCCGGCCCTCTTCCTTCAGCTGCCGCAGGAAGTAGAGCATCTCCTGGGTGCGGCCCACGGCGAAGCTGGGAATCACCACATTGCCGCCCCGGTCAAAGGTTTCCTGGAGCACCTGGGTGAGGGCGGAAAGATAATCCGGCACGGGGCCGTGGCTCCTGTCGCCGTAGGTGGACTCCATGATCACATAGTCCCCCCGGGTGCAGTAGGAGGGATCCTTGATGAGGGGCTGGTGCAGGTTGCCGATGTCCCCGGAGAAGACGAGGGTTTGGGTCTCACCTTCCTCTGTCACCGTCACCTGGATGGAGGCGGAGCCCAGCAGATGCCCCACGTCCACAAAGCGGATGCGGATGCCCTCAAACACAGGGATGTCTGTCTGGTACCGGCAGGGCACAAACAGCGCGCACACCCCCTGGGCGTCCGCCTGGGTGTACAGGGGCTCCGCCAGGGCCCTGCCGCTGCGCTGGGCCTTGCGGTTCTTCCATTCCGCGTCCATCTCCTGGATGTGGGCGGAGTCCAGCAGCATGATGTCGCACAGTTCCTTGGTGGCCCGGGTGCTGTACACCGGCCCGTGAAAACCCTGCTTGAACAGCAGCGGAAGATGGCCGCTGTGGTCGATGTGGGCATGGGTGAGAAACACCGCGTCAATGGCTCCGGCGGGCAGAGGCAGGGGTGCGTTGTCGTACAAATTGACGCCCTGCTCCATGCCGCAGTCAATGAGCATCGTCTTCCCGCAGGCTTCCAATAGAAAACGGCTGCCTGTTACTTCATGGGCAGCCCCTAAAAAGGTCAGCTTCATTGTATTCCCTCCATCTTTGGTAGACGTCGGTTCAATCCGCCAAGTATGGGGTCATTATACCATGTTTTCACAGGTGGCGCAACGCGCCCCGGTTGCCCACATCACAATGACGGTTCCCAGGGCGGACAGCACGATAGCGCATTGCAGCAGCACCTGCGGGCCGAAGGCGTCCAGGAGAGGGCCTCCGGCAAGGCTGGCGGCAATGCCGCCCAGTGCCATGGTGCTTCCCAGATAAGCCTGTCCCTTCACCTTGTCGCCCTCCGCCATCCGCCGGTCCACGTAGTACACGCCGGCGGGGATAAACAGCGCGTACCCCAACATGTGCAGCACCTGGGCCAGGTACAGGCTGCCAATGTCCTGGGCCAGAAAGATGCCAACGGTTTTGAGGGTAAAGAACAGTGCCGACACCCGGATCAGTGTGGCGCATTGCACCTTGCGGCTGAGCCAGGAAAAGGCCAGCATCATGGGGATTTCCGCCGCCGCCCCGATGGCGGTGGCGATACCCAGGTTCATGCCGTCGCCGCCCTTTGCGCGCAGGATCTGCAGAAAGAAGGTCTGGGTGGCGGACAGGTTGACAAAAAGCAGCGTAACCCCGGCCAGGAATGCCAGATAGCCGGGGTTTCTGCGGAAAAAGCCCCTTGCGTTTGCCGATGCGGCCGCCAGCCGCGCCGCCCTATCCTGGCAGCAAAGGGGCAACGCCTTCTGAGCGGCCGGGCCCAGCGCGAAACCCGCCACCAGCAGCAGCATGCCCCCATAGGTGAGTGCGCTGAACCAGGGGATGGACGCGCCGGAAAACCGGGCCGCCGCCCAGCCAATAACCGGAGAAAGCGCCGCGTAGGCCACCGATCCTGCCGCCCGGGACATGCCGAAGTTCAGGGTAATACCCCGGGCTTCAAACATAAAATTCATGGAGCTCACCAGGGGCAGGAGCGCCTGCGCCAGCGTCAGCAAACATACATAAATCGCCATGGTGAGCCCCAAAGGGAATCCCCCGGCACACAGCGCCAGGGACAGCCCCAGCAGCAGCAAAAGCAGGAGGAAGACCGTCCGGCGAAGGGAGAGCCTGCGTTCCTCGCTCACCAGACTGCCCAGCGCCGTCTGCAGGAGAACGGCTCCCGCGGACCCCAGCGCGATGACAACCCCAATCTGCGAGTTGTCCAGCCCCTGATGGAGCAGGTAGGCGGAGGCAAACGCCGTCACCGGCGCCAGGGAACCGTAGTAAAGGCCTTGGATGCCCGCGTACTTTGCGTTCAGCACGCGGCGGATTTTATGTCCAGGGTTGTTCACCGTTTCTATATCCATCTCATCGGAAGAGGGAGGCCGGGCCCGGCGTCCCTCTACTCCTCTTTCTTGTAAAACGTGCGCACCAGAATGCCCTGCTGGTAGTTGCCAAACTTGCTTCCAAACAGCGTCAGGCCCCCGGCATGGACAGCGCTGGGCATAACCTCAAAGCGGAGGACCCACCGCTTTTGCGCCGGGTCAATCACATCCTCCAGGGTGACGCCACGCACCTTGTCCCCGTCCAGAAATACGCCGTTTTGGGAGATGCGCAGAATTTTAAGCAGTCCATACTGGTTGCCGGTCCACCATTGGGGGGTGAGGATGCCGCGCCTCTCCCCAAAATCGCCCGGAGAGGTCCACTCGCACAGAACGGTGCCGTTGAGGGAGATGCAGATGTCGCTGGGCCAATCATCGTTGAATCCGGGTGCCTCGCTGGAGATCTCAAAGGAGATTTCGATCTCCTCCGCCCGCTGCTTCTGGGTCAGATAATTGGGGATGGCATACTCCACAAACCCGGTGGTAAACCAGATGGCCTCGGCGTTCACCCGCTCCGGCTCCAGAAAGTACCGGGGGTCATCCAATTGGCCGATAATTTCCTTATCGGATACCAGGCCGCAGGTGGGGTAGACCTCCACGTTGGTGTACAGCCCCACCGGGATGTGCGTCTCATGGCAATCGTGCAGGTTCATCTTGCGGAAGGGAAGCTGAAACTTGTATTCGGTTACCAGCAGGGTACACATCTTGCTGACCGAGCCGTTTCGGTTCACCATCCTGGATTTGATGATGTTAGCCTCCTCCAGTTTGCGCACATGTTTGAGCATGATGGGGCTGGAGATGCCCACCGCCTGCGCCAGTTCCTTGATGTTCATATCTCCGCCGGACAGCAGGCGGATCACCTCCAGGCGAACGTCGCTGGCCAAAGCTTCAAAAAAGGGCAGGTTCTCCTTTGTAACATACAGCAGCATGCGCAGACTCCTCGTCGTTTCTTCCCTTTGCCGGAGTTTATCCCTTGACGCTTCCCGCCGTCATGCCGGCGATGAAGTATTTCTGGAAACAGACAAACAGGATGATGATGGGGATAATGGCAAACACCGAGCCGGCCACCAGGATGTCGTAGTTGTTGCCATAGGGGGTAAGCAGCGTGTTCAGGCCGATGGGAAGCGTAAATTTGGAGCCGGTGCGCAGCACGATGAGGGGCCAGAGGAAGTTGTTCCAGCAGTTCATCCCGATGAAGATGCCCATGGCGCCGAAGGCTGGGGTCATCAGCGGCAGGATGATACGAACGAAGATGCCATACTCGCTGGAACCGTCCACCCGCCCCGCGTCCAGCAGGTCCCGGGGCAGGCCGGACAGATACTGCCGGAAGAAGAAGATGGGAAGGGGCATGGCCACAAAGGGCAGGATGATGCCCCACACCGTGTCGATGATTTTCATGCCCACGATCTCCTGATACAGGGGCAGCATGATGATCTCCATGGGCACCATCATGATAATCAGAACGCAGGTAAAGAGCAAGTTCTTGAAGCGGAATTCATACATGGCAAAGCCGTACCCTACCCAGGCGGAGACGATCAGGGTGAGCACAGACTGAAGAAGCGTAATCAGCAGGCTGTTGCCAAACCAGATCATGTAGTCCGATTCCAGCGGCTCAAACAACAGCCGGTAGTTGTTAAAGGACATGACCTCCGGCTGCCAGCGCACATTCAGGCCCGTACGCAGCAGCTCGGTGCCTGGTTTGAAGGAAGCCAGCACGATGGCAAACAGCGGAAACAGCACGATGAAGGTGAGCAGGAGAAAGAAGATGAGCCTGAGCACGGTGCCCAGGGTATACCGGGGCTTTTCCTTGAGTGTGGGAAGCGGCGCGGCCGTGTTCATCACTTATCCTCCTTTGCGAACAGCCCAAAGAATTTGAGCTGAACCAGGTTAATCACCATCACGATGAGCAGCAGGCACAGGCCGATGGCGGAACCGTAGCCGATGTTGTTCTGCTCCCAGCCCTGCCGGTACAGATATCCGATGATGGTAAGACCCATACCCCGGGGCGAGCGGTTGTTGGTATACAGCATATAGGATTCCAGGAACATGGCAAAACCGCCGTAGATGGAGATGGTAAGCACATAGATGGTGGTGGGCTTGAGCATGGGCCAGGTGATGTGGCGGAACTTGCGGATGGTGGACGCCCCGTCGATGGAGGCGGATTCATACAGTTCCTCCGGGATGGACTGAAGGCCGGAAAGGAAGTAGAGGATGTTGACACCGGTCCACCGCCAGCAGGCGAGCATCACCAGGATCATGTATACGGTGCCCTGCATCTGCCGCCAACGGAAGGGCCCCATGCCAAACAGGCCCACAATCTGGTTTGCCAGTGCGCCCGGCAGTTCGCCGAAGATCAGGCGGAAGATGGTGCCTGCCACCACAACGGAGGTCAGGATGGGCACAAACAGCGCGGAACGGAAGAAGTTGCGGCCGATGGTGGCTTTGCTGTTGAGCATGCAGGCGAAAATCATGGGGAAGGGGATGAGCAAGGCCAGTGTCAGCGCCGTATAAATCAGGTTGTTCTTGATGGCCTGAAAGAACTCCGGATCGTTGAGCCGTTTGATGTTTTCCAGACCAATGAAGCGTACCTGCCCGGGCAGCACGCTCTGGAAGCTCATGATGACGGTAGAAATGAGCGGAAACACAAAGAAGATCACAAAAACCAGAATAAAGGGCATTACAAAAACATACGGCGCTGCCTTTTGGGAATAGAAAAAGGCGCGGAAGCCCTGCCGTTTTTTCAAGAAAGCCACCCCCATGATGCTTGAATAGCCGGCCGGCCTTGCGGCCGGCCGGCTTGCCGATGAGTTGTTTTACTTGACTTTGGCGTTCTCCTCGGGCAGCATGGTATCCAGGTCCGCCATCTCCTCATAGGCACGGAAGAACACGTTGTTCTTCAGAGCGTCGGAGGTGGGGGGCAGGAATTCGGATACGGTGATGGCGGGGATCTCGTCCTTGATCTCCATCAGCACATCAAAGGGATTGTTGACATAGTACTGGTGGAACTTGGTGTCGCCGTCGCGAAGCTCGGGCATGCTCCACACTTCGCTGCGGATGGGGTCAAAGCCCAGCACTTTCCATACCTGGACATTGCCTTCCTTGGACAGCTTGGTGTAGGCCAGGAAGTCCATGGTCAGGTCGGGATTGGTCGCCTGGTTGGTAACAGCGGTGCCGGTGCCGCCCAGACCCACGGAACGGGGCTGGCCCTCTTCCCACACGGGCAGGGGAGCGATGGCAATCTGCTTGGAGAGGTCAGGCATGTAATCGGTGAAGCGGTTCATGTACCACATGGGCATAATCACGGAGCCGTAGGAGCCGGCGTTCATCATGCCGTAGTACTCTTCAGCGTGGTGGTTGCCGCCGGGAGCCAGGGCCAGGATGCCCTTCTGGATCAGGTCCTGATTGAAGGCGAGAGCCTTCTTAACCTCGGGGCTGTCGATGTTGGGGGTGCCGTCTTCCTTGTTGAGGATGTCGCCGCCCTGGGAGAATACCAGGGGCTCGAAGTGCCACAGGTCCGTGGTTTCCACGGTGCCAAAGGGCTTGCCGGTGGCTTCCAGGAACTTGGCGCCGGCCTGGGCATAATCGTCCCAGGTCTTGATGGTGGTGTAGTCGATTCCGGCTTCCTTGAGCAGAGCGTCATTGTAGTAGATGACAGCCGCGCCAACATGGAAGCAGATGCCGTAGAAGTTGCCGTCCTTGGAATAGATGTCCACGCGGGAGCGGACGATGTTGTCCAGTTCGGGCTCTACCACGCGGTTGAGGGGGAGCAGCTGGGGCTCGCCCTTGAGGAAGTTGGCAAACTTGCCGATCTCGATGTCCACCATGTCGGGCGCGCCTTCGCCGGACTGGAGAGCGATGAGCAGTTTGTTGTGCATGTCATCGTAGGGCATTACGGATACGGAGAGTTCGATGGGTTTGTCCGGGAATTCCGCGTTCCATTTTTCGGCCATCACCTTGTACAGGTCCACGTGGGATTCCGCGAAGGTCCAGAACTCGATGACGTTGGCTTCCGCAGCAGAGGCAGCGCTTGCCATGGAGAGGAACATCGTCAGGCACAGGATTGCAACGAGCAGTTTTTTCATGGGTTACCTCACCTTTCCTTTCATATTATACGAACACGCACCTGGCGTGTTATCGCCGACAGGGGGGGCCGCCGGGGCGGCGGAACACAGGATTTGGTCTTGCTGGGCCAGTATTCATCCCATTCCTTCATTAACCATTATATTATGTAAATATAAATGTTAATTCATTAACCTTATCCTACATTCATTATATCCAGGAAAGACAGCTTGTCAATAATGAACAGAATATTTTTATATTTCTTATTTGTTTTGCTTAATTTTGGTGTTTTTCAGCATTGCTCCGATCAAAGCACCGATGAACATACAGATTAACTGAGAAGCGCTGACGCGCCATTTTTCCCAGAGGAGGCGCTGGGGGACATTTATGAACAACCTATAAAAAATCCGACAAAAAAACCCAAGCGGGCAAAAAACCCTTGCCCAACATAGGTGGTTCGGGTATAATACGTTGAGCTTGGATTTTGGCATATCGTAAATGATGGGAGAGAAAAGTCATGGGCAAGCGTGTCACGCTGGCATGGATGTTGGTATTTGCACTGTTTGTAACCTCCGGGTGCGGCTTGATCGTCAAGGACCCCCAAGTGGATAAGCAGACGGTGATTATTGAGGTAGCCGGGAAGACCTTCACCAAGGAGGAGGTTTCCCAGCAGGTTCAGGTAACGCTGAATTATCAGCAGCAGATTTATGCCATGTATGGGATTCAGTTTGATCCCACCGATGCCCAGGTGATCGCCTCCGCCCAGGAGCAGACCATCGACGGCCTGGTTCGTCAAGCTGTGATTGAGCAGAAGGAAGCCGAAATGGGCATGGATACCTTCACCGACGAAGAGCTGGAAGGGCTGAAAGCCACGGCGGAGGAAGCCTACCAGCGCAACGTGGAATCCGTGAAAACCAACTATTTTGCGGACACCACCCTGGAAGGCGAGGAGCTGGACAAGGCCGTGGAGGAGAAGCTTACGGAGCTTGGTTACAGTTCTGTGGACATCCTGCTGGGGAACGAGAAAAAGAACGCCGCCTATGACAAGCTGAGGGCCGAAGTGATCAAGGACGTGCAGGTCACCGAGGATGAGCTGAAGGTGGAGTACGAGCAGAAGGCCGCCGCCGCCAAGACCGAGTATGAAATCACCCCCACCGACTACGGCACCGATGTGCGCAACGGCCAGACCGTCTATTACCGGCCCGCCGGATACCGCTTTGTGAAAAACATCCTGCGCAAGCTCAGCGAGGATGATGCCACCGCCATCAGCGATCTTGAATCCCAGCTTACTGCAAAGCAGGACGAGCTGACCACCGCCCAGAACTCGTTGGCCGCCATGGACGCCGACGCCGCCCAGGACACCCCCGAGCAGGCCAAGGCCCGTGAGGAGCTGACCGCCCAGGAGGCGGCGCTTACCGCCGAGGTGGCCCAGCTTCAGGCCCAGCTGGACAGCACCCGGGAAGCCGCCTATGCCAAGGTGCAGCCCTCCATTGACGAGATCCTTCAGAAGCTCTCCGAAGGCGGCGACTTTGACGCCCTCATGGAGGAGTACGGCGAGGACGACGGCATGAAGGTCTCCCCCGCCAAGGAGGAAGGCTACCTGGTTTGCGAAAACGATACCTCCTGGGTTGCCGAGTTCACCCAGGCCGCCATGGCCCTGGTGAAGGTGGGCGACGTGTCCGCCCCTGTGCGCACCAGCTATGGCATCCACCTGCTCCAGTACGCCGGAAACCTTGAGGAGGGCCAGGTGCCCTTTGAAGAGGTCAAAGACGCTCTGCAGGAAGAGCTCCTCTCCGCCCGCCAGGACGAAACCTTCAACGCCACCCTGGAACAGTGGGTTAAGGATGCCGGCGCCAAGATCTACGCGGACCGGATGCGCTGAGCGGCAGACCCGCCCGCAAAGCCGGCCCAGCCGCGTTTGAACTGACGCAACCACAGAGCCCCCGGCAGATCGCCGGGGGCTCTTGCCATCTCATCGGCGGAGTCCCTCTTGATTTCAACTGCCGCTTGTGCCACAATCAGGGAAGCGCATTCACAAAGGGAGTTCGTCGAAGGGAGTTCATCCGTCATGCAGCCAAAGCGTCATCCCCTCATTCTTTGGGCCGGGGTACCCCTTCTGAGCGCCCTGACCCTCGCGGGACTGCTGATTCCACCCAGGCTTGGGTTTGCTGCCTGGCTTCCCCCGGCGGGGGTGGGGCGGTGGGTCATGATGGCGGCGCTGCTGCTGGGCCTGAGTGCCCTGTTTGCAGCTGCGCTGACCTGGGGGCGGCACAGGCCCTTCAGGCTCGCTCCGGCGCTATTGTTTGCCCTGATGGTGGCGCTGGACAGAAGCTTTTTGGCCCGGGGAGATTGGGGGCTCCTGTTTGGGGATGCCCGGACGATCCTCTTGGCGCTCTGTTTTTGGCTTTCCCTCAGCGCGACGCTGTATGCGGCCATCAGCCTGACGGCAGGGCTGGTGCTTGGGGGCCTGGCACGCTCCCAAAAAGCGGCTGGATGGAGCTTCCGCCGTTTCCTGATGGATTTTGGCATCCTGCTGCTGCTGTGGCTCCCGTCCATTGTGCTGGAAGCCCCCGGCGCGGTGGAAACTACCGCCGGGCAGCAGATCCGCCAAGGGTTTGGAGAGCTGCCCTATGCAACGGACAACCCCATTTTTCTGACGCTGCTGATGAAGGCGGTCATCAAGGCTACGCGCTTTGTAGGGTTGGGGGATACCATGGCCGTGATGAACCTGAGCCTGCTGCAGATATTGCCTCTGGCATCCGCGCTGGCCTGGGCGGTGGGCATTGCCCGCCGGGTGCTTCCTGTGGGATTTGCCCGCCTGTTGCTGGCTGTGTACGCCCTCTTTCCCGTCTATCCCTTTTATGGGTTTTTCATCGTCAAGGATGTGCCCTTTGCGATCCTCACCCTGGTGCTCACCTGTGAGCTGGCGGAACTGGCCATTCACAGGCAGGGCTTTTTCACCACCGGCCGGGGTCTGGCGGCCCATGTGGCCATTGGTCTTGCCCTTTGCGCGACCCGCAGCATGGCCATGGCGATGTACGCCCTGGTCTGGCTGATCGCGCTGCCCCTTTTGCGTCTTAAAAGCAGGACCTCCCTGCGCCTGTTTCTGGGAGCGCTGGCCGCCATCGCTTTGTGTGCGGCGGGCACAGCCATGGTGCACCGGGCACTGGATGCACAGACCTTGGAAAACCGGCAGGCCGAGACCCGCTCGCTGCAGCTGCAGATTGTGGCGCGTATCGTATCCCAGCACCGGGAAGGCCTAAGCGGGGAGGAACTGGCGGAACTGGATGCGTGCGTCCCCTTGGAGAGCATAGCCTTCTATCAACCGGAGGTGAGCGACCCTGTGAAGGATGCTTGGCGCACCAATACGACCGCTACCCAGCGGCGCGCCTTTGACCGCCTGTCCCTGAACCTGGCACTGCGCTACCCGGCCACAGCCGCCCAGGCAGCGCTTCGTATGGCGGTGCCCTACCTGGCACTGGGCGATGCCGGCCGTTTCCGTGCTATCTTTGATTATGGATTTTCCGATGTATACCATTTATATCCGGTCTTTCACCCCCGCTATGTGTTCCGAGGCGAGGTGTTTGGCAAGCCGCTGTTCCGCATCCTGCCGGACTTTTTTCAAAACAATCCCATCGTGCTGTTGATCAGCAGCAGCGGGCTGTACGCAAGCCTTCTGCTGGGTTCCCTTGCCCTGCTGCTGCGCCGCAGACAGGGCCGCTGGGTAGGCGTGTGCCTGCCGGCATTGCTGACCCTTCTTGGCTGCCTGATGTCGCCGGTGGCGGGCTATGTGCGCTATGCGCTGCCGTTTATCTTTACCGCGCCGCTGTTGGCGGCGCTGGCGGCTGCGGTTCTTGGAAGATTAGCGGATGGGGGAGAAGGAAATTTGTAATTCTGACCAGGGCTGGGCGGAGGTGTACATATGAGACGAAGACGAAAACCATCGGTCATCGGTATTATCTTTGCGATTCTGCTGCTTAGCCTGGCTTTTATGGTGATTGCCAGCGAGCTGACCATCACCACCGCCAGCAAGGAGCTGCGAACAAGAGCGCTTGAGGACTGCCGGGCAGAAATCGGCTATATCAGTGATGCGCTTTATTCCCAGCTTACCAATATCCAGCTGCAGAACATTGATATTCTGAACAATGAGTCCGTGCTCGCGCTGGCTATGCGGAGTACCATTCTGGACAAGTATGAAACCGTTTCCCATGAGAACGCAGTCATGAAACTGATCCGTTCCAAACTCTCGCAGCTGAATTTGATTACTTCGGCGCAACTGTACATTTCCTCCATCAACACGCTGATTACGCCCCAGAAGGCGGCTGTGGCAACCGCGCAGGACTGGTCGGCGATTTTGGGGATTGTTACCCGCTTCCCCAACGGTGTCTATTACACAGATGAATCTGTTGGATTCTGGAGCGCGTCTCCGCTAATTCATGACCCGGCGATGATCAAAGCCTCACGGATCATGCTGATGAGTGTTCAGCGAAACTCCCTGAAAAATCTGCTGCAGAAATATGCCTCACATCCAAACGGGTATCAGCTGCTGCTCAGCTTTGGAGGCCACGTGCTTGTGAACTCACATGATATCCAGTGGGACGAAAGCACCATCAGCGAATCAACGGATGATGTGGTGACGGTGACGCGTGGGAAGAGTCAGTTTTATATGATCCGCGAAAAACATGCTTTCAGTGACCTGTCCATTGTGGCCGTTTTGCCGGTAGATAACGTTATGAGCAATATGGTCCGCCTGCAGAAAATGCTCAAAACCCTGGAGATCATCTGCATATTGATCGTCATTGCGGCGACCATCGCATTTTTCCATATTGTATGCAGACCGCTGAAAGGGATCTCTACAAAGATGCAGCAGGTGGGCGAGGGCAATCTTTCCGTGCGCATGGCACCGGAGAAAACGGCTGAACTGGACGAGGTTGGCAATACGTTCAACAGCATGGCGGAACGACTGCAGCGATTGATTGACCGGGAATATACGGCTCGGCTGCTGGCGGTAAACGCTGAGAAAAAGGCGCTGCAGTACCAGATTTCTCCGCACTTTCTCTATAATACGTATTTCCAGCTGCGCAATCTGATCCTGCTGGAGGAAAACGAGCAGGCAAGCAGGCTGGCAGATTTGATGGGGCGGTACCTGCGGTATATCGTCCATCAGGATGGAGCCAGCATCACGCTGGGAGAGGAAATGGATCATGCCCGCAATTATGCGGATATTCAGAGCATGCGGTTTGGTGGACGGATTGATGTGCGCTACGACATTGAGGAAGGTGATTGGCGGAGGCTGATCGTGCCCCGCCTGCTGGTACAGCCGCTGATTGAAAACACCTTTGCTCATGGTCTGAAAAACGTGGAAAAGGACGGCGTGATCCGTATTGCTCTGAAGCAGACGGAACATGCGGTTGCCATCAGCGTGGAGGACAACGGGGAAAATCTCAGCGATGAACTGCAGGAAAACCTGAGCCGGTCTGTTACAGGCGGGCAGGGCGAGGAGGGCGATGGTGTGGCGCTTGCGAACATTCACCGGCGACTGCAGCTGCATTTTGGCTCTCAGAGCCGCCTTGAGTTTGGCCGGTCCGAATTGGGCGGTCTGAAGGTGACGATCCGGATTGTTCAGGGAAAGGAGGATGGGTAAATGTCACGGATTTTGCTGGTGGATGACGAGCCGCTGATCACCCGAACGCTTCACACGCTCATTCTGGATGAAATGCCCGACGTGGAAGTGTACGGCGTCAATTCGGCATTGCAGGCCATGGAGATGCTGAAGAGAAACGTGTATGACATTGTCGTGACAGACGTATCCATGCCCAGGGTATCCGGCCTTGAACTGTTGGACCACATCAAGAAACTCTGTCCCATTTGCTATGTGATCGTACTGACGGCGTATGACAGTTTTGATTATGCCTATAAAACGCTGCAATATGAGGATGTCCGGTTTATCCTTAAAATTGAGCCGCCCCAGATGATCCTGGATGCGATCCGGGGCGGACTGGACAAAGTGCGGCAGTATTTCAGCGTCACACAGGACAATCAGCGCATCCGCCAGTACCTGAAGGATGCCCTGCCGCTGCTCCGGCAGACGCTGCTGGAAAGGCTGCTGCGTTTCGGGGAGGACTTGCCGGACAGGGCGATCTGCGAAAGCAGCGGGATCGGCATTGTGCCGGGGCAGGATACCCTGCTGGCCGTAACCGGACCCATGAAACCCCAGGAGAAGCGGCAGGAGATCTGCTTTCTTGCGTTGTCCATGCTCCGGGATCGGGGGCTCATGGCAGAGGTGTGGTATTCGGAAAGCAGCCTGGTATTTCTGATCCAGAGTGAAGACGGCGCGGACATGCCGTCTGTGATTCTGGGACAATTGGATCGGCTCATTGAAGGCGCTGACTCTGCCATCGGCCTGTCCTTTGCGGTCTCCTCCCGTCCGGTGCCGTGGGCTCGGGTTGCAGAGGCTGTGTCCGTCCTGGAATCCTATGCCCATCATGCGTTGGAAAGCAATCGGATTGTGCTGCGGGATCCCCTGGCGGAGCGGAAAAGAAGCATCACGTTTGGCGACGCTTTTCGTTGGCGCAGGGACATGGAACAGCGCAATCTTTCGGGGTTGATGGATTCCATCAGAAGTTGTGTTCTGCTGGAAGGGTACCCGCAGGGCCGCAATGGCTGCGCATTGCTGCTGCAGATGCATTTGCGCGAACGCTTCCAAGCCGACTGCCTGGATGGAGTCAAAGTGGACGGTTATACGGCGGAGTCCGTTTTGTTTCACGGCAGCTTTGACTCGCTGGAGGAGTGGATGGCCAAGGTGCGGACTCTGCTGGAAACCCTGTTTATGGGCAGCAGGGCAAGGCGGCTGACGGAAACTGATGATATGCTGGACCGGATCAACCGCTATATTCAGGAGCATTTTCCTCAGCAGATATCCCTGACGCAGATTGCGGAGCACTTCAATTACAACAGCAGCTATCTCTCCAGAATTTACAAGCAGAATATGCGGGAGGGGCTCAGTGAGCATATCGTCCGCACCAGAATTGAGGCTGCCTGCCAGATGCTGCAGGGGAGCAATAGGAGCATCAACGAAATCGCCGAGGGGTGCGGATTCCAGTCCACAAAATACTTTATCACGGTATTCAAGCGGGTAAAAGGCATGACGCCCAAGGGCTGGCGTGAGATGAGGTAGGGATTGACGGAATTTTGACCAAACCATACAAAAAGTAGAATCAAAAGGTAAAGAAATTGGGTAGGCAGTTCCCTTCGCTCACGGTACAATGGGGAAAAGCCTGAACAGGTGAATATACAAGGAGGGAAACCGTATGAAAAAGTTGTGCTGTACCCTGCTGACAGTCCTGCTGCTTCTCAATGTTGCCGCCGGCTGTATTGCCGAAGAGAAGGACTACAAGGCACTCTACGCAGACCGCATCGGGTACGTGGTTGACAATTTCGCCTCCTGGGCGAAGGACAACAACATATCCGAGTACCTGAAGCCCTATGAGGAGCCGGTTACCGTTACGATGGTTCACAACTATAACACGTCTACCGAAAACATGATGGGCAAGCTGGGCGAGCATTACGGCGAGAACTACAACAACAACCGCTGGACGGAAATTATCAAACAATGCCTGAACATCGATGTGCAGTATGACTGGTGGACCCATGACAACGATTATGATACCAAACTGCGCATGAGCATGGCTGCCAACACCCTTCCGGATGTGTTTGTGGTCAACTCCCTCAGCGACGTGGCCCAGTTGGCGGAAGCAGGCCAGATCCTTCCCCTGGACGATCTGATCAAAGCAAACACCCTGCCTGAAATCCTCGACCGGTGGTACATGGATAACGGTTTGACGCTGTCCATGGTGACCATCGACGGCAAGATCTATGGGTATCCCCAGACCCTGTCCCATACCGACGACGTGGGGTACATTTTCATCCGTTCCGACTGGATGAAGGAACTGGGCATCGAGGAACCCAAAACCATTGAGGACGTATGGGATATCGGCTACAAGTTTGTGGAAGCGGGCAAGGCCAAGTACGGCGTATATCTGGAAGCCGGCCAGCCTTCCGTGATGTATGACTATCTGTGCGGCATGTTTGAAGCGTATCATGCCTATCCGGAAACATGGGTAAAGACGGAAGACGGCAAGCTGCAGTTTGGCGCAACCCAGGAACAGATGAAAGCGCCACTTAGGCAGCTGCAGAAAATGTATGCGGACGGCATGATCGATCCTGAGTTTGCCACCAAGGACGAGTTGCAAGCCTACGAGGAAATCATCAACGGAAACATCGGCCTGGTTTTCGGACCCCACTGGGTGATGACGTTTGTGATGTCCATGTATGATCTTCAGCCCGATGTAACCTGGTACTCCTGCGCCGTTCCCGATTCCGACGGCAAGATTGTGCCCCAGGCCATCAAGACCAACAACCGCGGCTTTGTGTGCATCAACGCCAACTGCAAGAACCCGGAAGCGGCGTTCAAAATGCTGAACCTGTATCATTACGCCAGCTACTACTCCGACGATCCCACCTGGTGGGGCTATGAGGAATCCTATTCCCGCATGATCGCGCCGGTGTGGTCCACGGTGAAGCCCACCGATAACCTGGAGACGTATGAGAACCTGCAGGAAGTGTTTGCGGCCAATGATCCGTCCCTTCTGAAAGGCAAGGCGGTGTCCTACTACGGCAACATCACCTCCAGCGAATACAAGAAGGCCTGGGCCTGGAATCAGATGTTTGGCACGGCTGATTACACCCCCATGAAGGTGCTGAAATATCTCAGCGACAATGGATTGCTGTTCTACAATGCATACGTGGGTGCGCCTTCCATTACCTACCAGGATTTCTGGAGCACCATGAACGATTTGACAACGCAGATGATCATCAAGATCATTCTGGGTGCGGATGTGGATACCACCTTTGATGAGTACGTCAAACAGTGGAACGCCATTGGCGGCGCTACCATCACCCAGGAAGCCAACGAGTGGTTTGAAGCGCATCGGTAAAGCGCCCTGAAACTGCCGGTACCACCGGACGCCTGCATTGCCGTGCGGGAGCCGACAGACACAGAATCAACCTGAAACTGCGGTGTGCTGTTGGACGGCACACCGCAGCTTATTGGAGGGATGGATATGAAAAAACCCAAAGGCACGGGTTTGACTGTGAAAATACTGGGAAAAGAACTGCAGCTGCACCTGATGGTGCTTCCGGCTGTCATTTTGGTTCTGATCTTCAGCTATTTTCCGCTGTACGGCCTGAAAATCGCGTTCCAGCGGTTTATCCCGGCCAGGGGTTTGTTTGGCGCCCAGCGTTTCATCGGCTGGGATAACTTTACCTACATCATGAATCTGCCAAACTTTCTGCCGGTGATTCGCAATACCGTCATCATCGCCGGGGCAAAAATCATCCTGAATCTGCTGGTGCCTGTGACGGTGGCACTGATGCTTAACGAGATCAGCAGCAGCAAAATCAAGCGTCCCATCCAGACCATCATTTACTTCCCGCACTTCCTGTCCTGGATCATCTTTGGCGGCATCCTTATTGACCTGCTCTCTCCAGGCACAGGCATCATCAACAAGCTGATTACGGCGCTGGGGGGGAATGCCATCTATTTTCTGGGCGACAACCGTTATTTTCAGGGCACCGTTATTGTAACCGATATCTGGAAAAACTTTGGGTATGGCACCATTATCTACCTTGCCGCCATCACAGGTATCGACACGACCCTGTATGAAGCGGCCCAGATTGACGGCGCTAACCGCTGGCAGCAGACCTGGCACGTGACGCTGCCGGGTATCCGTATGACGGTGGTGCTGATGATGGTATTGGCGCTGGGACGCGTGCTGAACGCCGGTTTTGAGCAGCTTTACAATCTCTGCAAACCAATTGTGTATGAAAGCGGCGATATCCTGGATACGTTCGTCTATCGCCTGGGCCTGGAAAATGGCGCATTCGGCCCGGCCACGGCCGTGGGTCTGTTCAAATCGGTGGTCTCCCTGATCTTTATTTCCAGCGCTTACACCATCGCCTACAAGTTTTTTGATTATCGATTGTTTTGAAAGGAGGGGAGCTTATGGTTGGGAGCCTACCGAAAAAGGATGGGTTGCGCCGCGTGGGTGTCGGGCGGCGCGTGTTTCAGGGGGTCAATCTGACCCTGCTTGTGCTTATGGCCTGCCTCTGCCTGCTGCCCTTCATCCATGTGATCGCTGTATCCCTGTCCAACAACAGTTATATTGACGCTGGTATGGTCACCTTCTGGCCCATGGGAGTTACCACCCAAAGCTACCAGTATCTGTTGTCCAAAACTTCTTTCTGGAATGCGTTCAGGATCTCCGTTTACCGCATGGTGCTGGGTACGTCCATCAATCTGGTGCTGCTGTGCCTGACAGCCTATCCCTTGTCCAAGCCGGAGCACAAATTTCACGGGCGCACCCTGTATGCCTGGTTCTTCTTTATTACCATGCTGGTGAACGGCGGCCTGATTCCCACCTATATGGTTGTGTCAACCCTGAAACTGCGCAACACCCTTTGGGCCCTTGTGCTGCCCACGGCGGTACAGGTATACGATCTCATTTTGATGCTCAACTTTTTCCGCCAGGTGCCCGGCGAGCTGGAAGATGCGGCGCTGATAGACGGCGCGGGCCATTTTCGCACCATGCTGATGATTTATGTGCCCATTTCCATGCCGGCCATCGCCACCATGACGCTTTTTTGCATGGTCAATCATTGGAATCAGTGGTTTGACGGCATGCTGTATATGGACAACACCACCCTGCGGCCGCTGCAGACCTATCTGCGGCAGACGCTGATCGGCCAGGATTTTTCCTTCGCCGATGGGGATGAAATTGCCGCCTTTGCCAATATCAATGACCGTTCGCTGCGCTGTGCGCAGATCATCATCGCCACCATCCCCATACTATGCAGTTACCCTTTCCTGCAGCGTTATTTTGTAAAGGGCATCATCGTGGGCAGCGTGAAGGGCTGACGGGATGAATGAAAAGGCTGATGAAGATGAGAATGACGAATTATCACACCCATACTACGCGCTGCAAGCACGCGGTAAATACGGATGAAGAATATGTTCAGGCGGCTATTGAGGCCGGATATCAGGTGTTCGGCTTTGCGGATCACTGCCCCTGGCCTTACAAAAACGGCTTTGCAAGCAACATCCGTATGGATGTGGAACAACTGGACGAATATCTGGAGAGCATTGCCCGTCTGAAAAAGAAATACGCATCCCAAATCACCCTGTATGCGGGTCTGGAATGTGAGTATTATCCGGACTATATGGACTGGCTGAAAAAAACGCTGGCGGAGAAGCCCATCGATTATGTGATTTTTGGCAGCCATCACGACCTGACTGACGACGGTGGGATGTATTTTGGGGGATCCAACAAGCCCGAGCACGTGCGGCTGTATACCCAAAGGACGATCGAAGGCATGCGCACCGGCGTGTTTGCCTATCTGGCCCACCCGGACCTGGTGATGCGCGGCTATCACCAGTTTGACGATACCTGTGTGGAGATGGCCTATGCCATCTGCCGTACCGCAAAGGAAATGGACATGCCCCTGGAGTACAACCTGACGGGCGTGGAGAACAAGCGCCTCACGGGTCTGCGCTGGAAAGGCATTGGGTATCCGGATGACCATTTCTGGCAGATCGCGGCGGAGCTGAAATGTACCGCCATCATCGGGCTGGATTCCCACAGGGCGGATCATGTGCTGGAAACCCGGGATTATGAGGACGCAGTGGCCTATCTGGACGGGCTGGGGATTCATCGGGTGGATACAATCCGGATGAATCCGGCGGCTGCGGGGTGAGGGGCGGGAAGGTACAGCACGCGCTTGTGGGGGGGCATATGGCGGCATGCCGGTATCAATCCAAAGTCAAGACAGAAAGTGTAAAAAGTGAACCCCTTACGCAAATGGAGGGTGTCTTGCTTCAAGTATTCACACTTGCAACTGTGATTTGAAGGCAATCACCATCAGGGTTGACGTATGCCGGATAAAAGAGTACGATTCTTCAGTTGATTATTAACAGACTGTGAGGGATCCGATGAAAAAAACCGCAAGGGTATTCTACAATATTGCTTGTGCGATTGGCTGCCTGGTAGGGATATGGCATTTTTCTGCGCCGTATTCCAATCAATGGTACTCCTATATACCGGACGCTCCCATCGAGATCATTCAATCGATCAACTACATCAATTTCTGCTTTTCACTTTTGCTGTCCGGATTCAGTTTGCTGCTCATTATGGTGCAGAAAAAATTATTCAGGGGATTAAAAGAGCTTAAGGCATTTTATGCATTCTATACGCTGGTATGGCTGTCCAGAGTGATCATACAGCTCGTATGGCCGTGGCCATCTGGTCTGCAACTATGGCTGAGTATAGCTTTCAGCGTGGAGTTTCTATTGACTCTGGTTCCTCTGTTGTATCTGATAAAGGGCACACCAGACATGAATCGATGAGCAAGTTTCAAATAGTAAACGAACTGCCCGCGTCGGGCTGAACATGCCAACCCGATGCTGCAGCGCTCATCCCTCTTTATTTCCCCCCCAGCAAACTCTCCAGAACGCCGCTGAGCAAATCCGCAACGGAGCCCTGGGCCTGGGGGGAGGCGCTGGTGCCGGCATCCGCCAGGGTGGGCACCAGGTCGCTGCATTTTCCCTTCAGTACGTTGAGGGCAGCCTTTTTGGTGTCCTTGTCCGCCTTGCGGTACCAGGTCACCAGCTGCTTTTCCGCGGCGGTAAGGCGCATGCTGGTGGTTGCGGAGGATGCGGCAGCGGAAGAGGCGGCAGGTTTAGCGGCAGGTTTGGCGGCGGGTTTGGCAGCAGGTTTGGCTGTCCCCTTGGCCGCATTCACCAGAGAGGCCTGGGTCACCCCGGTGGCCTTGGCGATTTTCCGAAGCACCGCCACGGAAAGGGACAGCTCGCCCCGCTCGGCTTTGCCGATGTCCGCGGCGGTAAGGCCTCCGCCCACCTTTTTGGCCAGTTTTTCCTGGGTAAGCCCCGCGGCTTTCCGTGCTTCTTTGATCAGGGTTCCTACTTTATCTGCCATTTTGATGTCCTCCTCATTGGCAGCTGAATGTCAGCCGCCGTTATCATTGGTTGATTCGTCCCGTATGCGTTTATTGTACCATGGAAAAAAAGGGCTGTCACGCCGTTTCCGGCTGGCAGCCCAAGGGGGATCCTTTTGTGTGGCGGGATGGGGGGACCTAATGGCTATTGGGCAGCCAGCTTGCTTTCCAAGCCGTTGGTCTGCGCCCAAACCGTGGCATAGGAGCCGGTGGGCACGCGGATGGCCTGCAGTGCGTCTGAGCCTGCCAGGGCGTCCGGTGCGATATAGATGACGCTGGCGGGAATCTCAAGCTCCGTTAATGCGGTACACCCGGCAAAGGCTTTTCCGCCAATGCTGGTGATGCCCTCCGGCACCACAACGCGGGTGAGGGCGGCATTGCCCTGGAAAGCCTGGGCCCCAATCCCGGAAATCGGCAGGCCTTCGAGGGTTGCGGGGATGGTTACTTCCGCGGAAGAGCCCTTGTATTTGGCGATGATCAGCTTTTGCGAGAGAATCTGATAGTCCCACTCCGAGGCGACAGGGGTGCTTGCCGCGGCCAAATCCGCGTCATACCTGGCCTGCAGGTCTGCCAGCTGCTCCTGGGCGGTACTCTTGTAAGCATCATACTCAGCCTGCAACGCCTGCAGGGCCTCTGCGGAGGCTGCCTTCTCCTGCAGGGCTTCTGCGGAGGCGGCCTTTTCCTGGTCAAGCTCCGCCTGCAGCGCGTCATGGGCGGTTTGCAGGGCGGCAAGCTTATCCTGGGATACGGAGAGCTGCTCCGTCATTTTGCCCAGATCGGCCTGCAGCTGTTTGATCTGCTCGCTTTGCTCGGCCTGAACCTTCCCGGCTTCCTCCTTGGCGGCGGCCAGAGCGGCGGCAGCGGCGGCTGTGTCCGCATCATACTTGGTCTGCAGATCGGCCAGGGCGCTGTTGGCCTGGGATCCGGCCTTGTCCAGCTGGGTTTGCAGGGCGGCAAGCTCCGTCTGGGACCGGGTCAGCTGCTCGGCTGTTTGGGAGAGCTGCTTTTGCAGTTCGCTGATTTGGCTGCTTTGCTCGGCCTGTATTTTTTGGGCATCTTCCTGGGCGGCGGCCAGGGCGGTGTTGGAGGCGGCCATGTCTGCCTCATATTTCTTTTGCAGATCTGCCAGCGTGGCCTGGGCCGCAGTGAGCTCTTTCTCCGAGGCGGTCAATTGCTCGGAGGCATCGGCAATCCGGCTCTCCAGCTGGGCTATGGCCGAGGCCTGCTCCTGATGGAGCCTGGTTGCCTGGTCCTTGCCCATATAGCCAAAGACAGCCACCACCAGTGCCGCCACCAGCACAATGCATAGCACAAGTACAAGGGTGCGATCTTTCCTTGGGGTTGAAGCGGACTTATTCTCTGTCATTTGATCTCCTCCCTTTCCATCCTATGTATCACTTGCATGGAGCAGTCCGGCAAATCATCATCCGCTTAAGCAATCCTATCGGAAAAACAGCGATACGGTCAGGGGGTGGGGGTATTCGGATGTTGCGGATATCGCGATGGAGCCGTACGGGCCATCTCATGCTGTATACAGAAGATAATAGCATTCATCGCAGCAAATGTAAAGGGGAAACGGGGCGATCAACCCCAGGGGAAGTATACGTACTCCAGCTTGATCACCTGATTGGTTTCATCCAGCGTTACTTCAGCATTGAAGGTAATCGGCTCGCCAACTTCCTCGCTTCGATCGGCGTACCATTGCAGGATGTCCTCGCAGGGCAGGTTGTCCATGATGTTTTCGCTAAAATCAGCCGGCAGAAGAATCTCGCAGGAGTCGGCCAGGAGCAGTTCCAGCGGGTTTTTCCGGTCAAACCCCAGGGACTTCTTATCCTCAATGACCTCTGCGTTTTCCGCGGTGACATAGTCGCCAAAGCATCCGGTCACCACGATGGGGGAGGAATCGTCCGTCTGCCCAATGCTTAACACAAGGAACCACGGGTAGTTCTCCGGATTGAGGGCGTTTTCCGTCACCGTGCCGGTGCCTTGCGCCCATGCGACGGAACATCCAAGAACCAGCAAGAGTGCCAGTACCAGGCATACCGGTTTTCTCATGATGATAACCTCCCATTTGTCTTCATTTGTACAGGTTGCAGAAAATCCTTTTTCCAGGGGTCATGTCCGGGGCGCCGCTGTGCTATATCCGCGTGAATGCGCCTGTTTGTCTTCCATCATATACCCTTTGGGAAAATTTCGCAAGAGTGAGGGCAAAACAATGCGGCAGCCCTGCTGGAAGGCCGCCGCATTTCATCTTTTGTGCACCCTCATATTACCACATTTTGAGAAAAAAAGATAGACTACTTTTTTTCGCGCACCCGTGGTACGCTACCAAAGAACCGAGGAGGTGCGCCATGGAAGAGAATCAGTTTCAAGCCGAAAAGCAGCATCTGGCCCAAACCATCGACTTTATCCACCGGGAGCTTGCCCGGGCCGACGCCCAGGGTGAGGCCCAGAAGGAAGCTATCCGGGCGGTTCAGGAGGAGCACCTGGAGAGCAGCCGCTGGGAATCGGCGGGCCTGCACAGCATCCAGGGTTTCGCGGAAATGCTGGAGCAGAGCCAGGAGGCCCAGAACCTGGCCCGGATGGAAAGTGCCCGGGACAACACCCTGCGCATGATCCGCACATTGGTGCGCATGCGGGAGCGGCCCTATTTTGCCCGCATCGACTTCCGTTTTCAGGACGGCAAGGAAAGCGCCGTCTACATTGGCCGGGCCACGCTGATGGACAAAGCCACCATGAAGATGCAGGTGTACGACTGGCGGGTGCCCATCGCCAGCGTCTTTTACCGCTATGGGGTGGGCCCGGCCCAGTATGAGGCACCGGCGGGAACCATCCGGGGGGAGCTGCTCCTCAAGCGCCAGTATGAGATCCGCCAGGGGGAGCTGCTGTACTATTTTGATGCCAACGAGGAGGTGCTGGACAGTTTCCTGCGGGATATGCTGGGGCGGCCTGCTTCCTCCTCCATGAGGGATATTGTGGAAACCATTCAGCGGGACCAGGACCGGGTGATCCGGGACATGGAGGCTCCCCTGCTGATGGTGCAGGGCAGCGCGGGCAGCGGCAAGACCTCCGTGGCCCTGCACCGGGTGGCCTACCTGATGTACCAGGGCCTGCAGAAGGCCCGCCTGGATCCCAGCCGCATCCTGATCCTCGCCCCCAACGCCACCTTTGAACGCTACATATCCCAGGTGCTGCCCGGCCTGGGGGAGGAGCAGGTACGAACCCTGCTGCCCGAGGAGCTGCTGGCAGCGGTCCTCCCCGCAAGGGCTTTGGGAGCGGGGATCCAGCCCCGCAGCGCCTGGGTGGAGCGCCGGCTGACGGCCCGGGGAGAGGAGAAGCGGCGCCTGGCCCTGTGCCGGAGCTTCAAGGGCTCCCAGGGGTTCGTCACGCTGTTGGAGCGCTTCCTCCATGAGCTGCCCCGCCGGTGGATTCCCTTTGCGGATGTGGACTATGCCGGGCAGCGGGTGGCCCGGGCGGAGCTGTGCCGCACGGAGATTTGCCAGGACCGGGGCCGGAAGGCGCCTCTGGGAGCCCGGCTGGCCATGCTGGAGAAGGCCATCTGGGAGCGGGTACATGCCCTGCGCCCTGCCCGGATGGAAAAGCTGCTGGAGTTCGGCCGCCGCTTTCCCCATCATGCCCAGGAAGCCGCGGCCTTTGCCCGGATGATTTCCATCCGGGAGAGCGGGCGGCTGCTGCAGCAACTGCGGGCCTTTACCCGGGTGGACTGCGTGGCTCTGTACCGGCAGCTGTTTGAGGACAGGGAGGCCTTTGTAAGGCTGAGCGGGGGTCTGCTGCCTGCCCAGGACGCGGAGGCCCTGCGGCAGGCCACGGCGGAAGGGTTGGTGGGGGACAAGATTCCCTATGAGGATGCCGCCGCCATGGCCTACCTCCAGCTGCGCGTGTACGGCTGCCGGACCTTTGCCCACCTGCGCCAGGTGGTGGCGGACGAAGCCCAGGACCTGGATGTACTCCATGCCCGGCTGATGGCCCTGCTCTTTCCGGGCGCCCGTTTCACCCTGCTGGGGGATGTGTACCAGACCCTGGGGGGAAGCGCGGAGGAAGGCCTGTATGAGAGGCTGGCCCAGGCTCTGGACAAAGGGCCGGGGCTCATGGTGCGGCTGGACAAGAGCTTCCGCTGCACCCGGGAAATCTGGGAGTTCAGCCGGCACTTTCTGCCGCCCGGCGCCGCCGGGGAATGCTTCAGCCGCTCCGGGGCCAAGCCCCGCATCCATGGAGCTGCCGACGAGGCTGCCCTGGCGGATGTAACCTTGCGCCTGATTCAGGAAATCCGGGAGAAGGGCTTTCAGTCCATCGCTGTGGTGTGCAAAACGGATGAGGACGCCAAGAAGCTGTACCAGCAGCTGAAAGGCCGGGAAGCTGTGGCCCTGGTCGGCCCGGGGAGCTCCCTTCTGGTTCCCGGCGTGTCCATCCTGTCCCTGTACAGGGCCAAAGGCCTGGAGTTTGACGCCGTGCTGCTGTGGGGGGTGGATGCCGCCCGCTATCCACAAGCGGAGGACCGGGGCCTGCTGTATGTGGGCTGCACCCGGGCGCTGCATATCCTGGAACTGCTCTGGGCCGGGGAGCCCAGCCCCCTGCTGCCAAAGGAGGAGAGCCTATGAAGGTACACCCAACCGTAGCCAGGCTGATGGCGGAGATCCTGTCGGCGGATGGAAGCGAAATGACCCCCAACTTCCCCCTGGGGCCGGGGAGCGGCATCGATCCCATCGATGTGGCCAAGCTGGCCATTGCCTGCGAGGAAACCTTCGGCTTTGCGCTTTTTGATGAAAAGGTGGCCCAGTGGAGGGTTCTGGGGGATGCCAGCCGGCAGATTGAGGAGCTGACAGAGGAGGGCCAGGGCCAGGCCACGGAAAAGACGGAGGAAGAAAGAGCGGCCTGGTTTTACGAGTAGGAGAGGAAGTGCAAAGGCAGAAATTGTCAACGCCTCATTATCGACATGTCAGGAGGGCTATTGCGATCCTCTCTTGAGACCCTACACCTTTTCTATATACAGCGCCGCGCTTTGGAAATCACGCCTCAGCGCTAGGGAAATCCCGGCATTGCACAGTGTTTTCCCGCTGTATACCGTTCCGTTTACCGCGTACTCCGCATCTGCATCCAGGCCCTGCAAGCGCAACGGGGGACGCAGTGTGCCGTAGGTCTGCCCTCGCAAGAAGGCGAATACCACTGCTTCATGCCGGTCTTGGGATACATATTGAACCGCCGTCATGTCCCCCTGGATGGGGGAGAGCAAGCGATACAGCACACCCTGCTGGATGATGGGCCGCCAGCGTTTGTACTGGGCAATCCACCGGGTGCAAACTTCCAGCTCTTCCTGGGTAAACTTGGAAAGATTTGCGCCGATTCCCAACCCACCGCACATGGCTGAGCAAAAACGGTAATCCAGGGAGCGTGGAGCACGGCCCTCTCCGGATTCCGTCACCCAACACATCATGGTATCCACAGGGTATAGCTGCGTATAGCCCTCCTGTATGAACAGGCGGTCATAGGGATCGGTATTATCGCTGGGCCAGCTTTGATAGGCATAGGCCAGGCTGCCCAGCTCTACACGCCCACCGCCGCCGGAGCATGTTTCCAGCTCCACATGCGGGAATTCCTGATGCAACCAGGCCCACAGGGAATAGAGCGCTTGCACATGTTTGCTCCATAGCTCCGGGCTGTCCATATCTGTTAAAGGACGGTTCATATCCCATTTCAAAAAGGTGATATCGTTCTCCCGCAGGAGCTTCCCCAACATGCCTTTGAGATACGCCTGAACCTCGGGCAGTGTGATGTTGAGGGAAAGCTGGTTACGGGCCTGCATAGGCTCCACCCCGGGGATGTGGTAAGCCCACTGGGGGTGTGTCCGGTATAGATCGCTGTCGGGATTTACTGCTTCCGGCTCCACCCAAATACCAAAATCCATTCCCAAACTTTTCACATACCTTATCAAGTCCGAAAGCCCATTGGGGAACTTCTCCCGGTTTACATACCAATCCCCAAGCCCAGCCTTGTCACTGTGACGCTGGCCGAACCAGCCGTCATCTACTACAAAAAGCTCACAGCCGATTTGGGCAGCCTTTTGCGCCAGGCGCTTCTGTTCTTCCACCCGTACATCAAAGGCGGTGGCCTCCCAGCTGTTGTACAGCACCCTCCGGAGGCCGCGGGGAGGCAGAATGTGTTCTCTCACAAAGCTGTGCATCAGATGGCTCATGGCTCCATAGCCATCCTGCGAAAAGCCTATGTACAGCACAGGGGTGGTGTAGCTTTGCTGAGGCTGCAGCGCCCAGGCAAAGTCAAAATCATTCACACCCGCTACGATGTGGGTGTTGCCCTGCTCCGTCTTTTCAATATGCATAGCCCAATTTCCGCTGTAGGCTAACGCTGCAAACCAGACCCTGCCGTGGGTTTCTCCCGCGTCTTTTTCGCACAGGGCCACCCAGGGGTTATATTGGGGGCCAGGAATACCACGCTTGGCCTGGAGGGTCAGGATGCCTGTGCTCATTGGGTGCTGCTGCAGCTGGTTCTCCCGGGCCCATTTGCCCACCGCATAACGCACCTCGCATTCCTGATAGCAGGGCAGATTCACGCTGGCGGAAAACGCCTTTTCCAACTGTATAGGTTCCTTGGCAGTAATGACACTGTTTCGGCCTATGATGCCGTTTGGGTACAGTTGATATACCAACGCCAATGTGAAGGCGGCGCTATCAAAACGTAGGGTCAAGCGTTCCGTCTTCCCGTCTTTTTCCAGTTCATGGCTCTGGTAGGTCAGAAAATGCACTCGTTGCGTCCCCTGTACCTTAAGGCACGGCAGGGTAAAATCATGCCCGTTCCAAACGGGATATTCTCCCCGCTCGGCGTTGGTGTCCGGGTCAAAGGAGCTGTGAAAGCCCTCCACCGCGAGCTTGGGCAAGTCTTCCCCACCGATGGCCCCACCCCAGTACAGGTTTCGGGCTGCTTTATCCACCGTAAAGGCGTAGGATATGTCCCCAGCCTGTAGGTGAAATGTGTGACCCTGTATGGTAATCATGCTGTTTACTCCTTGTTTTCCCAAAGGGCAATTTTTTGAAGGTGAGGTGCGTCTTGCTCCCCGAAGAAGCGAAGTGTATTCTGCCCTTGGACCAAGCTTACGCAGATCTCCTTGCGTCCCGGTACGCTCCAGCAGCCTTCCACCCAGCCGCCGGTGTTAAACAGCACGCTACGAATGGGTTCTGTGCCGTTTACACTGATGAGCAAAGTCAGGTTCACACCGGAGAAATAATCCATCGCCAGGATGTAGTCTCCTGATGCCTCCACCATAACGGTGAAGGTAGCGCTGCCCCGAGGGCCAATGCCTTGAATGCTTTCTCCCTTCCCGCCGGGCACAGGGCGTATCCGGGCCTCTCCCTCCAACAGAGCTTCCATGCCTGCGTACACGGTTTCCAGAACAGCTCCATTGTCGATGAAAGCTACCTTGTGGATCTGGGCTCCCTTGGCGGAGATGCGCAATGATTCTTCCCTGCTGATGGGCAACGCTACATCTACGCAGCGCAGCACGGACTTTCCGCCGCTGCACTCCAGCCGCACGGGAAGCCCCTGAGGCTCAATCAGGGCTGTTGTTTCCTCCCTCGCGGAATACGTGATCCGGAGGGTGTATACCCCACTTGCCAAACCGCTGGTATCGCATAGCCCGCCCAGCACCGGTACTTCCTTCACCGGGGGGGTCATGTATCCTGCCAATACGCCGCCGCGCAGGGGGCGCTCCTCCTTACACAGATACAACGCAAAGCCGCCGTTTTCCTTAAGCTCCGCCCGGAAAACATCGCCGCCTTTCAAGGTTGCGGTCTGCTTATGCAATACGTCTCCTTCTCCATCGGTGTACAGTTCCCCATAATGCTCCCCTTCGCCCAGGAAATCAAGGGGAATGGCGATGCTGCGGGAAGCCGTGCAGATCCCGCCGATCAACCACTCATCCCCTTTGCGGCGGAGCATCACAACATGAGAGCCGGGGTAGCCCTCAAGCAGACGCATTTCATCATACACCGCATAGGTGCGGCGCAGAAAATCCGTGCCGACCCAGGGCAGCAGCCCATGGATACCCTCGGCGATGTGCAGGACCCCGGATTCAAACACTACGCTCAAGGCCAACTGATGGGCTTGGGTGGTATTGCGGTTCGCATTGGAAAAGCCTGTGGGCGTATAGTCCATGGAACCCAACACGTTGCGGGTAAAGGGCACTGTGCAGTTGTGCACGGCATGGGGCATATCGCTCCACTTGTAATGCTCCAATCCCATGATCCCTTCCTCGGTGAGCAAGTTGGGCCAGGTACGCCCCTCTCCGCCTGGCTTGGTGTTACCGTGGAAGTTAATCATGAGCTTGTTTTGAGTCATCAGTTCCGCAATCATACCGTATTGCCACATGGTCAGGCTGGAATCGTTCATGAAAAAATCCACCTTAAGGCCGCAAACGCCCCATTGCGCCCACTTTTCTATTTTGGGTTTGGCGGTCTCCAGGGTGGACAATGACTGCATATCGGTCCACAGCCACACCAGGATGTTCCGCTCTTTGGCGTATCTGCAAAGGCGTGGTACCCAGGTGTCGTCCCATCCGGCGTCCACCGTGATGCTCTCAAAGCCGTATGCGGCGGCAAAGTCCACGTACTTCTTCTGCTCGGTATAGAGCTGGGCTCCGTTTTCAAAGCTCCACCAGGACCAGAGACTGCGGGTAGGCCGGATCCAGCCGATATCTGTCAGGGTGGTTTTGGGGTTGAGGTGAAACACCATACGGTTGCCCACCAGGTCCGCTAGGCTGGGGGCGACCATGGCCACCCGCCAGGGGGTTTGCAGGGGCAGCATGGCATGGAAAGGGCCCCCTTCCTCCGGGGCAAAGGCAATGGCCATGCTATGATCCGAGATGACGGTCAGATGGCAGGAGCAATAGCCTCCCTGGCGGCTCAGGAGTTCCGCCTCGGTGAGCATCACCCACAATCCGTTTTCCGGGGCGTGGAACAGTGCGGGGAAGCCGTAGGCCGCCCCCTGGGTCCTATGGTTGGATACAAAGGGACCCTCGTAGGTATTAATCAAGCTTTGCAGCCATGACTGGGTGAAGCCTTGAGCTAACATAAACTGCGTATTTTCAGCCAGTACCCAGGCATGACCTTCACCACACAACTCCCAGCGGTAGGCCGCTCCCTCGTCAAACATCCTTGCTCGTAATGTTACGGGAAAGCCGTTTTTGGTAAATGTCAGTGCCAACTCGTTGCTTTGGTGAGTATACTCTGAATTCTTTCCCCCGGGCAGGTGGTAGGTTTCCTTAAAGTAGTCCCTCTTTTCCGACAAAAAGGCCAACCCTGTTGAGATGTCTACCAGACTGGTGGATACCCCTGTTTGCGGGACAGTGAGCACTGTTATGTCTCCAGCAGTAACACTGATGTAAACTCCTTTGGTTTGGGCTTTGATGTTCATGGACAAACGGCCATTGGGGGACAATAGTTGCCATACGCAGCTCATAGACTACTCCTTTACACCACCCAGGGTTACACCGGTGGTGAAATATTTCTGCATAAATGGATAGATCATCAGCACTGGCACCGTAGCCACAAACATCTGAGCCGCCCGGGCTGTGCGCTCAGACACGATGCCCACATTGCGCATCGCTTCGCTGGACATCAGCTGGGTGTTGCGCCCTACCACAAAGGTCTGCAAATACGTCTGCAATGGATACTTGGAAGGCCGATTCATCAGCATCATGCCTTCAAACCAGGAGTTCCAATGGTTCACCACGCAAAACAAAATGGTGGAGGCCAAGGCCGCGCTGGACAGGGGTACAAAAATCCGCCACAGAATCTGCCAGTGGGTGGCTCCATCAATTGTGGCCGCTTCCTCAATGCCCTTGGGAATGCCCTTGAAGAAGTTCACCAAAATGACCACGTTATACACGGGTACTGCCGAGGGGATCACCAAGGCCCAGAAGGAGTCGATCATGCCCAGTTTAGAAATGATGAGGAACCAGGGTACCAGGCCACCAGAAAAAATCATTGTGACGATAAAGAACCACACATAGACATTGCGGGCGGGGAATTCTTCCTTGCTCTTGGACAGAGGATAGGCGATGAGCAGGGTCAGCAGCATGTTCAGCGGCACCCCCACCAGCACCTTGGCCACCGATACCCCAAAGGCTTGCGCCAGTTCCAGCTTTTGCAGCACAAAGGCATAGGACTGCAAGGTGACCCGCCTCGGCCAAAACCCAACCTGGCCCAAGGCCACGGCGCTGCTCTCGCTTAAAGAAATCGCCAGGAAGTTCAGGAAAGGAAGTACAGCGCACAGGGTCATCAGCGTAAGAAGGATGACGTTGACAGCCTCGAAAATTCTTCGGGATACAGGCTTTTTCACGACGCTCTCCTCCTTAAATAATCTCGTAATGGGCTACTTTTTTGGCGATCCAATAGCCCAGTACCATCATCGTACCGGAAACAATAGATTTGAGGAATCCGATGGTGGCGGCCACGCTATACTTGGTGCCGCCCAACCCCAGCCGGAACACCAATGTATCCAGTACGTCTCCAGTTTCATATACCTGAGGACTGTACAGGTTGAAAATCTGCTCAAAACCGCTGCTGCCCGCAGCACTGAGGGTACCTCCGGCATTGAGAATCGCGCCCAAGGATAGCATCGCCATCAGCAAAATGGTGGGCATCAGGGAGGGCAGCGTCACATGTCGCATCTGCTTCCAGTGCCCCGCCCCGTCGATGGCCGCGGCTTCATACAGCGTAGGATCAATAGCTGTCAGGGCTGCCATGTACACGATGGTACCGTAGCCCACTTCCTTCCACAGTTCCGTGATGACCATGGTATAGGGAAACCAGTTTTTGTCCCCCAGGAAATATACCGGCGTGCCCCCCACAGCCCCGATGATCCCATTGATCAGACCCTCGGAGGGGGACAGAATATCGATCATCAGCCCGCCCAGAATGATCCAGGACAAAAAGTGCGGGAAATAGATAGCGGTTTGCACCACCCGCTTGAAACGCCTGCCGGATAGTTCATTGAGCAGCAGCGCCACCAGTACAGGAAAGACGATGCTGCCGATGATTTTCAGGCTGGAGATCAACAGCGTATTGGAGAGTACTTGCCAGATGCCAGGATAGCTAAATACATACCGGAAGTTCTCCAGCCCAACAAAGGGGGAGCGGAAAAAGCCCTTGCCTGCGGAGAACTTCTGAAATACCATCACCAGGCCCATCATAGGCCCGTAGGAGAAGATCAGAATCACCAACGCGCCTGGAATGATCATCAAATGTAACGGCAGGTTTCGCTTTTGCTTGTGTGTCAGCATATTATGGGGTCTTACCATCCGCTCAACTCCAATCATCAAAAGGGGAGGGAGCCCTATCTCGCTCCCTCCCTTTCATCTCATCAGCGCTGGCTCTGCCACAGGTTCACGTCGTCGGTGATCTGTCTACCGCCAAGGTCGTACCAGTCTGTTACGAATTGGTCAAACTGCGCAATGTCAGCCCCCTGGATGATCTCGGTAAACACCTGGGCTTGCTTCTGGCTGAGGATGCTGCCAAAATCAGCCATGGACTGGGTGGAGGAGCCATAGTAGCGGTCATGGTAGAGCTTATTACCATCCACATACTGGTTAATCACCGCCATGGAACCCAATTCACCCCACATTTTCTCCGCCGCCCAGTTCTGGGCCCAGCCGTCGGCGCGCTCGCCGCTGCGGTAGGACACTACCTGGTTGTAGTATCCCTTTTGCTCCGCATCCAGTAGGGACACATCCCCGGAGGCCAGGGCCGCTGCCACTGCCTTTTGGGCGTCGGCGTTCTTCATGGGTGGTTCGCTGTAGATCAAGGGATATTCAAAGATGGCACGGCCTGCGCTGTCAACGTTGTATATGTCGGGCTGGGCATTTTTGCCAAAGCACCGATCCAGTTGGAGATTGAGCATTTCAAAGATCGCTTCGGGATGCTCGCAAGTTGCACTGACAACGTAGTAAAGGTTCACGGGGAAGGCAACCTGTGCAAGAGCACCGCCCGGGGTTTCTCCTACCAGCGCATAGGGGGCCCATTCCATGTTCTCATTGCCGGTCTTGGCGTCCGTCAGCCATCCCATGTTCCAGAAATAGCCGTAGAACATGCCTACCTTGCCCTTGCCCGCATCGCCGTTTACCACACTGTAGCCGTCTTTGGTGCCAAACTCAGGATCGATGGCACCATCCTTGTAGAGGGCTTGCAAGGCCGCAAGTGCATTTTTAACTTCCGGTTGTACGACGCCATTCTCCAGCCCGCTTTCCTTGCCTTCCACCCAGATGTTAGGGTAGGCGCTAAAGCCGTTCATGAAGCCTTCCAAAGAAGCAGCCATGCCGTACAGATCTTTGTTAAGGGCCAGGCCGTAAGTATCATTCTGGCCGTTGCCGTCGGGATCGTTTTTGGTGAAAGCTGTGGCGATGGCAATTACGTCATCCATGGTCTTGGGTGCCTCCAGACCCAGGGCCTGGAGCCAGTCTGTACGTATCCACAGCACATTGGTGTTGCCGATGCCGCTGCTCATCTTGGGTACTGCCATCAGCTTGCCATCAAAAGTGGCGGAAGCCAGGGCGCTCCCACCGTCCTGCATCAGCACATCCTTGGTGTACTGGGAAGCATGGCTCTCGTACACACCGGACAGATCCGCCAGCATCTCGTCATCCACCAGTTGCATGAGCTGGGCTGCGTTCACCTGAAACACATCTGGCAGTTGACCCGTAGTGAGGGAAAGGTTCAACTTCTGCTCATACTGCGCCACGGGGGTCATCCACTCATAAGTGAGATGAATACCCAATTCGCTTTCGTACAGGCGTGTCCAGATATTGTTCTCCAGCGAATCGCCCTCGGGGAAGGTGATGTCGTCCGGAATAGGCCGGACGGCTACGATTCCGTACCCGTTCTGCTCTGCCATGGCCACAGACGGGATGACGCCCACCAGCAACGCCAGGGACAGAATCATGGATAGAATTTTGTACCCTTTCATTGATTTCACTCCTTATTCTCTATCGTCGGCACGGGTGCCTTTCCTCTATCATAGAGGCTTGTGCTGCGATTTTCTATTGTACAATGTTTACTTTTCATATCTTATTTTTACATTCTCCGCGCTGGCTTCGCCACTGAGAGGGAGAAATTCCCTCCTTCTTTGTAAAGATGCGAGAAAAGTAAGCTGCAGATTCAAAACCGCTCACCTTAGCGATTTGGGTTATCTTCATCTCGCTGCGGAGGAGCATTTTCTTGGCCAGCTGTAGCCTGCGGGTGGAGATTTCGTCTGAAAGAGTGTGGCCTGTTTGCTGTTTGTACCACCTGGACAGGTAGGATGGGTTCAGATAGAGCGCTTTGGCGATGGTCTGTAAGGACAGATCTCCAGCCAGGTTCTTCTGAATAAATGTGTGTACTGCCACCAACGTGGTATTGCCCCGTTTTCTATATCCGTTGTCCCGTTGGGCAAAGAATCTCTCTGCCAGATCGCATAGGGCGGCCATGAGTTGTTTGCGGCCTTTATAGGTTTGAAACAGCTCAAAATCTTCCGGCTTGTGGAGCATCTGTTCATACAGGCCGTGGGTTTCAATGTACTCCAGCATTATGCTGCACAGGATGTGGTAGGTTTCCAGCTTGTGGGCGAAATCGGCTGGGCGGGGTCCATATAGCAATTCCTTTAAAACCCTTTGAAAAGAGAGCAGGTTTTGAGCGTTCAAGGCGATTTTCAGATCATCGATGCCTTTGTAAAGCAACAACTGATCCTCGGGATCCGCTGCACACAGGCGGTTTTGGTAAAAATCGCAGTCGGAAAACACACCGGCCTCACCATTGACGGAGACAAGGCTGAGGATCGACAGCAGTCTTTGGTAATGGGTATGAATATCGTCAAAGGCAATCCAACGGTCATAGATGATGCTCAGGGAAATGTCAAACTTCTCCTTGGTGAGGAGTTGCACCTGGGTGAGCAATGGTATATAACTCTTCAGCGGCTCCCAGGTATCCTCTTCCGTTTGCAGTATCCACACCATATTTCGGTGCTCAAAGGATGCGTGATAGGCCTTCAGCGGGCCGCGGAGCAGATTGTGAATGAGGTTGTTGACCTGCATTAGCATCAAAAAATCCTCCGCGGGACTAAAGGCGTCCGGGAATTCGTCAATGCGGATGGCCACCAGCATAACGGGCCGCTGTACGTCGATGTCTACATGGTGGGAACGCATTTCCTTTTGCGCTTCATCCTTGGTCATCCACTCAAACACATTGAGCAGCACCGAGTTTTGCAGCAATGGCAATGCTGATGTCAAGCGTTTTTGCCTCTCATCCGGGGGCAGATTGGCGCTTTCCAGCCGATCTGCAAAGCGCTGCACCTCCTGCAGGATTCTCTGGTATCCCTCCGCCTTCACCACATAGCCTGCTACGCCTTTTTGGATGGCCTTTTGAGCGGTGTCCGGTTTGTGCCTGCGGGGATAAAAGATTATTTTGTCACAGTAGCCACTATCCAGAAGTGCTTCACTGCCCGCAATCACCATATCCACAGCGCTGCTTTCCAGCATATGGAGGATCTCGCACAGGTTGTGAGAAAATGACACCCGGTAATAAGGATGTAACAGAGCCGCCAAATGCGGCTCATTTTCTACCAATACATGAATAGACATTTTAAACTCCATTGCAAGAGACGGCTGTCTGCGCCGACTAAATACTCGTTCCTTCCGCAGAAATGTCTCCACACATTTTTCATTGTTGGATTTCCTCCCTTTTATGGAGGCCCCGTACAGGACTCTTCCATGATACCACAAAATCCCCTGTGCTTCTCCATGGAATGTACAATGTGTTTCTACATCATCATGCCGTTACGGGGAAGGTGTTCATGGGGAGCAAAATCTGTTATGATGGAAGAACATGGGAAACACACAGGAAAAATGCTGGAAAAGGGCTGAAACCATGGACAAATACGACTATCTGGAAGATTTGTGGAAGTACCTCTACCGGGAGGACCCCCTGCAGCCGGCGGATGGGATCATCGGCTTTGGCAGCCATGACGTGACCACGGCCCGCCGGGCGGCGCGGCTGTATCTGGACGGGTGGGCTCCCTGGATTCTGTTCACCGGGTATCTGGGCAAGGGCACGCTGGGGGTGTTTCCAAAGCCCGAGGCGGAGCTGTTCGCGGAAATCGCCCGGGAGGAGGGCGTGCCGCAGGATAAGATCTTCGTTGAAAACAAAGCCACCAACACGGGGGAGAACATCCGCTTTGCCAGGGAGCTGCTGGAAAAAAGGGGGCTTGTCCCCAAAACCATTATCGCCGTCCATAAACCCTACATGACCCGCAGGGTGTGGGCGGCGATGGGCAAGCAGTGGCCTCAGGTGCATGTGGTGGTCGCCCCCGGAAACGCCTCCCTGCGGGACTATGTGGCGGAGATGCTCCGGGATGGGGTGGAGGAAGAGGAGATGATCAGCAGCCTGGTGGGGGACTTTCAGCGGATGGACGTATTTGCCAGGGTGGGCTATCAGCTGCCCCAGGAGATCCCGCAGGCGGCGTGGGCGTCCTATGAAAAGCTGGTGGACATGGGATATGGGAAGTATGTGGTTACCTGAGCACCTCGCTTAGGCTGACAAACTGATAGGTCTGGCTGCCGGAGCGGGACTCCATCTCGCTGAGGTAGAGATCCAGGGCAGCGGCGGTATGGACGGAGTTGTCCGAGAAGTGCATGACGAAGACCGCGCCGCTTTTGGTATTGCGCTTCATGAGATTTACCAGGGTTTGCGCGTCCTTGGCTTCATAATCCTGGGTGGTGATGCTTCCGGAGACGGAGTAGGTAAAGCCGCAGTCAAACACCGTGTACAGCCCGGCTTTGCTGACGGCCAGGGTGGGCGGCCGAAACAGCCTGCTGAGCGCCGGCCGGCCATTGATCGAAATGTCTCCCACCACTTCCTGCAGATCCTGATAGCTGGCCAGCAGATCGCTCTGCAATGCCTTCACCTGGGCGTCGGTCAGTTCCGTATAGAATTTTTTGGATGGATCCGCGTTTGCCAGGGGAATGTGGGAGCGGGTGTGACTGGCAATGGTATGCCCTTCCATGGCGATGGCCCGGAGTAAATTGGGATTGTTGTGTATGTAGTTGGTGCGCACAAAGAAGGTTGCCTGCGCGTGATGGGCTTTGAGCACGTCCAGCAGGCCGGTGATGGTCCGGTCGGTTCCCCAGTCGTCAAAGGTGAGAAAGATATAGTTCTGACTGTTGGGAATCAGGCCCTTCTTGTCCAGCCTGCGGATTTCCTCGTTGGTAAAGCCGGGCAAATAGTTTGAGATGCTCACCCAACGAATGCCATAGTACCGCTTGGCGATGGTATCTATTGCATCCCCCCTCAGTTGCCCGGGGTGGATGGCATTCTTCACCTCGGGAAGGATCGTGTCCGGGTCCAGGGGGTAGCGGTAGGTATACTGACTGTTTCCCAGGATTTCCATCACGGGCTTGAGCGGGTAGATATTGCGCCGGGTGGCCACCAGCCGGACCAGATCGCCCAGGAGGGTATCGCTGCTCAGATAGGTATTCATCTGGAAATGCACAATTTCTCCCCGCTGCAGCGCCACTTCTTCCTTTGCAAAGTATTTTTGCAACAGGATAGCGGCGTCTGTGCTGCGTCTGTCCTCCTCTTTGACGGGATAGAGCATGGCGGACAGCAGTGTAAAGCTACCCGCACCGCAGGCATGCTCCAGGTGCAGGGTGCTGCCGCCGGACAGGGGGCGGACCGGCAGATCCCCTGAGTACGAAAATGAAGTGCGGAGTTCTTCCTGGATGGACAGCAGCTCTTCCAGCAGCGCCTGGGCGGAGGAAAACCGGGTGGCCTGCACCGCGATGCCCAGGGCATGGCCCTTTTGCAGGATGCGTGCAATCAGGTCCCGGGAGTCCGCCAGGTCATCCCGGGTTACAAAGAACGTGGCTTTTCCCTTGACCTCCTGCAGCGCGCTCAGCACGCCCTCCACTTCCGCCCGGTTTCTCAGCACGGCAAAGGTGAAGGCTGCCGCGCGCTCGGTGGTATACACCCGGCTTTGCTCCGCCGCGGGGGCATAGGGCTCGGCCAGCAGACGCCGGGCCTTCCGGGAGAGGTCGGTATCCGCAAGGGCCTTGCACAAATGGGAAAAGGAATCCGCCGGCTCCTGCTCCATCTGGTCCAGGCGCACGCACAGGATGGAGCCCCGGGACAGGCTTTGCAGCGTTTCCTCTATCTGCTGCGGGGTCTGGGATGGGGGTACCACCCGGGTGGGCACCACCACCGCATCCAGGGCGCAGGCGTAGGCGGCGGCCAGGCGCTCCTCTCCCGGCAGCGCAAGAGCCAGCGCCCGCGTGGGGCGGATCCCCGCGATTTGCTGAACGGCCATCCCGGTGCGGCACAGCTCGGTAACGATGGACCTGCTTGTGGCGGCGCCTGTGGAGGAAATGGCCTCCCCGTCGGTTACGCCGATGGAGTGGCCGCCGGTGCCCGCCAAAAGCAGGCTGCTGCGATACCGGGAGATATCCCCTCCGGTGATGAAAAATGTGGCGTGGAGGTTGTGCTCCGCAAGGGCCGACAGAAGCTCCTTCATCTGCTTTTCCTGACAAAGGCCCACAATAACAAGCTCCGCCTTGACCTTGTTTGGAGACCAGGCGGTCGTCTGGAGGGCTGCAATGTCCTGCGCTCCGCGGGAGCTCAGCTTTTGAAGGGCGGCGTTGATTTTATCCGCCACCGGGGAGACGGGTGTGGACACGGTTTGGCTTTCCTTCAGGGAATGGGCATACAGCGTGGCCCCCAGGCAAAATGTCAGGATCAGCACCAGAATACATGTGGTGCGAAGCTGCTGTATATAGGGGGTAACCGGGTCCCTCCGGTGATGTTCCCTGCGGGAAAGCTTCACTGGTTGCTCTGCCTTTCTTGCTTTTGTATGGGGGATGAGGGGTGCGGCGTCTTACAGCTTCCCCTCTTCCTTCCTGCGGGTCACCCAGCCTTCCTTGATGGTTGCGCGGCAGCGGGCTACATACAGAGAATCCGGCGGCACGTTTTCCACAACGGTGGAGCCTGCGGCGATGTAGGCGTTTTCCCCCACGGTGACGGGGGCCACCAGGTTGCAGTTGCAGCCGATGAAGGCGTTGTCCTCCACGATGGAGCGTTTTTTTGCCTTGCCGTCGTAATTGACAAACACCACGCCGCAGCCCAGGTTGATGTTCTGGCCCAGGTCGCTGTCGCCCACGTAGGTGAGGTGGCTGATCTTGGTGTGATCTCCGATGGAGCTGTTTTTAACCTCCACAAAATCGCCGATGCGGCAATGGTCGCCTACCTTGGTGCCGGGGCGCAGATAGGCAAAGGGGCCAACAGTGTTGTGCCCGCCCACCTCGCAGTCCAGCAGCACGGAGCTTTCCAGGGTGGTATCCCTGCCCACGCGGGCGTTTTGCAGGCGGTTGTTGGGGTAGAGGACACAGCCCTCCGCAATGACGGTTTGGCCCATCAGCACATTGTCCGGATAGATGGTGACGCCGGGGGCGATGGTCACCTGGGCCTCAATGATGGTGCGCCGGGGATCCAGCAGAAGAACCCCTGCCGCCAGGTGGCGGCTTATGATGGTTTCCCGCAGGATGCCATAGGCGGCGCAGAAGCTGGGGCCGTCGTCCACGGCGATGCAGGCTTCGGGTGCGGTGGCCTTGTGGCCCTGGCCGCCCTCCTTGTCGTCCCGGCCGCTGAGCAGCATCTTGGCGATCTCCCGGGCGGACAGGGCATAGGACTGGACGGCGGCAAACCATTTCTCCCGGGGCATCACCATGGCCAGGGCCTCCCGCTTGGCGGAGAGCAGCGCGCCGCTGGTGGCGGTGCCGCCGCCCACGGCCTGCATGAGGGAGTGCAGCAGGGCCGGGGTGAGGCAGGGGGCGTCCTCCCGAACCAGCAGCACCAGGTCATAGGGGGTGGAGAATGCCGCCTGGTCGTCGGCAACCAGCACGCCGCCATCCTCCATGGCCTGGCGCACATGCTCCCTGGAAACACGGCCCAGCAGGGGACGGTCCAGCAGGGGATTTTGAGGTGCTTCCACGATCCAGCCCAGGGTTTTCTTCATAGGCTCAGCTCCTTGTTTATCGCGTCATGGGGCAGGGGGGCTTCCTCCAGCAGGTTGCCGGGCTTCACCCAGGGGTTTTCCCCCGGGTCCTGGCCCATCACCATCAGGGACAGCTCCCCGCTGATCAGCTTGTGTTTGGGCGCGGCGGTGGCCATCACGAAAGCGGAACCCAGCACCTGAACGTGAAACTCCGCCATCAGATCGGCCATGCCCTTGGCGGTGCCTCCGGCCTTTAAAAAATCATCCACGATCAGTGCCCGCTGGCCTTCCTTCACCGCGCGGCGGCTCAGGCTCATGGTCTCGATGGCCGAGGAGCCGGTAACATAGTTGATATTCACCGAGGAGCCCTCATACACCTTGCTGGACCGCCGGGCAATCACCAGGGGGACGCCCAGGGCGTCGGCGGTCATCAGGGCCACGGGAATGCCCTTGGTTTCCATGGTGAGCACAAAGTCCGGCGCGGCGTCATAAAAGCGCCGGGCAATGATCATCCCCATTTTGCGTGCGATCCGGGGCTGGGCCAGGATGTCCGCCAGGTAGAGAAAGCCTCCGATGAGCAGGCGGGAAGGGTCGCTGAGCTCCTTGCACAGCTGCGCGATAAAACCGCGGGCGTCCTCCCTGGTGAGCTCCGGCCGGTAGCGCACGCCGCCGGCAGCGCCTGTGACGGTATCCAGTTTGCCTAATCCATAAGCGCTTAATACCCCCTGCAGGAGTTTGACATCGTCGCTTACGGTTGATTTTCCGGCGCCAAAGAGCTTGGCGAAATGGGAAAGAGTGAAGATCCGGTTGGGGGAGGCGGTCAGGAGCATCGTCAGCGCGGCCATGCGCTCATTCCGCCGTACTTTGTCCATGGGTCGATCTCCTTTGCCCAGAGGGTTCCTGAGGCAGAGTATATCACAAGAACGCGAATCTTTCCATTGTTTTTTCTGCAAACGTTCGGGGCTGTGGTATAATGGGAGCGGAAGGAGGCGGGGCCATGCCTTCGGAAACGATGCGCGGCATTGTGCTGCGCCACGCCAACTATCGGGATCATGACCGGATGCTCACCCTTTTTTCCCCGGAGAAGGGGCGGGTGGACGCGCTGGCCAGGGGCTGCCGGCGGCCCAAGAGCCCGCTGCTGACCGCCGGCGAGGTTTTTGCTCAGGGGGAGTTTGTGCTGTTTCGCTCCCAGGACCGCTACACCCTCACCTCCTGCGCCATTGCCGACACCTACTACCCCTTGCGCCTGGACCCCTACCGCCTGACCTGCGCCGGCTACCTGCTGGGCCTTGCCCTGGCGGCCGTCCAGCCCGGCGAGGCTGCCCCGGAACTGTACGCCCTGCTGCTGGAGGGTCTGGGCGGCCTTGCCTACCATGAGGAGGAGCTGCCCCTGAGCCTCACAACCGCCTTTTTACTGCGCTATGCCGGCGTGATTGGCTACAAGCCCCGGATGAACCACTGCGCCCATTGCCGCACGCCCCTTGGCATCAGCGGAGGCGCATTGTTGGACGTGGAGGCCGGAGGGCTGGTGTGCGCCGGGTGCGCTGGCAGCGGCACGTACCGGCTGTCTGCGGCGCAGGTGGACTGGATGCGGGCGGTGCTGGGGCAGGAGTCGCTAAAGGCCGTGGGAGAGGCCGGGCTGCTGGGGGAGGACAGAACCGATCTATTTGTGATTTTTCGGGAATACGTGGAAAGCAGGCTGGAGACGACCATCAAGGGGAGCCGGCTGCTGCCCTAGGCCGGCTGGCCTGCTATCCCTTTGCCCTTAAGCAGACATGAACCGTCACACCCATGCAAAAAGACCGGCCTGAACCGGTCTTTCTGTGATTGCTTATGGGAAAGGAGGCCTATCCCCGACCAGGGGAGGGTACCTTACTCTGCCTTTGCCACCAGGGTGACTTCCACATTGCCGCGGGTGGCCCGGGAGTAGGGGCAGACCTGGTGTGCCTCGGCCACGATGGATTCGGCCTCAGCCTGGTCCACACCACGCAGGGTGACGGTAAGCTTTACAGCCAGCTGGTAATCGTCGGATTCGTTCTTGCCCAGGCCCACGGTGGCGCGCACATCGGGGTTTGGCAGGGACAGGCGGCGGGTCTTCAGCACGTGCTGAATGGCGCTACCAAAGCAGGCGGCATATCCGGCTGCAAACAGCTGCTCTGGGTTGAAGCCCACGGCCTTGTTTCCGCCCATTTCCGCGGGGGTGGCCATTTCAAAGTGAAGGGGAGTATTGTCTACATGGACCCGGCCGTTGCGGCCGCCGGTGGACAGGGCTGAGGTTTCGTACAGTATCTTCATGGGCGTCTCTCCTTTAATCTCATCAGGGGATGTACGTGGGTTCCTGATTGAAGGATATCCCAAAACCAGGCGGGTGAAACCGGAAAGGCAAACGCCCAACACAAAACGTTCTGTGCTGGGCGGCTTTACCAACTGGGGAAGGAGAGCTTGCGGCTGCTGCCGTCATAATAGGGCGCGCGGACCAGGCTGGTTTTGTAGGAGTTCAGGATGGTGTACTGGTAGTAGGATTCGTAATGGCCGTTCAGCAGGAGGGTGCGCTTTTTCTTGAAGGAATAGCGATGCACGTCCGCCACCCGGGGCAGGAACTGCTCCAGCAGGACCACCAGCGCTTCCTGCTTTTCCTGGGAGAGGTACCCATAGCCCAGATCCCGCAGGTGAAAGCGCAACTCGGAGCCTGCGGGGTGGAGGAAGCGGATAACCACTCCGGTTTTGTCCACGGTGAGCTGCTCGATGGGCCGATTTTGGGCGTTTTTAAGCATAGGCGCCAGTGCCGCAAACATGGGGGAGGCGTGAAGCTTCTTAACCCTCAGGCAGAGCAGCCGGCTCCTTTTGTGATCCAGCCACAGGAAGTACGCCACCGCGACGATTCCCAAGAGTGCAATGAAAAGGAAGTAAGTATTCGTACCCATACGTTCGCCCCATTCATTTGCAGAATTGTCATAAATTGTCGCTTGGGAGTTCGGGTTTATTCAAGTGGATCATACCACATATCGTATTTGCATACAAGGTTTTCCACTAGGCCAGGCACATTTTGTAGTCCTAATTTTTTGTTACACCACCTGTGGCGGACGTAATAAATGTAGCGAACCTTGTAATAATTTGAAGTATGGGGTCAGCTCCAGCAACCCCTTGCCACACAAGGGATAGAGCATCAAAGCCTTGATATTGCCTGGTTTTGCGTGTAAACGTTGCGTGGGTTGGGTTTTGTGGCCGGGAGGAGCCAAATGTGACAAAATGATTGCAAACACCCCGCAAAGTCATACAAAACTTTTTCAGTATTCTAAACAATGAGACACGGATTTTTGTCTCATGATGTCTCATGCCGTCTCATCCTGGGCCGGAAGCCTTCCGTTACATGGGGAAGTGTGGTATCCTGTGGGGGAGGGTACAGAACACATGTTCGCTATCTGAAACGGGAGGCAGGAATTCATGCGTTATTTTGAACAGATCAGAGCTTTTCGCCTGATTCAGCGCACCCGGCAGGAACTGCAGGCCCCCGCCGTGGCCCTTTGGTATGCCCTGCTGGGTACTTCCAACGAACTGGGGCATCCGGAGTCCTTTGGCGTGGCGCTGTCCTCCCTGGCCCATGATGCGGGCCTTTCCCTGTCCGGGGTGAAGCGGGCCCGGGAGACCCTGGCCCGCAGCGGCCTCATTGAGTGGCAGGCGCAGTCGGGCCGGGCCTGCGCCCGGTACCGGATGCTGGACATCACCATGGACTACTCCACCCGGGAGGAGGAAGCCCGGGAGCCGCAAAGCGAGCCGCAGAGCGAGCCGCAAAGCGAGCCGCAGAGTGAGCCGCAGAGTGAGCCGCAGAGTGAGCCGCAGAGTGAGCCGCAGAGTGAGCCGCAAACCGAACCTCAACCCGGGCCGCAAACCGGGCCGCAAAGCGAGCCGCAAAGCGAGCCGCATACCGGGCCCATTCACTATACAAAGACAAAGACAAAGACAAACCAAACACAAAAAACACCCCCCCAAGCCCCCCAGGGGGAGGGGGAGGGGGTGAAAGACGCCTTTGAGGCTTTCTGGGAGGGATATCCCCGCAAGGCCGGCAAGGAGACGGCCCGCAGGGCCTACCGCCGGCTTGCCCCGGGGACGGAGCTTCAGGGGCGGATGCTGGATGCCCTTAGCGCCCAGCGCCAGGGGGAGCAGTGGCAGCGGGAGGGCGGGCGGTTTATTCCCCATCCGGCCACCTGGCTGAGCCAGAGGCGCTGGGAGGATGAGCCGGTGCTGGCAGGGGAAGGACGGGCCGGGATGAAGCGGGGGGCTGAAGGTTTCCGGGACCTGGCCCTGGAGCAGCGCTACCCCCAGCGGCACTATGACCCGGCCCTGATGGACGGCCCCAGCTCCGAAGCAATCCGGGAAGCGTTGAAGCTCTAGCGGAACTTTCCCGCTCAGGCTGCCTCCACCCGGTTTTTCCCCCGGGCCTTTGCCTGGTACATGGCCTGGTCCCCCAGCCGGTAGAGGGTTTCGATGTCCCCCTGCCCGCTTGGAATCAGGGTGGATACGCCGATGCTCACGGTAAAACGGATGGCCTGGCCGACGGCCGACGATTTGCCGCGGGTGTACACAGGGGAAGCCTCCACCGCGGCCCTCAGCCGCTCCGCTGTAACCTGGGCATCCTGCACACCGGTCTGGGGCAGCAAAATGGCGAACTCCTCGCCGCCAAACCTGCCAAAAAGGTCGTAATTGCGAAGCTGGCCGGCGATGGTGTCCGCAAAATGCCGCAGCACCAGATCGCCCGTCTGATGGCCGAAGGTGTCGTTTACGTTCTTGAAATCGTCGATGTCAAGAACCAGAAAGGAGAGGCGCTCCTGCTTGCGGGCGTGCATGGAGATCATTTCCTCGGCGCGCTTTTCGAAGGTCTGGCGGTTGAAGATATGGGTGAGCCCGTCCAGGGAGGCAGCCTTCAGCAGCTCCGCGTCCTGCTTTTCCTTGTGCATCAGGATAAAGCCGGTGCTTCCGGCAATCATGTCCAGATAGAGAAACACGAAAAGGAGGGTGCTGTAGGTGCTGTCCATGCCCAGGTGCATGTTCAGGTTGGTGGTGAGGGATATGACAGCCCGCAGAATCAGCATCAGCACGTTGATGCCATAACAGGCGGCGATGAGCCTTTGCAGCATGGTTCCCTGTTTGTCCGTCAGAAGGCGGAAGACGGGGTAGGCCATCTGGAGTGCCAGGAAGGCGGAAGCCATGGCAATGCGGACGTTCTCGGCAACGCCCAGCCCCGTGGCCAGACAGAAAGCGAAAATACATCCGGCCGTCAACGCAATGTAATTTTTCGTGGATTTAAGCATGCCGTCCTTGAGGCTGAGAAAGGCGATGAGCTCACAGGTTACCCCGGCAAAGAGCAGCGAGTTGCCAAACGCAATAATCCCCATCCCGGAGATCTGGTCTTTGATATCCAGCAGGCTCCAGGAGCACAGCTGCAGGAACTTTGAAAGCAGGTAGACATGAAATGCCCTGGTTTTTTCCCGCTTGGAGGTATAGGCAATCACAAGGATACCGGAAAAGAAGTGTCCCGCTACGAGGACAATCATCATGGTGGACTTACTGATTTCGAAAAGATGCATGCAGATCTCCTAAACATGACAGCAATGGAACAGAACATACGGCACGGCCGACGATTTAACAGGATTTGCTAAATTATAACTGCATGGGGGATGCTTGTCAATGTGATTTATCCTGGGGGCATCAATGCCTGACTTGCAGGGCGGTCTACCCAAAAAACTCCTCCAGGGTGGCCTTCAGCGTATCCATGCCCATGGGCTTTGCCAGGTGCCGGGCAAAGCCGGCTGCTTTGGAGCGCTCCCTGTCCTCGGGCTGGCCGTAGCCGGTGATGGCAAACAGGGGGGTGTGCCTGTGCCCGGGCAATTCGCGTATTTCCATGGCCACCTGATACCCGGTGATATCCGGCAGGCCGATGTCCGAGAAGATGGCATCGGGCTTCCCCTCCCTGGCCTTGGCGATGCCATCCCGCCCGGTATAGGCGGCCGCAGCGTCATGCCCCAGGTGACGAAGCAGCATGCAGGTGGATTCCGCCAGCTCCTCATTGTCTTCAATGACCAGAATGCGCAGCGCGGGGTGGGGGCCCGTGCCGGCCTTTATAGGCGCTTCGGGACCTGGGGCATGGCCCGGCATCAGCGGCAGCCGGAGGGTAAAGGAGGTGCCTTTGCCAGGCCCCGGGCTGGTGGCCTGGATGTTTCCCCCATGGAGATCCACCATGCCTTTTACAATGGACAGGCCCAGGCCCAGGCCGCCCCGGCTCCGGTCCAGGGTTTGATCCACCTGGATAAAGGGGTGGAACAGCTTGGGCATCAGCTCCGGGGATACACCCTCCCCGTCGTCCTCCAGGAGGAGGATTGCCTGCTGCGCCTCCGCATCCGCTTCCAGCAGAATCCGCACATGGCCTCCCTTGGGGGTAAACTTGACGGCATTGTGCAGCAGGTTGCCGATAACCTGGTACATGCGCAGGGGATCGGCATGGAGAAACACAGGGTCCGGGCCGAGGGATGTTTCCACGCCGACCTGCTTTTGTTCAAACAGCGCCTGATAATCCTTCAGGGCGTTCCGGATCAGCTGACCCAACTCCACCGGCTCCTTTTTAAGCTGGATTCTGTTTTGGTTGATGCGGGTCACATCCAGCAAATCGTCGATCAGACGGGCAAGATGATGGGTCTGCCGCTGGATCATGCCAAAGGTCTTCTGGAAGGCCGCATCCTCGTCCAGCTCCAGCTTTTGCAAATCCAGGCTCATCTGAATGACCGCCAGGGGGTTGCGCAGCTCGTGGGACAGCACGCTGATAAAATGGTCCTTGTTGCGGTCCTCCTCCTTGAGTTCCTCCACCAGCGC